>JAFRLN010000102.1 GCA_017431175.1 Mogibacterium sp.
ACCATGTGCTGTTTTCGCTCAGGAATTCTCCGGCGAGCATGAGCTGCAGCTCCCTGCTTTCTCCGTTTTCCAGTATTTCTTTCTCAGCCTCATCATACAGCGCGATCATGCGCCTGTGCTCGTCGACGGCGCTGGAGACCGACATTTTCCCGTAATAGTTCCCCGTAAACAGGGTGGCAGCTGACATCGTGCCCAGCACGATCTTGAGCGCAGCCCGGATCATATCCGCGTTTCCTGTTCCTGCGGTATGCCGGTATACAGCCAGTTCATAGATCAGCGCAGCACAATATACAATGACAGTCAGGACTAGCACCGCCGTAGATATGCGCCGGTCCCGTCTGTCTTTTACCTCCGCCTTTTTAAGCGCCGAAGCATGGTAAGCCTTCTGATCCCTGATCCAGCAATCCAGGATCGAATGTTTTTCTGTAGAGCCAGCCTCCGGAAGCGCTGATAAAACATCCCGTATCCAGGGCACGTCCTGCCGAATCGTCCACGGTAGTATATCTGTGACGCGCGTACCGAGTCCGGCAAAGAACAAAAAGAACTGGCAGCGGAGACATTCTGCCAGAACTCTGTACTCGATATATTTTCTGTGACAGTCCAGTCTGTCTGCAAAGCGGCGTATGCAGAACAGGCATACCACCATTACGCCGCAGGCCAGTATCAGGCCGTGCGCCTCTGCTTCATCATAGAGAAGAAAGAAAAGTGTAAGCAAAGTCCCTGCGGCAGACAGAGCCAGAAGTACCCTGCGATGCCTGCCGGCATTCAGGATGCTGATAACATCCGCCGCGCCAAACAGTTCATCGACCTCCCGGAGCGGAGTCTCTTTTATTTCATCAGAAATATGGGAAAGCGGGATGTCGCACGCTTTCCTGTCCTCTTCCCATATGCTCTTGTAAAGTTTATCCCGTGTTTCCATTTCTCAGTGGTGTCCATTGTACAGCGGATCCGGTTCTGAAAGATCCACGCCGGGGATCTCGACATTGCCGCGCAGGAGTTCTTTGCGCACATGCTCACGGATCGCGCGGTCCGGATTGTTCTTCATGATCTCGACGCAGAAACGGTCCTGAAGAGTCAGGTCGTCAGGCTTCCGGAATCCGAAGACGAGGTCGGCTCCGGAAAGATCCCCGTAGATCATTTCCGTGATCAGCTCAGTACTATCGATCCTGGCCGACAGAACTTCCTTGACCTGATCATCCGATGTCCAGCTTCCCGTGTAGGCAATGTACACCGGATTCTTCAGTTTCTTCGCATGCCACCATCTGATGGCTTTTCTCGTGTGCATAAGACTGAGATAGAAATGCAGGGGCTCGCTGTCCACAGTGACTGTGCCGTGAAGCCTGTCACGGACAGCCTCATCTTCGGGAATGATTTCAAGAGCTGTCTCACCCGCACATATGAACCAGTTCTCTTCCCACTCGGACCGCTCCTGAGGATCCGAGTTTTCGTATTTCTCCGGATAGTCGGATCCTATGGCATGCAGACGGTCTGTGCAGAGATCTCTTGCCCCGTACACATATTTCCAGCCCAGCATGAGCAGTTCTTCATCCTCGCAGTAGAGCATCATATGGGTCTTATTCACGTCATTTGGATCTGTCAGGATCGTCCTCGCGATAAAGAGCTCGTCCCCTTCAAGAGAATCATACAGATCAAGGATCATGGAAGTCCTGACGGGATCATATATATGCGAGCTGAGCGCATACTGATAATCTCTGCTGCTGATCAGACGCGCAGCTTTTTCCCGTATTGGAACCATATCCGGATCAATGTCGGTATTGCACGCAATGTCATACAGTACAGCATCGTCGCTGCACCGCTCGAGCATGGCCTTTACCTGTGGTACATCGGGAGGTCTTTTCAGCAGTGCTCTGCGCAGGTTTGCCGCTGTCCGCTCCGCACCGGTCATGGCCGCATCGTCAGCTTCCCTGCGCCGCACGGCAGCTTCCATCCTTTCTTTCACATCATCAAGATCCTTTTCACTCAAGCCGCCGCCCGCGACAGCGTTTTCCAGCAGGATGACCTCTTCATCAAAAAGACCGTATTTACGCAGCAGCATGCCGGTTTGCGAATACAAAGGCAGAAAAGCCGGCTCCTTTTTTATTCCTGCGTACAGATTTATCAGCGAATAGCGGTCATCTTTCAGTTCCTGAAGTTCATATTCATCTTTCTGCTTTTCGTTTTCATTGCCGATCCCGCCTGCCAGCCTATCGATCAGTTCGGCTGACTCGGGCGACCCCCACCGGACCCTGTCTTCTGCAATCAGATCAATGAGCACAGAAGACTTCTGCAATAATTTCCGCATATGATCCCGGTCCGCTTTGTCGTAATGCGTCAATGTCAGCTTATCACTGTCCGGGTTCTCTTTGCAGTCAGATACAGTTTCTGCAGGCTCTGGCAATACGGTTGCCTCATACCGGGCCGGAGGCATCGCAGAAAGTCCCATACGTTCAAAAGCAACAGAACACTGATAATAAAACTCTTCATCTGACAGATGATACTTCCAGACAGCCTCCTGCGCGGCGAGCCTCAGCTGCAGCCCTCCCGTAAGATCTGTTTCCTCAAGGTAAACTGCAAGAAACGGTTTGCCTGCGTTCAATGCATGATCGATCTCACGCCTTATCTTTACCAGCGCCTCCGATCGCGGAGACAAAAATACCAGAAAGAGAGCTGCATGTTCCAGTGCATGTGTGACAGTATCTGCCTTTTCATCACCGGAAACTGTTCCATCGTCATACCAGACACGATATCCCCGGTCCCGGAACTGCCTGATGATCCCGTATACCTCATCGGCGTCTGCAAGTGCATAGCTTATGAAGATATAATTGAAATCCAGCAGTCCCATATTGCCTCCCTGTAAGCATCCATCGTACCTGGCAGGATATCTCCGCCTTTTATCCTTCTCCAGTTGTCATCTCTGAATACCTTTACACCCATATCAGATCTCACTCATGTCGACCCTCTGTCCGACGATGCCCTGAATGATGTTTTCTGCCTGGCGCTTTTCGCTGCTGTTTCCCTTCATGAAGCGGGCCAGCTCATGCCTTGCCACTCTTTTCTCTGCAGCCTGAACGTTCTTCCTGAGTCTTTCGTTCTCAGGATCGCGCTCGAGCAAACGCCGGTACAGTGCAAGCGAGAGCTTCATGAAGCGCGGATCCGTCTTTCCCCAGCCGAAATAGAGATGTGCAAGGGAGTCCTCGATGGAATCCAAAGCCATCCTGCAGCTTTCTTTTTCAGGATGTTTCTCTGATATCCCCCTGAAGAGCTCGTATGCGCGTATCAGTCTTATCGGCTCCCCCCTGTTGCCGCATTTCCAGGAATCGAAGGCGGCCTGCTCTGCCATCGCGTCGTATGCCCTTTCCCATTCAGCATTG
>JAFRLN010000103.1 GCA_017431175.1 Mogibacterium sp.
GTCTGATGGTTCATTACAGACCGGAAATCATAAGATTCAAAGAACTGTCAGAAGAAATCATGAAAAGAACGCAGACGATGCAGGATATCGCCGCGGGAAAAAAGAGAATAGTAGAAGTACCTATTTGCTACGGCGGTGAGTACGGGCCTGACCTCGAGTACTGTGCTGAACTGGAGCATACCACGCCGGAAGAGATCATCCGCAAGCATTCACAGCATGATTACTACGTATATATGCTTGGCTTTGCGCCGGGACATCCATATGCGGCAAGGTTCGAAGAACCATTCAGCTTTAAACGGAGAGAGACTGCGAGAGTCATGATACCTGCCAGATCAGTGGTCGTTCAGCAGAATCTTTCAGATCTGATCCCGTTCGACCAGCCTTGCGGCTGGAACATAATCGGACAGACACCGTGTGAGATATGTGATTATTCCCGCAAAGATCCGTTCCTTGTACACGCAGGTGAATGGACAAGATACCGGCCGGTATCACCGGAGGAATTCCGGAAGATACGCAAGCAGGTCGAAGCAGGAAAATGGAAGCCAAGGATCATTGAATAAAGGAGGACACGATGGGAATACAAGTAATTGACCCGGGAATCCTTACTACAGTTCAGGATGGCGGCAGGATCGGATATCAGCAGTATGGAGTAACTCCTTCCGGACCTATGGATGAAAGAGCGTTTGCTCTTGCCAATCTGCTGACGGGCAATATGGCCGGTACAGAAGAACTGGAAATGACATTTGCCGGAGGAAGATATAAATTCGATACCGATGCAGTTATCGCACTGACAGGCGCGGATATGAAACCTCAGATAAACGGGGAGCCAGTGCCTATGTATCAGGCGGTAAGCGTTCACGCTGGTGACGAATTGGCTCTGGGTTTCGCAGAAGCGGGATGCCGTACATATCTCTCAGTAGCAGGCGGTATGGAGATCCCTCTCGTGATGGGATCCAAGTCGACTCTGACAGGCAAGCACCTCGGGGGAATAGACGGAAGAAAGCTGCAAAAAGGAGATGAGATCGCCTTCACAGCAACGGTAAGTGAAATACCGCTTCAGGAAAAAAGAGTGCTGCCTCAGCCGGCGTATCCGGCAGAAACCATCACCGTACGTGTGGTCGCAGGTCCTCAGGACGACGGATTCTCAAGAAAAGAGTTCAGAAAGTTTTTCTGGTTCGGAGCAGCTATAGCAAACGAGTGCGACCGTCAGGGTATCAGATTGAACCGCGAAATACCGGTACAACATATTGGTGACGGAAACATTATCAGTGACGGAATAGCCTTTGGATCCATCCAGGTTCCGCCTAACGGACAGCCGATCATCATGATGGCTGACCGTCAGACTGTAGGAGGATATCCGAAAATCGGCACAGTAATATCAGTTGACCTGCCGCTGCTGGCACAGGCCAGGCCGGGACTGAGGGTGAACTTTATAGAAGTAAGTATAGAACTGGCTCAGGAGCTATACCTGAGAGAGTGCAGATCGAGAAAAGAGATAGAAGAGCGTTGGAGAGTATGAAAAGGGGGAGACAATGTATTCAGTAGATTTGAACAGTGACATCGGTGAAGGCTTCGGCGCTTACACAATGGGCGATGATAATGAGATCCTGAAATATATTACGGCTGCACAGGTAGCATGCGGATGGCACGCCGGAGACCCGATGATAATGGACAAAGTAGTCCGCACAGCGGCAGAAAGAGGAGTCGCTGTGGGAGCGCATCCGAGTTTTCCGGATCTTATGGGATTCGGCCGCAGAAAGATGAACGTTTCTTTCGAAGAGGCAAAGAATTACGTCAAATACCAGGTAGGAGCACTTTCTGCATTTACAAAGACATATGGCGTCAAGATACATCACCTTGCTCCACATGGAGCGATGGGAAATATGTGTCAGGATGACCGTGAACTTGCCAGAGCGATATGCGAAGCAGTTTACGAGATAGATCCTGAGATAATCATCTATTACTGCGCCGGCGCGGTACTTGGCGAGGAAGCAGAAAAGCTGGGACTCAGGACAGCCTGTGAGATTTTCGCAGACCGTGCATATGAAGATGACCTTTCGCTCAGATCAAGGAAACTGCCGGGTGCAATGATCACCGATGAAGAAGAGTCGATCAGGCGCTGCATCAGAATGGTAAAGGAAGGCAAAGTTACATCATATTCCGGCAAGGAGCTGGATATCAAAGGGGACACACTCTGTGTACACGGCGATGGGCCGAAAGCTATCGCTTTCGTAAAGCGCATACGTGAGGAATTTGAGAAAGAAGGAATAGAGATCCGTACTTTCCGCTAAAAAAAGATACAAACGCGTTTATATACAATATCAATTATCACCTTAAATCAAGAAAAGGAGAAAGGTAATGAACCAGAAGAAAGGTGGAATGAGTATTTCCAAAAAGATGCTGATCGCTCTGGTAGGCGGTCTCGTCGTAGGTATTATCTTCATGCTGCTCCATCAGAGCCTTGTAAAAGGCGGCAATGAAGCTGCATGGATCACGATCAATAAACTGCTGTTCCAGGACATTACAGTTCCGGAAGGCGTAGGTGCTATCGGACTGTTCTATATCATCGGTCAGATCTTCATGAAAGGTCTGCAGGCTGCGGTAGTTCCTCTGGTGCTTGTATCACTGAGTCTGGCGCTCTGCAGTATTTCAAACTCCACTAAACTCGGACGTATCGCAGGCAAGTCTCTCGCAGGATTCTTCGGATTCTACTGCTGCGGCGCGGCAATCGCATGTACAGTTGCATATCTGATCAAGTCACTCGGTCTGTTCAATGTAACGATCGCGGGTGAGGGACTCGGAGAGGCAGCAACGATTGATGCGTTCAATCCGCTGGCAGTTATTGTAAATGCAGTTCCGAACAATATCACATCTGCATTCAGCACCAACAACAGCATTCTCGCAGTAGTATTCACCGCAGTAGTCATTGGTATCTGCATGAATGCTCTCGGAGAAAAGGCTGAGCCGCTGAAGAAGGTCTTCCAGAGCGCAAACGAGATCATTCAGATGTACCTGAACTTCCTCATTGAGAAA
>JAFRLN010000104.1 GCA_017431175.1 Mogibacterium sp.
AGCGCACCTGCGGGATCTGCTCGTTTATGCACGGCATGGGCTATTGTGAAAGCATTGAGCATATCATGAATGTGGAGGTACCGGCCTACGGCAAGCCTCTCTCAGTACCGCAGGGTATTATCGGTCTTCTTACACGTTTCGGAATGGACGTTGTCCTTGCTCATCCTGAAGGATATGAGGTAATGGGTGATGTAGTTGAGGTAGCTAAGAAGAATGCTGCTGAATCCGGTGGTAAGTTCACAGTTACTAACGACATGAAGGAAGCATTCAAGGATGCAGACGTTGTATATCCTAAGAGCTGGGCACCATTCGCTGCTATGGAAGTCAGAACTGACCTCTACGGCAAGGGCGATTTCGATGGCATCGACAAGCTCGAAAAAGAGCTGCTTGCTCAGAATGCGCAGCATCAGGACTGGCTCGTAGATGATGAGATGATGAAGCTGACCAAGAACGGTCTCGATACACTTTACATGCATCCACTGCCGGCTGACATCCAGGGTATCTCCTGTGAGCACGGAGAAGTTACTGCGGAGGTATTCGACAGAGCCCGTGACTCCCTGTACAAAGAGGCATCCAACAAACCATATGTGATCGCTGCAATGATCTTCCTTGCAAAAGTCAAGGATCCTGTAAGCGCGCTTAAAGCACTGGATGAGGCTGATTCACCAAGACTCTCTTTCAAGAAATAAGTATATGCCATCCCTGTGAAACTTATTAACCGAAGAATCTATAATCAGGAAAAGGGATACAGAAATGGAAGAGAACAAGAAAAAAGTAGTAGTGGCACTGGGTGGCAACGCGCTCGGCAGCAATCTGATCGAGCAGATGACATCCGTCACAGATGCCGTTAAGCCGATCGCGGATCTTATTGAGGAAGGCTATGAAGTAATCGTTACACACGGAAATGGTCCTCAGGTCGGGGTCATCCAGGATGCTATGACACTCCTTTCAAGAGAGAATCCTGAAAAGCACCCTCATTTCCCTCTTTCCGTATGTACGGCAATGAGCCAGGGCTATATCGGGTACGATATCACGAATAAGCTGAGAGAAGAACTTCTGGACAGAGGCCTCAAAGGAGATGTATCATGCGTCCTTACCCAGGTCGAAGTCGACCCTCAGGATCCTGCGTTCAGACATCCTACAAAGCCGATCGGTCCGTTCCTGACCAAGGAAGAAGCGGACAGGAAGGCGATGGAAAAAAGGCACGTGTTTATTGAGGACTCAGGAAGAGGTTACAGAAGAGTCGTGGCAAGCCCTGAACCGAAATCGATCATCGAGATCGATACGATCAGAAGCCTTGCCGATGCCGGATATGTCGTTATATGTACCGGCGGAGGAGGAATCCCTGTTTTCAAAGCAGAGAATCATCATCTCAAGGGCGCTCCTGCCGTCATAGATAAGGACCGTGCTTCAGAACTGCTCGCAGAGGAGCTTGATGCAGACTTTCTGATCATTCTCACGGCTGTTGAGAATGCGGCGATCAATTACGGCAAGCCTGATGAGCAGAAGTTAGGTGATATCACTACCGCTGAAGCAAGAAAATACATAGAAGAAGGTCAGTTCGCTCCGGGATCGATGCTTCCTAAGGTCGAGGCCGCAGTTAAATTCGCTGAGTCAAAACCTGGAAGGACTGCACTGATCACTCTTCTGGAAAAAGCAAAAGACGGTATCAACGGCGAGACAGGAACGAGGATCCACGCATAATCAAAAAACGCATGCCCTTAACGGGCATGCGTGCTGTCTGATTTTCATGAACCGGACTGGGATGATTTGATCTCATCCAGGTAACTGTAGAGTGTATAGGTAGAAATTCCAAAGTATTTGCAGACCTTAGGCCCTGACTTGGTGATGAGGAAAGCACCGCTGTCATTAAGGAATCTGATAGCGCGTATCTTATCTTCCTTGTTCATCATAGCTGTCGGTTTTCCGACGATCTGCACACTCTGTTCGAGAAGCTCATCAAGAAGATCTGCTACATTGCGCGATATGGCCGCAGGTTCAGGCGCCGACTGTTCCTGCTCTGTAAAAGCACGGATGGACTGGTCAACAGCAATGAACATGCTGATGTCATAGTTGATTCCAAGGAGGCCGATCACACTTCCGTCATCGTCATGGATGAATATAGTGGACGACTTGAGGACTCTTCCGTCAGGTGTCCTTGTAAGATATGAGATACGGTCTTCAGTTTCTCCTGAAGGATCCTTGAGAGCTTCGAGCACAATATGCGAAGGCCCGTCACCGACGGTGCGGCCTGTGACATGACCATTTTCGATGGCCACTATGGAATGATTCGGATCCTCACCCTTGAGGTCATGGATCACGACTTCACAGTTTCTGCCGAACTGACCGGCCAGACCTTTTGCCAGGCGGCAGGCAAATTCCAGATCACGTTCTTTCATGCGGCAACCTCGCTTTCATATGGATCAGCAATCTGATCTGCTGAAGGTGATATTGTGTATTTTTAACAATTTTAGCAATAAATTAATTATTCCACAACAAAATTTTTTATATCATTCATGAGTCGGGTGATCCGTTTCATTCGGAATGCTCTGACGATTCAGATTGTTTTCAAGGAGGAAGACGATATGGCACTGGATTATGCAGCAATCAAGAAAGCTGCTGAGAATTACGGACCTGAAATGAGCAGATTTCTCAGAGATATGATCTCTCATCCGAGTGAAAGCTGCGAAGAAGGCGAAGTAGTAGCATGCATCAAGGCAGAGATGGAGAAGCTGGGCTACGACAAGGTTGAAGTCGATGGGCTTGGTAATGTCATCGGCTGGATGGGCGATGGAGATAAGATCATTGCCATCGATTCCCATATCGATACAGTAGGTATCGGAAATATAAACAACTGGACACACGATCCTTATGAAGGGTATGAGACAGACGATATCATCTACGGCCGCGGCGGATCAGACCAGGAAGGCGGTATGGCCAGCGCTGTATATGGAACCAAGATCATGAAAGATCTGGGCCTTATTCCTGAAGGATACAAAATCATGGTAGTCGGATCTGTACAGGAAGAAGACTGCGACGGAATGTGCTGGCAGTACATCGTAAACAAGTACTTCAACGGTCCTGAAGATGCGGCATCAAAGATCGACTTCGTCATCTCGACTGAGCCTACCGACGGCGGAGTATACCGCGGACACAGAGGAAGAATGGAGATCAGAGTCGATGTCAAGGGAGTATCCTGCCATGGATCCGCTCCTGAAAGAGGAGACAACGCAGTCTACAAGATGGCAGATATTATCGATGAGGTCAGACAGCTCAACAACAATGGATGCGATGACAGTACATCCATCAACGGACTTGTCAAGATGCTCGATCCTAAGTTCAACCCTGATCACTATGAAGACGCGAGATTCCTCGGCAAGGGAACCTGTGCTGTATCCCAGATCTTCTACACATCGCCAAGCCGCTGCGCTGTTGCTGATTCCTGCGCTATCTCTATAGACAGACGTATGACAGCAGGCGAGACATGGGACAGCTGCCTTGAGGAGATCAGACAGCTTCCTGCATGCCAGAAGTACGGTGACGATGTCAAGGTTTCGATGTACATGTACGACCGTCCGTCCTGGACCGGAGAAGTATATGAGACAGAGTGCTACTTCCCGACATGGATCAACAAGGAAAGCGCTGCTCATGTAAAGGCTCTTACAGAAGCCCACAAGGCACTTTTCGGAGAGAAGAGGATCGGATCACCAAGCGCAATGGATAAGAGAGAAGGACGTCCTCTCTGCGATAAGTGGACATTCTCGACCAACGGAGTATCCATTCAGGGCCGTTACGGAATCCCTTGCGTTGGATTCGGACCTGGAGCTGAGAGCCAGGCTCACGCACCTAACGAGATCACTTGGAAGCAGGATCTCGTAACTTGCGCAGCTCTGTATGCTGCTGCTATTCCGCTCTATCCTGAGCAGGAGAAGACCGGCGACGTTATGCAGTTCCGCGCAGGAAAAACAGACAACGATATAAAATAACAGACGCCGGATGTTTCCCGCCTCTGAGACGGCGGGTTCCATTTCCGATCATCATCGGAAAACCTCTACGTTCTATACACCCCTCATTCCTTGCGGATGGGGGGCTTTTTCTTCCGGAATGTTGTTTTGGGCAAAAAAGTGAGCCATTCTGCCGGCATAATCGCTATCTGAAAAAAACTGTGAAGATTATGAAAAGAAGTGCATAAAAAAGAAGTCAAGAGGGCTGAGTTTGTGGTATTCTCTCTCTGAGAGTGTTTTCTGAAACAGAAAGGGTCTACAAATGAAGAAGATGGAAGAAAAAATCCTTGCTGAAGGAGAGATCCTGTCCGGCGGAGTACTCAAGGTCGGCAGCTTTCTCAATCAGCAGATCGATACTGCTTTTATGAAAGAGATCGGGCAAGAGATCGCTGATCTGTATAAGGGCGAAGAGATCACTAAAATACTCACTATTGAGGCATCCGGCATTCCGATCGCAGTCTCTGCGGGGTTCGCTATGGATGTTCCGGTAGTATATGCCAAGAAGAACAAGAGCTCGAATATTTCGGGCGATGTATATACAACAGTCGTACAGTCTTTTACACATGGTAACAAGAACAATGTTATAGTCAACAAAGAGTTTATTTCTGCTGACGATAAGATTCTGATAGTCGATGATTTTCTTGCCCACGGGAGTGCGCTTACAGGGCTGATTGAGATCGTCGAAATGGCAGGAGCGACTGTAGTCGGCTGCGTTGCTGCTATAGAAAAGGGATTCCAGATGGGCGGTGACCGCCTCAGGGAGAAAGGATACAGGATCGAGTCCCTTGCTATCATCGAAGAGATGGACGATACAGAGGTTGTTTTCCGTAAACAGTAATCACATTCACATAATCAATCAGAGGGGGAGAAGATATGAGCGAACTGCGTCATCTTATCAGCATCACCGACCTTTCCGTGGAGGAGATAGATCACCTTATCGAGGTCGCGGATGATATTATAGCGAATCCAGAGGCGTATCAGGAGATCTGCAGACACAAGAAGCTGGCTACACTTTTCTTTGAGCCGAGTACCAGAACAAGGCTCAGCTTCACTGCCGCAATGATGGAACTGGGCGGCAATGTACTGGGATTCGATCAGGCGACTTCGAGCTCTGCAGCAAAGGGTGAGAGCGTATCGGATACGATCACAATGGTCAGCGGATATGCGGATATCATAGCTATGAGACATCCTAAGGAAGGCGCGCCTTTTGTAGCTGCCAGACGTGCGACCGTACCGATTATCAACGGCGGTGACGGAGGACATTTCCATCCTACACAGACACTGACAGACCTTCAGACGATTCACCGCAAAAAAGGCAGGCTGAGCGGGCTGACAATCGGTCTGTGCGGAGACCTCAAATTCGGACGTACGGTACATTCTCTTATCGAGGCTATGATAAGATACGACGGCATTCGTTTTGTTATGATATCTCCTGAGGAACTCGATCTGCCGAGTTACGTCAAAGAGATGCTTGACGCGGCAGGAGTTGAGTGGACAGTAATGCGCAGACTTGAGGATGCGATCCCTGAACTCGATGTACTGTATATGACAAGAGTCCAGAGAGAAAGATTCTTCAACGAAGAAGACTACATCAGACTGAAGGACAGCTTTATCCTTCGCCGCAAAATGCTTGACGCAGCAAAAGAAGATATGATCGTCATGCATCCGCTCCCGAGAGTTAATGAGATCTCAGTTGATGTGGACGATGACCCGAGGGCAGCTTATTTCTATCAGGCTCTTATGGGCAAGTACATACGTATGGCACTCATACTGTTCCTGCTTGGCATCAAATAGCTTTGCCGGAATAATCACTCATTCACATTAAGAACAGGGAGACGAAGGGAGAGCATATGAACATTGACGGAGTTAGGACCGGTATAGTACTGGATCACATTCAGGCAGGCAAAGGATGGGAGATATATAATCTGCTCGGGCTGGACAAAGTAGACTGTACGGTTGCGATCATACAGAGAGTTGACAGCGGGAAATACGGCAAGAAAGACATCATTAAGGTCGACGGAGATATTGATATAGATCTTGATATTCTCGGATATTTTGATACTAAGATCACCGTCAATATGATCAGAGACCGTCAGCTGGTCAGAAAAGTCCATCTCAAACTTCCGGAAAAACTGACGGGAGTGCTGGAATGCCGCAATCCGAGATGCATTACATCAGTAGAACAGGAGATCGTGCATCAGTTCTGGCTGGCTGATCCGGAGAAAAAGAAATACCGCTGCGTATACTGCGACGCGGTATATGAAGAGAAGAAATAGACGCCCGTTACAGCTAATACCGGGGGGAGATAAACATGGATTATGATGTAATAATTATCGGTGCAGGTCCGGGCGGGATCTTTGCAGCGTATGAACTGAGCAAGGAAAACAGTGACCTGAAGATCGCGGTTTTTGAGGCAGGCAATGAACTCAGTAAGAGAAAATGCCCGATAGACGGCGTCAGAGTCAAGAGCTGTATCAACTGCGAGAGATGCTCTATCATGAGTGGATTCGGCGGAGCCGGAGCATTTTCAGACGGAAAATACAACATAACGAACGACTTCGGCGGAACACTTCATGAGTATATAGGTAAAGAGGAAGCTATCCGTCTTATGCACTATGTAGACAGCATCAATGTTTCTCACGGAGGTGAAGGCACCAGACTGTATACCACTGCGAATACCAAACTCAAAACGATATGCATGCAGAACAAGCTTCAGCTTCTTGACGCTTCGGTAAGACACCTGGGAACAGATATCAATTATGTAGTTCTTGAGAATCTCTACACCGAGCTTAAGGAAAAAGCAGAATTCAGATTCTGTACTCCTGTCAAGCACATAGAGATAGTTGATGGTGGTTACAAAGTCATTACCGATGAAGGTGAATATACAGCATCTAAATGCATAGTTTCTGTCGGACGCAGCGGCAGCAAATGGATGGAGCAGATCTGCAAAGAACTCGATATCCCGACACAGTCCAACAGAGTCGATCTCGGCGTAAGGGTAGAGCTGCCTGCGGCACTTTTCGCGCACCTTACAGATGAACTCTATGAGAGCAAGATCGTATACAGGACAGAGAAATTCGAAGACAAGGTACGCACCTTCTGCATGAATCCGAAGGGAAGCGTCGTAACAGAGAATACCAACGGTATTATTACGGTCAACGGACACAGCTACGAAGATCCGGCAAAACAGACAGGCAACACCAATTTTGCGCTGCTCGTTTCCAAACATTTCTCATTTCCTTTCAAGGACAGTAACGGCTACGGCGAGAGTATCGCAAGACTGTCAAATATGCTCGGCGGGGGAGTTATCGTACAGCGATTCGGCGATCTGATCCGCGGACGCAGGACCAACCATAACAGGCTCGCAGACAGTTTTACCATACCGACACTGAAAGCGGAACCGGGCGATCTGAGTCTTGTCCTTCCGAAACGTATACTCGACGGTATCATCGAGATGATATACGCTCTTGACAAGATCGCTCCGGGAACTGCGAATGATGACACGCTTCTCTATGGAGTGGAGGTCAAATTCTACAACATGGAAGTCAGTGTCAATGAGAGACTCGAGACAAAACACAGCGGTCTCTACATGATCGGCGACGGAAGCGGAGTAACTCATTCACTTTCACATGCGTCCGCAAGCGGTGTGTTTGTCGCGAGGGATATCCTCGGAATCAGCTGATACCGGAGATACAGACAGAATTGATTGTGAGGCAAATGATGTCACCCGATGACAGAAACAGATGTGTGATAATCGGAGGAGCGGATATTGGCGAATATGACCGTATCCGCTCTTACTTGAGAGAAGACGATTATGTGATCTATTGTGACTGCGGACTCAGGCATATGAACGGTCTGGGCGTGGAACCTTCACTTATTGTGGGCGATTTTGATTCGTACAGTGACCCGCACATGGAGACTGAGACGATCACACTTCCTGTCGAAAAGGATGACACAGATACTGTGTACGCAGCCAGGGAGGGCATCCGGCGCGGATTCCAGAACTTCCTGCTGATCGGAGTCACAGGCGACAGGATGGATCACACTTTAGTCAACTTATATCTGCTGTCCTTCCTTGATAATAATAACTGTCACGGGATGATCATCGATGACTATTCCGAGATGGAACTCATTACCGGACACGGAGACTCGGGACAAAGAGGAACAGCAGAGGTAAGCTGCAATTACCCGTATTTCTCGCTTGTAGCGATTGAAGGTACGGCGGGAGGTGTTACGATCAGAAACGCGAAATTCCCTCTTGAAGACGGACAGATCACGCCTGACTATCAGTATGCGACCAGTAATGAGGTCCTGCCGGGGCAGACGGCAAACATATCTGTAACAGACGGAAAGCTGCTGCTGATCAAGGTATTATAGAGGTACAGGAGAACTGCGGTCCACGAAAGAAAATGCGGCAGAACCTGATATCGTTCGGATATACGGCAGCCCGTGATGAATAAGCGCGATGATCTTTTTTTAGAAATCCAAGTCTTCTTGACATGGAGAAGTGATTATTGTTACCATATAGCGATTTAAAAAGAAGGAGGCGGCTGATGGACAGAATATCTTCAGACAAGATCGAGTTCAGCCCTACAATAGATATCAGGATGCTCAGGGATGCAGGTGTCGATCTGTCTTCTCAGTATACTATTCTTCCCGGTTTTTGTGACGTGCATGTTCACTTCAGAGAACCGGGTTTTTCTTATAAAGAGACAATAGCGACAGGCGCGAAGGCTGCTGCTCATGGCGGTTATACTGCTGTGTGCACCATGCCTAATCTCGATCCTGTATCTGATACCCCGGAGCATCTTGCTATGCAGCAGAGCATAATTGACCGGGATGCCTGCATACATGTCTACCCATACGCGGCTATCACTGTGGGTCAGAAGGGCGAGGCTCTTGCAGATCTTGAAGGAATGGCAGGCAATTGTATCGCTTTCTCAGATGACGGGCATGGAGTGCAGTCAGAGGAAATGATGAGAGCTGCCATGATCAAGGCAAAATCCCTCGGCAAGATCATTACCGCGCACTGCGAGGTCAATAGCCTGCTTCACGGCGGATACATCCACGACGGGAAGTACGCTGCAGACAACGGTCATAGAGGCATCTGTTCGGAGTCGGAATGGAAACAGATCGAGAGAGATCTGAAACTCGCAGCTGAGACAGGATGCGCTTATCACGTCTGTCATATCTCGACCAAAGAGAGTGTAGACATCATACGCAAGGCAAAAGCAGAAGGCGTAGATGTCACATGTGAGACAGCGCCTCACTATTTGCTCTTAGACGACAGCATGCTCGAAGAAGACGGTAAGTGGAAGATGAATCCGCCGATCAGAAGCGCGGCTGACAGAGAGGCGCTGATTGAGGGAATCATCGACGGAACGATCGACTGCATCGCGACAGACCACGCGCCGCACTCGGCAGAAGAGAAATCCCGCGGCCTTGAGAAATCTGCTTTTGGCATTGTAGGGATAGAGACAGCTTTTCCGCTGCTTTATACTTATATGGTAATGCCGGGCATCATATCGATGGATAAGCTGGAACAGCTGCTGGTCTACAATCCGAGGAAGAGATTCGGTATTCCGCTCGGCAATGACTATTCAGTCTGGAATATGGCGGCTGAATGGACTATTACCCCGGAGATAGATTTCCTGTCAAAAGGCAAAGCTACGCCTTTTGATGGCTGGAGAGTCAGCGGTATCAATGTGCTGACAGTGTGTGACGGGAAACCGGTATATACATTTTAAATAAACAACTGACAGAAGAAGGGACAGAAATGGCTAGAAGAACAGACATTAAGAAGGTATTGATAATTGGTTCAGGTCCTATCGTGATCGGACAGGCTGCTGAGTTTGACTACGCAGGAACACAGGCCTGCCTTGCTCTGAAAGAGGAAGGATACGAGGTGATTCTGTGCAACTCGAATCCTGCTACGATAATGACGGATACGTCAATTGCTGACAAGGTATATATGGAGCCGCTGACTCTTGAATACATTGCTAAGATCCTCAGATACGAGAGACCTGACGCGATCGTTCCGGGAATCGGCGGGCAGACAGGTCTTAATCTGGCGATGCAGCTCGAGAGGAAAGGGGTCCTGAAGGAGTGCCGTGTCGAACTGCTCGGTACTCCGAGTGATTCAATCGAAAGAGCCGAAGACAGAGAACTCTTCAAGGAGATGTGCCAGTCCATAGGAGAACCTGTAATACCGAGCGAGATCACTTACAGTATCGAGGAAGCCAAAAAAGCGGCAGAGGATATCGGATATCCGGTAGTTCTCAGACCTGCTTTCACACTCGGCGGTACCGGCGGAGGTTTTGCCAATGACGAGAAAGAACTTGAAGACATCGCGATCAATGCTTTCAACCTGTCTCCTGTACATCAGGTGCTGATTGAGAAGTCCGTCAAGGGCTATAAAGAGATAGAATTTGAGGTCATGCGTGACGGCACAGACAAGGCGATCACGATCTGCGGCATGGAAAACGTAGATCCTGTCGGTGTACACACCGGAGATTCCATCGTTGTCGCACCGATCCTCTCGTTGAGCGATCACGACCTTAAGATGCTGAACGATTCCGCAATCAGGATCATAAGAGAACTGAAAATAGAAGGCGGCTGCAATGTGCAGTTCGCGCTGCATCCGGAGACAAGCGAGTATTACCTGATCGAGGTCAACCCTCGCGTATCAAGATCATCAGCCCTCGCTTCCAAGGCCTCCGGCTATCCGATCGCCCGAGTTACCGCGAAGATCGCTGTAGGTATGACACTCGATGAGATCGAAGTTGCAGGGGGAAAAGGAAGCACTGAACCGAGTCTGGACTACATCGTGGCTAAATTCCCGAGATTCCCGTTTGACAAGTTTGCTGACGCGTCGAATATGCTCGGAACGCAGATGAAGGCGACAGGAGAAGTCATGGGAATCGGCGCGACGCTTTCCGAGAGTTTTCTCAAATCAATACGTTCGCTTGAGACAGGCGTGTGCCACCTCCATCTGGACAAGTTCGACGGCATGAGCAGGAATCATCTCATGGAATATGTTTCTGAATTCAGAGACGATAATATGTACGCGATCGCAGAGATGCTTCGCCGCGGAATAAGTGTGGAAGAGATCCACAAAGCAACCATGATCACGGAGATCTTCCTCGAGGCTTTCAGGGATATCGTCAGCATGGAGAAGACTCTCAAAGAGAGAGTCAATGACGTGAAGACTCTGCGTGCAGCAAAGGTCATCGGCTTTTCAGACAAGGAGATCGCGAGGCTCTGGAACCTCAGCGAAGAAGAGATCTACAGCAAGAGGAAGAAGAACGGTATAACACCTGTATTCAGAATGGTAGATACTCTTCATACAGGCAAGTATATCGCGTATCTGTATTCATCCTATACAGGTACGAATGAGTCGAGACTCACAGACAAAAAGAAGATCATCGTACTCGGCGCGGGGCCGATCAGGATCGGGCAGGGCGTTGAATTTGACTATTCGACCGTTCACGCTGTCCAGACGATCAAGCGTGCCGGTTACGAGGCGATCATCATCAATAACAATCCTGAGACTGTTTCAACGGATTACACGACGGCAGACAAGCTCTATTTTGAGCCGCTGACAGTTGAGGACGTAATGGCGATCATAGATTTTGAGAAGCCGGAAGGCGTTATTGCGACTCTCGGCGGGCAGACTGCCATCAACCTGGCAGAACCTCTCAGGGACAGAGGCGTGAAACTGGTAGGTACTGACTGCGAAGCGATCGACAGGGCAGAGAACAGAGACCGTTTTGAGAAGGTGCTCGAGAAACTCTGTATTCCTCAGCCTCCGGGGCGCGCCGTGACTAAGATCGAAGACGGTGTTAAGGCAGCTGCGGAGATCGGATATCCTGTACTGGTCAGACCTTCGTTCGTACTCGGCGGCCGGGCGATGCAGATCGTAGGGGATGAGAAGCAGCTGAGACAATACCTCAAGACTGCAGTTGAGATCGATGAGGACAAACCGGTCCTGGTAGATAAATACATCCTCGGGAAGGAAGTCGAGGTCGACGCGGTATGCGACGGCAGAGATGTTTTCGTTCCCGGCATCATGGAACTGGTCGAAAGGACCGGAATCCACTCCGGAGACTCGATCTCTGTATATCCGACATTCTCGATAAGCAACAAAGTCAAAGGAAAGATCCTTCAGTACGCCAAAGCTCTCGGGACAGGTATAGGGATCATAGGACTTTACAATATCCAGTTTATCGTCGATGACAATGACGATGTCTATATCATCGAGGTCAATCCGAGATCTTCAAGGACTGTGCCTTTCCTGTCCAAAGCGACCGGCTACAGCCTGGCGGATATGGCTACGGAAGTCATCCTCGGAAAGACTCTCAAGGAGCAGGGGATCTTCGATCTCTATCCTGAGGAGAAGAAGAGATACTATGTCAAAGTGCCTGTATTCAGTTTCAACAAGATCAAGGGCCTCGATACATATCTCTCGCCTGAGATGAAGTCAACCGGAGAGGCGATAGGCTATGACAATAAGCTCAACAGAGCTCTGTATAAAGCTCTGACCGCTTCAGGGACTAAGCTCCGCAACTACGGAACTGTTTTCGCGACCCTTGCGGGTGATGACAAGGCTGAGGCACTCCCTCTGATCCGGAGATTCTACAATCTCGGATTCAATATCGAGGGAACTCCGGGTACTGCCAGATTCCTCAAAGAAAACGGCATTCGTACCAGAGAGATGAAAAAGATCAGTGAGGGATCTGATGAGATCCTCGAAGCGATCAGGAACGGTCATATCGCTTATATCATCAATACGAGAAAAGTCGGTGATCACATACAGGCGAACGACGGAGCTCTGATCAGACAGTGCGCGAGTGAGAATAACGCTACGCTGTTCACCTCACTCGATACCGTACGCGTGCTTCTCGATGTCCTTGAGGAGACAACACAGACTATTTCTACAATCGACGCATAATGTGACAAAATGGCCGTACTTTCTGTAACAGCAGGTGACACAATATGAAACAGGTAGTATTGAAGATTCAGGAGAATAAAGCGCTGACGCCAACGACTTACCGTATGAAGCTGGCAGGTGATACCTGCGCGGTCTCTGCGCCGGGTCAGTTCATCAACATCAGGCTTGACGGTTTTTTCCTCAGACGTCCGATCAGCGTCAATGACGTAGAGTACCCTTCGGCTGAAGGATGTGACGACGGAGTAGTGACTATTATCTATAAAGTTCTGGGACATGGTACGGAAGAGATGACCCGCTATGAGCCGGGCAGGAAGCTTGACGTGCTGACGGGCCTTGGCAATGGATATGATCTCGCTGACGCCGGAAAACATCCTCTGCTGATAGGCGGCGGGGTCGGGATCCCTCCTCTCTATCTTGCTGCCAGAAGACTTATGGAAAACGCAGAATGCGAGGATGTGAGCGTGATACTCGGATTCAATTCAGCGGATGAGATGTATTATGTTGATGAATTCGGGAAACTGGGATGCAGAGTCACAGTTGCTACTGCTGACGGAAGTGAGGGCATAAAAGGTTTCGTCACTGACGCGTTCAGAGAACTCGTGTGCGAATGCGGATCGCCGTGTCTTGCAGAAGCAGGGCGTGAGCAAGAGTCAGATTCAGAGTTCAGACGGTTTACGCACTTTTATACATGCGGTCCCGAACCTATGCTGAAAGCAGTATATGCAGAGGTATATAAGAGAGCGGGGATAAGCGGCCAGATGAGCTTTGAGGAACGTATGGGCTGCGGATTCGGCGCGTGTATGGGATGCAGCATCAGGACTGCAGGCGGATACAAGAGAATCTGCAAGGACGGGCCGGTGCTCAGAACGGAGGAGATACTATGGTAGATACAAAAGTCGATCTCTGCGGGATCACGCTGGACAATCCGGTTATCCCGGCGTCCGGTACTTTCGGATACGGATACGAGTTCGCGGAACTGTATGATATCAACTGCCTGGGAACATTCTCGTTCAAAGGTACGACGCGCGACCCGAGATTCGGAAATGAGACCCCGAGGATAGCTGAGTGTCCTTCGGGAATGCTCAACGCAGTGGGGCTCCAGAATCCGGGAGTGGATAAGGTGATCACAGAAGAACTTCCGAAACTGGCAGAAGTGTTTCACAAGCCGGTCATGGCCAACGTCAGCGGTTTTTCGGTAGAAGATTATGTATATACGACAGAGCTCCTGGCAGCTCAGGAGCAGGTCGGCTGGCTTGAGATCAACATAAGCTGCCCGAACGTGCACGGAGGAGGTATGAGCTTCGGTACGGATCCATGTATGGCGGCCGATGTGGTCAGCGCTGTCCGTAAAACAACAGACAAGCCGCTGATCATCAAGCTGTCTCCGAATGTCACGGACATCGCCGGTATAGCAAGATCCTGTGAGGCGGCAGGAGCAGACGGGATCAGCCTGATCAATACTCTGATGGGAATGAGGATCAGCCTCAGCAGCAGGAAGCCTGTACTGGCCAACACAACAGGCGGATATTCGGGACCTGCCGTTTTCCCGGTTGCCCTGCGCATGGTCTATCAGGTATCCAAGGCTGTCAGCATTCCGGTCGTAGGTATGGGAGGAATATCATCTGCTGAAGATGTGCTTGAGATGATGATGGCGGGCGCGGCCGCGGTTGAAGTCGGAGCCGCTAATCTGACGGACCCATTTGCGTCCAGAGATATTGTGAATGATCTGCCGCGGGTGATGGAAAAGTACGGGATTTCGAGACTCAGCGATATCATCGGAGCATCGCACTGACTCCGGATAAAAGCACAAATATGAGTGCCCTGCAGGGCACTTTTATTGTATAATTATTATGTATAGGCATAGTTCCGGGACTTGCCCGGAGAGAAGCCTGACTGATTAGATGCACTGGGCGAAGCAGACCGGAGGGCTGATATGGGAAAAGATGTAATAATCGCATGTGATTTTGCCAGCGCAGAGGAAACGATCAGATTCCTCGATAAGTTCAATAAGATAAGAAGTGAGGTCGTAAGATGTGACGATATTACTGTCAGCGTCAGCAGACCTTTTGTCAAGATAGGCATGGAGCTTTTCTATTCAGAGGGACCGCAGATCGTCAGGACACTCAAAGAGAGAGGACATAAAGTCTTCCTCGACCTCAAGCTCCACGATATCCCTAATACAGTCAAGAAGACTATGCAGGTTCTTGGCGCGTACGGAGTCGATATGGTGAATGTCCATGCCGGCGGCGGTATAGAGATGATGAAGGCGGCTAAGGAAGGCCTTATGCTTGGGGCTGCAAGATTTGCCGACAAGCCAAAACTCATCGCGGTCACTCAGCTGACTTCGACAGATGAGGCGACGATGCATAATGAGCTGCTGATCGACGTACCACTTGCAGAAGCTGTCAGACAGTATGCGCTGAATGCCAGAGCTGCGGGACTTGACGGAGTAGTATGCTCCGCACATGAGGCAGCGGATATCCATATGGCATGCGGTATGGACTTCCTGACTGTAACACCCGGCATTAGGCTTGCAGGTGACAGCGCAGGGGATCAGAAGAGAGTCATGACGCCTGCAGATGCCAGAGATCAGGGCGCAGACTACATCGTGGTCGGAAGATCGATTACCGGTGAATCCAAGCCAATAGATGCTTATCAGAGATGCCGCAGCGAATTTATCGGATAGCGTCAAAGGGCAGCTGTTTATTCAAGATGTAACTGATGGCAAGAGCGTAACGCGCTTGCCATTAATATAGTAAGGGGAAAGCACAATGGACAGAAGAAACGAAATAGCAAGACTTATAGCAGGAGACCTTCTCAGCATCAAGGCAGTCTTCCTGAGACCGGAAGAACCTTTCACATGGGCAAGCGGTATCAAGAGCCCGATATACTGTGACAACAGGCTGACTCTGACAGCACCGGAAGTCAGGACCGATGTTGAGACTTCGCTTGCAGAGGTGATCAGAGAGATGTTCCCTGATGTGGAAGTGCTGATGGGGACAGCGACTGCCGGCATAGCGCACGCAGCTATCACAGCACATCTGATGGGACTGCCGATGGGATATGTCAGATCAGGGGCAAAAGATCACGGCAGAGGCAATCAGATAGAAGGAAAGCTCCTGCCGGGACAGAAGGTAGTGGTCGTTGAGGACCTCATCTCGACCGGAGGCAGCTGCATTGAGACAGTAAAAGTGCTGAGAGATGCGGGCGCTGACGTTCTTGGCGTAATATCTATCATGACATACGGAATGAAGAAAGGTATCGACAGGATGGCGGAAGCCGGGATCGCCTGGACATCACTGACCAGTTTTGACACTGTTATCGAAGTTGCGGCTGAGCAGGACTATATCAGTCCCGATGACATAGAGAGACTGAAAGCTTTCAGAGATGATCCGTCTGATGAGAGCTGGATACACAGAACAGGAGATGCGAAGTGATACTGATGTATCTTCTGGGGGTGATCGCCGGAGTCGCTACACCACTGCAGGCAAGCGTCAACGGAAGGATAAGGGAAATCTTCCGTTCACCATACATAGCAGCTGTTCTCAGTTTCATTCTGTCGATCATACTGCTGACGATACTGATACTGACTACTGAGCATGATCTGTATATCCCGCTTAGAACGATAGCTGGGCAGCCTTTCTGGATCTGGCTCGGCGGGTCTTGCGGCACAGCGATCATAATACTGAATATCATCTGCCTTCCAAAACTCGGCAGTGCGAGAAATGTTATGACCATATGCTTCGGACAGACGATCACCGGGCTTATCATAGATCATTTCGGATTGTTTGGTTCGCCTGTAGTATCTATGTCATTCATCAGAGCAGCAGGAGCAGCGGTCGTCATCGCAGGAGCTGCGCTTGTCAATGGGATTGGTGACAGAAGAGTAAGAGAAGGACGGTCAGGAAGCGGTGGATCAGCCTTGCTGTATGTTCTGCTGGCGCTTGCGTGTGGATACGCGTGCGCTATGCAGGTAGCCGTAAACGGAACACCGAAAACATTCACGGAGTCCGCAGGCAAGGCGACCCTGATCAGTATGTCTGTCGGCCTGATCACGACACTCGCCGTGATCGCTGTTATCACATTATTCAGGGGAAAAGGCGGTATATTTGATGAAGGGATCCCTGTAAGGTGGTTCAGAGGATTCAGACCGTGGATGACAGCAGGCGCGCTGCTGGCAATTACTGTAGTCGGCGGAAACGCAATCATTGCGCCGGTTCTCGGAACAGGAATAGCGACGATCATGAACCTCATCGGGATGATGGGAGGCGGACTGGTGATAGACGCAACCGGTTTCCTCGGGATAGAAAAGCAGCCGGCGACAATGGCCAAGATCATCGGTCTGTTTCTTATGATAGCCGGAACAGCGATGATATCATTGATGTAATACGCCCGATGCGGCTCATATGTGCGTGGGCACAGAGAGCTTCGCGCGGAATTAAACAGGAAAGGGAGGGGACTATGAGCAATATCAGGATAGCCTGCATCCAGCAGAAAGTATGGAAGGACAAATACGACAATATTGAACAGCTTGCTGAGATCCTCGGGAGCGGCCGGACAGAGGGCGCCGATTTTATCAGTCTGCCTGAAATGTGGAACTGTCCATACGTTACCGAGCTTTTTCCTGAATACGCTGAGCCTGAAAAAGGGGATACATGGCTTGCGATGTCAACACTTGCCAGAAAAAACAACGCATATCTTGTCGGCGGGTCGATCCCGGAGGTAGACAGTGAAGGAAGAGTCTATAACACTTGTTATGTGTTCGACCGCGGCGGGAATCAGATCGGCAAGCACCGTAAAGTGCATCTCTTTGATATATATGCGCACGGACAGCAGGTCTTCAAAGAATCTGACACACTGACAGGAGGAGACAGTTTCAGTACATTTGACACAGAGTTCTGCAGGATGGCAGTTAATATATGCTTTGATATCAGATTCCCGGAGAGCTCGAGAATACCTGCGCTCGCCGGCGCAAAAGTGATATTCAATCCGGCTGCTTTCAATATGACCACCGGACCGGCTCACTGGGAGATCAGTTTCCGCCAGAGAGCGATAGAGAATCAGGTCTATATGGTCGGAACATCTGCCGCCCGTGACCCGGAGGCAGGGTATGTAGCATACGGACATTCGATCATAACAGATCCATGGGGAGAGGTTGTGATGCAGATGGACGAGAAGCCTTGCGTCAATGTTACAGAGCTCAATCTTGATTACATTGATGTCATAAGATCGAAGCTTCCGCTCATGTCAGCGCGCAGGACAGATGTCTATGAATTGAAAGAAGTGTGATGAAGAAGGAAACAGAATAGACAATAGCTGCGATATACAGGATATCGCAGCTATTTTTGTTTGTGCACTTTAGCTTGATGTTAACCACCGGCTATGCCGGTGAGGGTAAAAAGCTTTAGCTTCAAGAAAAATACCTCCAATGCTAACATGAGAGTGGCTACCAACCGCATCTCAGAGCAAAGGAGGTAAAAAACGATGGGTAAAAATG
>JAFRLN010000009.1 GCA_017431175.1 Mogibacterium sp.
AGGAACCGACGCGCTGTCAGATGCTGCGATCTCCGCGGGCGTACTTATCACTGCGCTGATATATACCGTCAAGGGCATTTCTCTTGAAGCATATATGGGTGTTATAATTTCAGGATTCATCATCAAGGCAGGTTACGAGATGATAAGCGATACTGTCAGCGACATCCTGGGCAGGCGTACGGATATAGAGATCTCAAAGAGAATAAAACAAATAATAGTAGCAGAACCTTCGGTGCTCGGCGCGTACGATCTCTTCGTACACAACTACGGACCTGAAAGGGAATACGCCTCCGTACATATAGAACTGCCAGCTGACATGACGGTCGACAAGGTGGATGTACTGACCAGAAAGATCAACGAAAAGGTGTACAGGGAGACCGGCGTCGTCATGACTGCAGTCGGAGTCTATTCACGTAATGCGGGCTCCAAAGCCGAGGATATGAGAACACAGATCGAAGAGGTAGTTCTGAAGCACGAGTGGGCGCTCCAGATGCACGGCTTCTATATCGATGAGGAGAAAAAAAGAATCAGGTTTGACGTTGTCATGAGCTTCGACATAGCACACAGTGAAGGTGTCAGGATATTGCGGGATGAGATCAGGGAGATCTGTCCTGAATACGAGATCATTATCGTTGCGGACCTGGATATTACGGATTAAGGAAGTATAAGGAATATGGATGATTATATTGTAAGAGCGACTGCCGCGGGTGAGACGGTAAGGGCGTTTGCCATAAAATCTACCGGACTGACCGCGGAGGCGCGTGAAATACATCATACGTTCCCTGTGGTTACAGCGGCTCTCGGAAGACTGCTGAGCGCCGGAGCCATGATGGGCTCCATGATGAAAGGTGAAGACGACAAGCTTACTCTTCAGATGAAGGGCGATGGTCCTATCGCGCAAATGACGGTAACTGCCGACAGCCACGGAAACGTGAAAGGCTTTGCGGCGAATCCTGCCGTTGACATACCGCTGAAATATGCCGGAAAACTTGATGTAGGCGGTGCGGTAGGCAAGGGGTTCCTTACGGTCATAATGGATCTCGGACTCAAGGAGCCTTACAACGGGCAGGTCGAGATACAGACAGGAGAGATCGGAGATGATCTCGCGTACTATTTCACCGTTTCTGAGCAGACGCCGTCAGTCGTTGGTCTCGGAGTCATGGTGGATACAGACAGCTCGGTAAAGCATGCCGGAGGATTCATCCTGCAGGTGATGCCGGATGCCGCTGAGGAGACGATCGCGGCTCTGGAAGCGAAGGTCGCTGATGCGGAGCCGGTCACCACAATGATGGACAAGGGCATGAGTCCTGAAGACATTCTTGATTATTATCTCGGAGACCTGGGACTCAGGATCACCGAAAAGCTGCCGGTAAGGTACTACTGCGGCTGCTCCAAGGAGAAGGTCGCGGGAGTGCTGGCTACCATCAGTACCGAAGATCTGCAGGACATGATAAATGACGGAGAGGAAATAGAAGTAAAGTGCTATTTCTGCAACTCCGCATATAAATTCAGCGTTGAAGAACTGAAAGAAATAGTCGCGTCGCGTTAGGAGGAAAAGTATATGTTCAGAAAGATGAGAAGAAGCGTGCAGGCACTGAGTCATGAGGAGATGATAGATCTTCTTAAGACCGAGACCAGAGGCGTCATGTCAGTGCAGGGCGACAACGGATATCCGTACGGTTTTCCGATCAATCATTATTACGACGAAGAAACCAATAAGATCTACATTCACGGAGCGACTTTCGGTCACAGAGTAAGTGCTGTCAAGAAGGATCCGAAGGTTTCATTCTGTGTTTTCGGCGGTGAGTATCAGAAAGAGGGAGACTGGGCCAAGTACGTCAAGAGCGTCATCGTGTTCGGCAAGGCTGAGTTGGTAGAGGATGCCGGCGAGATCGTCAGGATCAGCAGGCTGCTCTGCGGCAAATTCCCGTGCCCTCCGGAATACGTGGAGAGTGAGATCGACAAGGACGCGCCAAGGACTCTCGTGATCGCCATAAACATTGAAGACATGAACGGAAAGCTGGTCCACGAGGCGTAGAGTCATGTGTGCAGATAAAAGATGTGTGATAGTCGGCGGCGCTGATATAGGCAGTTACAGCAGGGTGCGGTCATTCCTCAGGGATGATGATTTTGTAGTATACTGCGACAGCGGTCTGAAGCATATGGATGGACTGGGGGCGGCTCCTTCGCTCATAGTCGGAGACTGGGACTCCCATGAAAATCCGCATCTCGATGCAGAGACCATCACTCTTCCTGTCGCAAAGGACGATACTGATACTGTATATGCGGTGCGCGAAGGAATGAAGAGGGGCTGCAGGGATTTTCTTCTTGCCGGAGTCATCGGAGCAAGGCTGGATCACACTCTTGTGAACACGTATATCCTCACGATGCTCGAAAACAGAGGATGCCGCGGAATGATCATTGATGATTATTCGGAAATGGAACTCATCTCATCGTGGACTGATGAAGCGGGAACTGTCCATCCGGGAAGGGCTTCGGTGGAAGACAGCTATCCGTTCTTCTCACTTGTAGCGCTCGAGGGAGATGCGTGCGGTGTCACGATACGCGGCGCAAAGTTCGGGCTCGAAGACGGCCTGATCGGTCCTGATTATCAGTATGCTACGAGTAATGAAGTAACTCCGGGCATGACCGCGGAGATCACGGTATCAGAAGGCCGCTTGCTTCTTATAAAAATCATTGGATAAGCAATTTACAGCACTGCTTCTCGTTGATAACTCCTTTCATTTCGTGATAGACTATACTGAATAAAAAAGGAGGCAG
>JAFRLN010000105.1 GCA_017431175.1 Mogibacterium sp.
ACACGTCCCGGCTGTCACACTTTTTATGCGTTTGCTTTGCGCGTCTTCGTAAGTACCAGCCCGGCTATGAGTCCGATCAATGACGGCACGATCCATCCCAGACCTGCTCCGAACAGCGGGAAGATCCTGGCTCCGAGCTCTGTCATTGCAGGGATGCCCAGCGCTGTCTGCAGTCCTTCAGGCAGGGTCTTGCAGAAGTCGAAAACCGCGGGAATGAACGCGCCGATTATGACTCCTCTGTATACATATGTGCTCTTGCCGAAGCGTTTTTCAAACAGTGCCGCAAGCACCAGTACAGTGACCATCGGATAGAGAAGCATCAGTACAGGAACAGCGTATTTGATTATAGCCGTCAGACCCGCGTTGGATACTACGAAGGAAAAGATCGTAAAAGATATCGCCCAGCCACGGTAACTGAGACTTCCCGGAAACATATTTGCAAACATCTCTGAGCAGCTTGTGACCAGTCCTATTGCGGTCTTAAGGCAGGCAAAGGTTATCGTCACAGCGAGAACGAACATTCCCAGACCTCCGAGGTAATATCCCGAGATCTGCGTCAGCGCGATCCCTCCATTGTCAGATACATCGAAAAGCCCTCTGGACTGAGCGCCCATGATTATGGTAAGCACATAGATCACGCCCATAAGGACTGCTGTGAACAGCCCCGCTTTTACCGTTTCTCTCGCTACATCATCGTCCCGGCCGATCCCCATATTTCGTACAATACGGATAATGACGATTCCGAACGCAAGCCCCGCAATCGCATCCATTGTTCCATATCCCTCGATGAACCCATTGTAAAACGCGCCGCTCTGGTATGCTTCTGCCGGTTCTATCTGAGATATCGGCGCGCCCGGATGCGACAGTGCCACGGCAACAAGTATGCCGAGGAACAGGAGGAAAACAGGGTTGATGATCTTGCCGATCCAGACGGTGATCCCTCCCGGTCTAAGGGAGAAAAACAGCACGAACGCGAAGAATACCAATGTGAATATCAGCTGACCGATCCTGAACGTTGACTCGCTCATCATCGGCGCGACGCCTGTTGTAAATGAAACTGTAGCGCATCTCGGGATCGCGAAGAAAGGTCCTATAGTAAGGTAGAGAACTGTCGTAAACAGGACTCCGAACCATCCCGAGACTTTGCTGCTCAGATGCAGCAGGTCGTCACTGTGTGTGTTGCCCAGTGCAGCGACTGCAAGGATCGGAATGCTCACCGCAGTGATGATAAAACCTATTATCGCCGGCCATGAGTTGCTTCCGGCAAGCTGTCCGAGGTGTACCGGAAAAATCAGGTTGCCGGCACCGAAGAACATTCCGAACAGAGTGCTGGCAACAATTATTGTCTCCTTGAGTGTCAGTTTGGTTTTCATAAAAAACGTATCCCGCATTGTTCCAACAGTCAGGAAACTCTGTTCAGAATATGCGGTCATCTCCTTACCTGATTATTATAGCTTCTGTCAATAGTGCTGGCAATCTTTGCTTTTCACCATCAATCGTTTAATCAATTATTTAGTGAAAAAAATGTCTTTTCTGATTGTTTCTTATTTTGACACACAGAAAAATTGTAATAATTTGTGATTTGTAGTATAAATATTAACTGTGCGCTGCAGCACATCATTATTTCAGAAAGGCTGATCATTATATGGAAAGCAAGCGTAATACTTTTTCAAGTGCATTCGGATTCGTCATCGCATCAGCAGCCAGCGCGGTCGGACTCGGAAATATCTGGAGGTTCCCGTATCTCGCGGCAAAAGACGGCGGAGGAGTCTTCCTGCTGGTGTATATCATTCTTGCACTGACATTCGGTTTTACTCTCCTCATCTCTGAGGTCGCAATAGGGAGAAAGAGTAGACAGAGCGCGTATACCGCTTATGGAACTCTGCATAAGAAATCCGGCTGGATAGGTGTATTTGCCAGCGCGATACCGTTCATCATCCTCCCGTACTACTGCCTGATCGGCGGATGGGTACTCAAGTACTTCACGGCTTTCATTTCAGGTGACGCTGTCGCTTCCGCACAGGACGGATACTTCACCGGATTCATCACATCCTATATCTCCCCGATCGTATTCGATGTTCTGTTCCTCGGCGCAACAGGATTTGTCGTATACAAGGGAGTAGAGAAAGGTATTGAGCGTGTAGCCCGTATACTTATGCCTGTCCTTCTGGTACTGGTCGTAGGAATATCCATATTCTCACTCACGATCGAAGGTGAAGGCGGACGCACAGGACTTGAAGGCTTTGCAGTCTATGTCATCCCTAATTTCTCGGGAATGAGCTTCAAGACTTTCTTCTATATAGTAGTCGACGCGATGGGTCAGCTGTTCTACAGTATCAGTGTTGCCATGGGCATCATGGTCACATATGGTTCTTACTTCAGCAGAGAAAGCAACCTGGTCAAGTCTGTCAATCAGATCGAGTTCTTCGATACTCTGGTCGCTTTCCTCGCGGGAGTCATGATCATTCCTGCAGTATTCGCCTTCCTCGGCATGGAAGGAATGCAGAACTCCGGACCCGGACTCATGTTCATCGCTCTCCCTAAGGTTTTCGCCAAAATGGGCGGTGTCGGAGTGATCGTCGGAGCAGTCTTCTTCCTGATGGTACTCTTCGCGGCGCTGACAAGCTCAGTTTCCGTAATGGAGGCTGTCGTATCCGGATGCATTGACAAATTCGGATGGGAGCGTCACAAAGCAGTCGTTCTGGAAGGTGCTTTTGCCCTTGTTCTCGGCATCATCGTGTGCCTCGGATACAATGTGTTCTATTTCGAAGCAACACTTCCGAACGGAGTCACAGCACAGATACTCGATATCTTCGACTACCTCAGCAACTACATCCTTATGCCGGTAGTCGCGATCAGCACATGTATCCTGATCGGATGGATCCTGAAGCCGGAAACTATCATTGCGGAGATCACACGCAACGGCGAACATTTTGCCCGCAAGAATCTCTACATTGTCATGGTAAAATACATCGCGCCTCTGCTTCTGACCATCCTCCTGCTCGGAGCATTCGGAGTATTCTAGACCCGGACATTTACCCTGCGCGGCAGAGAATAAACATATTTCAACAGATAAAACAAGAGCAGACATGATCTACCATGTCTGCTTTTATTATGCATGTCGGATTGCATTACGGGTAGAGCGCTCTTGTCACCCGTGCACATGAGATGTCGATGTTTTTTATATCCCGCGGCGTCCTTACTTAAATCTCGCGGCGTCCTTACTTAAATCTCGCGGCGCCCTTCTACTGCCTTGAGGAGTGTGACCTCATCGGCATACTCAAGGTCTCCGCCGACCGGTATACCGTGCGCTATCCTTGTCACCATGATGCCTGCCGGCTTGAGCAGACGTGAGATGTACATCGCGGTAGCCTCTCCTTCGATATTCGGATTGGTAGCGATGATGATCTCTTTGACTTCGCTGTCTCCCTGCAGCCTGGTGATAAGGGATCTGAGGTTGATATCATTAGGACCAATCCCTTCTGCCGGAGAGATCGCTCCGTGCAGCACATGATACAATCCTCTGTACTCCCGGATCCTCTCCATTGCCATAACATCCTGAGGAGTCTCGACCACGCAGATCACAGATCTGTCTCTGGAAGCGTCCGAACAGATCAGACAAGTGTCCTGATCTGTCAGATTCCCGCATATACTGCAGTACTTCAGCCCTCTCTTCGCGCCTACGATCGCCTCTGCCAGAGCTTCCGCTTCCTTGTCTGAAAGGCTCAGAATATGAAAAGCGAGCCTCTGGGCTGTTTTACCGCCAATACCCGGAAGCTTGCTGAGTTCATTTATTAATCTGTTTAAGGCACGTGGATACTGTCTCATCTCAAACCACTGGAAAACTGTCGCTCAGGTCAGCAGCAGGGATGTCTAGAATCCAGGGATACCCATACCGCCGAATCCTCCGGTGATCTTGTTCATCTCGGATTCAACGAGCTCTTCCATCTGTCTGATCGCCTCATTGACAGCAGCCATGACGAGGTCCTGCAGCATTTCAACATCATCAGGATCGACTACATCCTTGTCGATGGTCAGCTTAGTGATCTCCTTGTTGCCGTTGACGGTTACTTCAATAGCACCGCCGCCGGCAGTAGTTGTCAGTTCTCTCTCAGCGAGCTCTGCCTGTGTCTGCTCCATCTCAGCCTGCATAGCCTGAAGCTGTCTGAGCTGCTTCTGCATATCTCCGCCGCCGCCCTGTCTTGTCTTAGGCTTCTTGCCAGCTCTCATTCCTTTGCCCATGATCGTTTCTTCTCCTTAATAATGTAATAGTGTTTGTTTATCTGCTGCCGGATCGTACATGATCTCCGGCTTAGTTCCTGTTTGGCGATCAGCCTTTCTCCAATCTGATTCTAACCTGATGATCAGCCTGTGATCTCCGGTCTGATGCCGAATAGACTCTCTATATCGTCGGCCACCTCTGTGATCTTCGAGTCATTGTCGATGATCCTGGAAGTCTCCTCCATAACAGCCTCATCCTGTCTTGACGCTGCCCGGTCCTCTTCCGGATCACCCGCTCTTAACGTTATGAAGACATCTGTACCGAAGAGTCCCTTGACCGCTCTGGTTATGTCTCCCATCTTGTCTTCGGCGAGTCTTATCTTGCCGGGCCTGACCGTCACGATCAGTTCCCCCGCGTCGAATTCTGTCCCGCGCGAGTGTCTTCCGACCAGACTGAGAAAACTCCTGTCATTTCTCGCGATAGTATCTACGACTGAGTTCCACATCACATCCGGACTGCCGATCTGTTCGCGTGGAGCAGGCGAAATAATGGTCACCGGCTCATCGTCCTGCGAGTCGCTACTCTGAGCTGCATGAGATCCTGCAGCTTCTGAATACACCGCTGCCGCAGCTGATCCTGCCGCTTCTGAATGTGAAGCTGCCGCACCTGATCTTGACCCATCTGAATTGAATGCTGCCGCACCCTGTCCTATAGGTGCTGATTGCTGCGTTTCCAGCGCATTCTGCATACGTGCCTGCGTCTGCCTTGAAGCCGCTGCAGGCCTTGCAGCATTCTGTGAAACAGCGCCCAGTGTGAATGACGACCCGTCCGGAGCTGCGCCGAGTCCGCCGGACAGCCTGACTGCCGCTGTCTCAAGAAGGATCCTCGGGCTGTCAGAATACCTGCCGACATTGATATATTCAGAAATCAGACGTATTGCTCTCTCAATAGCTGCAAGCTCGATCTTGTCAGCCTGGGATTTGAGCCTTGCGAGATTCTCCGATGAAGATCCCAGGATGCGTCCGGGCCTCGCGACATACTTGACGATCATCAGGTTGCGGTAGTGAGTCAGCCAGTCCTTGAGGATCTGCTTGGCGTCTTTGCCGCGCTTGATGATCTCATCTATGTAAACAAGAGCTTTGCCCGTATCTCCGCCGGCAACGGCTCCTGTCAGAGCAAGGAAGAAATCTTCTCCCGCTGCTCCTGTGTACTCCAGCACAAGCCCGCGGTCCAGATGGGTATCTCCGGCTGCGATACACTGCTCCAGGATACTGAGCGCGTCTCTCACCGAGCCGTCAGCTCTCGAAGCTATGGTGACAAGAGCGTCTCTTGTAGCTGAAATGCCCCGTTTTGCGCATATGCGCTCCATTCCGGATACCAGCTCCTCTTCAGAAACGCGTCTGAAGTTCAGCTGCATGCATCTCGACCGGATGGTCGAACGGACTTTCTGCGGGTCCGTCGTTGCGAGAATGAAGATAGCGTGCGCCGGAGGCTCCTCAAGAGTCTTGAGAAAAGCGTTCTCCGCAGCCTGGCTCAGCATGTGGACTTCGTCGATGATATATACCTTGTATCTGCCGATCGTAGGCGGATACTTGACCATGTCAATGATCGTCCTGAGATCGTCAACCCCGTTGTTCGAAGCGGCATCGAGTTCGATGACATCGACAAAACGTCCTTCTCTGATGGCTTCACAGTTGTCGCAGTGTCCGCAAGGTATCGTTCGGTCATCGCCCAGATCTGCCTGAGGTGTGCCCGGCTCTCCTTCCATGCAGTTGACTGCTTTGGCGAGTATTCTTGCCGTGCTCGTTTTGCCTGTCCCGTGAGTCCCGGAAAACAGATATGCCTGGCTGACCGTACCGGTCCTGATCTGGTTCTGCAGGATACGGACGATGTGCTTCTGCCCTATGATATCTTCGAATACTTCCGGTCTCTCGGCTCTGTAAAGTGCCAGCTGCATATGCGCTCCTGTTTTCTCTTTTATATAACAAAAATCGCCGCCGGACGGTCAGCAGTACGCAGAGGCTTGTCCGCGGCACACAGTACGGGCCGCTTAATGCTGCTGCCTCTCGGCCCTGACATGGTTCACGGTGTCCTGTTGCGCAGGGCCCCCGCGCACTGCAGGCCGCCCGCCGGCACGCATCATTATAACACAATAAGATGCTCCGCTCAAGATAATATGTGCACCAACGCAAAGCGGCAATGCTTCTGACCCTAATTACCCAAAAACAGGGAAGCCGGTTTTTGACGGTTTCCCTGTTCGCTATTAATTATTTATTCTCAAGTCAGGTCTATCCTCATTTTGTTATCAGGATGTGACAGAACGAAACGTCCCAGGTGTCACTTTACTTTTACGGCTACCGGGCAGGAGATGTTGCCGATGTAGTTCTTGCCGCCTACATTTCTGATCTCTCTTACCTGTACGTAGTAAGTTGTACCGCTCTTAAGTGCCTGAGTCTTGCCGTTCACCTTGATATCCTTTACGGTAATGCTGGTGCCTCCCTTGGCTACTGGCTTGATATTCTGTGCTGCTCCGGCTCCGTTGGAGTTCGTAGTGTACAGCACCTGATAGCTGGTAGCATTCGGGTTCGATTTCCAGCTCATGGTGAAGGTACCCTTGCTTCTGGACGCCAGTCTGATCGTTTCAGTCGTGTGGAAGTATCTGTAGACTATGTCTGAAGATGTTCCTCTGGCTTCTTTGGTCGTGGCCGTCTCTGCCTTGTACGGGGTGACTCTGATCTCGTAAAGGGTACCGATCGTCAGTCCGGATGTTACGCCTCGTGAGACATCTCCGAGCTTTTTGCTTGCCCATTTGGTCGCACCACGTGCTCTCCACTCGAGAATGTAGCCATTTGCACCAGTGACCATAGACTTGTCCCAGATGGCATCATTCGTCTTCTTGGCTGAATTAGCGATCGTATTCCTTATAATCGGCTTACCTGTAGGTGCAGCCGCCTTAGGAATTGTTTCATTTCTGGTCTCCTGACAAGCTGTGCAGGTGTAGACTATGCGGCCCGTCGATGTTGTAGATGCCTTTTCGGTCACTGTGCCGGAATCCCACTTATGGCCTGTCGCAGGTACGCTTCTCCCCTTGACTTTGGTATGGCATCTTGAGCACTCTTTGTCAGCTTCACGGCCCGGCTCTGTGCAGGTAGGTGCTACTGCACTGTCCTCGTCCAAAACGTAGTCGTGACCAAGAGCAGCGACATCTTCCTGTGCTTTGATTACCTTACCGCAGACTGAGCAGTGGCTGCCTTCTGTCTTGCCCTTCTGTGTACATGTCGGGGCTACTGCAGCATCTGTTTCTGGTGTATGGCCCTTCTTAGGGATCGCGGTGTCTGCCGCTGTGATCTCTTCTGTGCAGGCTTCGTCACTGAAGTACTTGCCGCAGCCATCTCTCTTGCATGTCCAGTATTCGGTGTTGCCATCTGCCTCACAGGTCGCTGCTACGGCTCCGTGATGCTCAGGATCATGGCCGAGCGCTGCGATTTCTTCCGTTCTAGTCTTGCTGCAGACTGTGCAGGTGAAGGTCTTCACGCCCTTTTCTGTGCATGTCGGCTGGGTCGTGATCGCTCCGTTGTTCCAGGTGTGGCCCTTCTTCTTGATCACGGTATCTGCCACTGTGATCTCTTCTGTGCAGCCTTCATCACTGAAGTATTTGCCGCAGCCGTCTCTCTTGCATGTCCAGTATTCGATGCTGCCATCTGCCTCACAGGTCGCTGCTACGGCTTCGTGATGTTCAGGATCATGGCCAAGCGCTGCGACGTCTTCGGTTCTGGTCTTGCTGCAGACTGTGCATGTGAAGGTCTTCACGCCCTTCTCCGTGCATGTCGGCTGGGTCGTGATCTCTCCTTCGTTCCAGCTGTGGTTCTTC
>JAFRLN010000106.1 GCA_017431175.1 Mogibacterium sp.
AATAAACTCCGAGAAGTGCGCTGTCGAATGCGCCGCCTCTGCAGTAGTTACCTGTTGAAGGCCACACTGCTTTGTGATATCCCGCGTCAAACTGACCTGTTACCAGCTCAGGAACGAGGCATCCATAGGAAGCGCCTACCTTGTGGCATCCCGTAGGGAACCACTTGCCGATCATGCAGATAATGCGGCACTTTACACCTGAGAGTTCAGGTGGAATAACAATGTAGTTAGGTCCGTGGAAAAGTCCGCCGGAATCCTTCTGCTCATTCTTCCATGTAATACGGAAGAGATTGACTGGATCTACATCCCAAAGACCGACTTTAGTCAGCTTGTCGAGGATCTTCTGAGGAACCTTCTCCGGATGCATCTGCTGTTCGATAGTAGGGAGAATGATGTTCTGCTGTTTTGCGCGCTCGATATTGTTCTTCAAGCCTTTTTCGTTGATGGTTAAATCAAGCATCTTTTTACCTCCGTAACTCTATTAGCATATATATTATTTGAATTATAAAAGCTTCAATTGTTTTAGTCCCTTATTTGTATGATGACATTACTTGTGCGGGATGTCAATAACTTTTTTAGCATATCTATAAATTATTTAGCATCTCTATGTTTTTTTGAGTTTTTACCGTCCCGGCGCAGCTTCTCCGCCCCTCGGTCCACGTCAGCAGAGAATCTTCGCGCGGCTTCATTTTACCCGGACAGGATCCTCATCCGGGTACGAAACGACATCTGTTACTGACAGTTTATCTCCATCAACAGTGAACCTGATATCCCAGTCTCCGAATGACATTCCGTATACATAACCCGGCTGTTTGTTGTACGCTCCCCGCGGATCACCCGCAAGTACTTCTATCAGTCCTGTTCGTTTATCCGGGCTTATCCTTAGCAGGAGATCTTCAGGGAACTCAACATTAAGCTTCTTATAGTCTATTGATCCGGTGAATCCGCCCGATGCTTCGGGATGACTGTCTGTATATGGAATATACGGCTTGATATCGTAGACCGGAGTTCCGTTGACAATATCCGCCCCGGAAATGATGAGCGACAGTTTTTCTCCTGTCTCTCCTATTCCCTCTGTATTCATCACAGTCTTGCCGCCATGCTCTATCCTCACCAGTCTGACACACGACATGGCAAGAGAGTTAGGGCGGAACGGAGACCGGGTTGCCCATACTCCTTTGCGCGTATTACCGCCGAGCCAGGGCGGCCGGACCGTCGGGCGCCATTCCACCGGATCTGCTTCCATGTCAAAACGAGTCTGACTGAATCCCCAGATCAGCCAGATATGGGTAAAATCTTCGATCCCCCGCAGTGCGTCACCATTGCTGAAGCCGGGCTCAAGTACCACTTCCTGCTCCAGCCCCCTGACAAGTCCGGGCTGCCTGGGTATGCCGAATTTCTCGTTGTAGTCAGACCGTACATATGCGATCGGTCTGATCATATATCTGTCCTTATATGATCCTGTCTCAATGTCCATGCTCAGGTATATGTAAAAAAAGACCGGACGTACTGCATCAAGGCATTACGTCCGGTCATGATTGGGTTATTTAATGAATTCGTTATAGATCACGCGTGTAGCTTTCTCGAAGTCCTGTGACTCAACACCGACGATGACATTGATCTCATTGGTGCCCTGGTTGAGCATGCGGATGTTGACACCTGAATCTGCGAGAGCTGTACAAATCCTTGCAGCGACACCAAGTGTCCTGTGCATCCTGAGACCTACAGTTGCTATGAGCGCGATATTGTCCTCAACAGTGATATCGTCAGGCTTCAGCTGATGCCTGAATTCAGCAAGGATGTCATCCAGCTTGTCTTCCAGCTCGCTGCTCTCGATAACCATAGACAGTGAATCGATGCCGGTAGGTATATGATCGAAATTGACATGCTGATCCTCGATGATCGCCAGAGCACGTCTCACGAAACCGATCTCTTTGTTCATCATATTCTTGTAGATGGAAATTACTGTAAATCCCTTCTTGCCGGCGATACCGCTGATGATCTCAGGACTGTTGTCGTCTCCCCCCTTACTGATAATCGTACCAGGCGCGTCAGGTACATTAGTATTTCTTATATTGATCGGAATATCCGACATTCTTGCAGGGAACACCGCGTCTTCATGCAGTACACTTGCTCCCATGTATGAAAGCTCTCTCAGCTCCATATATGAAATGTGCCTGATCGGGCGAGGATCGTCAACGACTCTTGGATCGGCCATCAGCATGCCCGATACATCTGTCCAGTTCTCATAGATAGAAGCGTCAGCCGCGCGCGCGACGAGTGATCCGGTGACATCAGATCCTCCTCTCGAGAGCAGGCAGATCCTTCCGTCAGCAACGCTGCTGCCGTAAAAGCCCGGGACTACTGCACGCTCATGCTGCGCCAGTTCCTGTCTGAGTGCCGCATCAGTCTCCTCAGCAAGCAGCCTGCCTCTGGCATCGAACAGTACCCTGCCTTCTGAATCGACAAAATCATATCCGAGCACACCTGAGATCAGCACGGCAGAGAGATACTCTCCGCGGCTTACTATATAGCTCTCAGTGCACCCCTTTTCGATTTTGTTTCTGATCTCGTCGAATCTGCCTCTGATACCTGCATCCACACCGAGTTCATCCTCGATCGATGTGTATCTGCTCATTATAGTGTCAAAGAGCGCATCATATGGAATGTTGTGTTCTATCTGAGCCCAGAGCATAAACAGAAGATCTGTTACTTTACTGTCGCCGCTGTATCTCTTTCCCGGAGCAGATACTACAACATATCTCCTCTCAGGATCTGCCTCAACGATCGCTTTGATCTTGCGGATCTGATCTGCGTCTGCTACCGAAGAACCACCGAATTTCAATACCTTTACACTCATACCATGTCTCCTTTACCCGTTTTTTAAGTAATTATATTCAGCTTATGCTTCATGCACAAGCTTACCGTTGATATCCTCTATTTCTATTGAGAAGCAAAGAGTCCTCTTAGCATCCTTGGCGATCTCCGCGTCAACATATTCCGGCGGACACGGAAATTTCCCGCAGAGAAGACGGCTCCATTTTGCAATGCTTTCCTCATCCTCAATAAGCTCTGCTTTGCCGAAAACTATAACACTCTTAACATACTTTGCCCAGTCCCCGTCTTTCTGATATTCCTGACCGAAGACACAGTATGATACTTTAGGATCTCTTCTGATCGCGTCTACCCGGTGGCCAAAATCAGCTCCGTGGAAGTAGAGCTTTCCTGTCTCCTCGTCATAGTAGTGGTTGATCGGAACACCGTAAGGATATCCATCATCACCATTGACAGAAAGGACACCTCGGGTCTCTTTCTTAAGAACATCTACTATTTCTTCATGTGTAAGAGCCTGAGGGCTTCTTCTCATCTTCCTGAACATTTATACGTTTTCCTCCCTCCGATAACCATTCCTGACTTGTCACTGCAGTATATATAAAATCTATCTGATTAGTGCTCCGAATTCAAGCCTTAAACTCTGATAAGAATGATTGCTGCATGAAGAATTCTACAGTACTATTATTATGTATAAATATATATATTTTGAGAGTCAATTACCCATCTGCTCATATAAAAGGAAGTTGCCATTATGGATCATATTAAGCGCAAGACAATCTTTACTTTTCTGTATATATTAGCAGCAGGTCTTGTCGGGTTGGCGGTCATTATGATGCTCTACATAGGTATCGAAGTAGACGCCGACTACGATGTTTTCACGCAAAAATTGCAGACTCTGACCGTCTCTTATGAGGATATGGTATTGGATTTCTTCGATGCTGAAGATTCTCTTAAGGATGATCTGTCAATTCCCGCCAGGCTGACCGTCTCAGGTATAAGAGCTGACGGAAGTGAGCTTGAGCCCGGACGATATGAAAATGGTTTTATCGTACAGCTGACAGGTGATGGTTCAGGGAGGCCGGATGGACTGCCTGATATGGATATGACTGATGACGAAATCAGAGCCGAATTCACGGATGATGAGCATGCACTGATATGGCAGTCTTCTCTGGAAGGCTGGATCGCAGCCGTTAAAATCAGAGACGATCTGTATTATATGGAGTTTATCCCTATGGACGAGCAGGCTGAAGGTTTCATCGGTTCTGTCGATATCTTCGGTTCTCTTAACGCTTTGTCAAAATCAACAAGTTTCGATTATGTACTTGTCTCAGACTACGCTGATGACCTTGATTCGGAGATGCCTGTGATCGCCGCTACAGGGGAATTCCGGAAAGACGAGACTCTCAAAGACGTAGGTTTCAGAGGCAAAATCAGAGACGAAAAAGCCTCTGAGGAGTACGGCGTCGTAGTCAGGAACAAGCATCTGTATCTGGCGCGTCCGTTTACTCCGGAAGGCACGAACAGTACTTATCACGCGCTGATGCTGATCAACTTAAGATCTGTCATGTACCGCGCTTTTGAACAGTCAGGTGTTCAGCTGTTCATAACACTTCTGATCTGGATCACTCTCTGTATCTGGATCTTATCAATCATACGTCTGATCAGAGACAAAAGGCTGACTCAGAAGGAACTCAGTCACTACAGCCCGCGGAGTGTCTGGCACAAAGTTGCGCTGTACCTGACCGCAGGCGCCATCGCCGTCTGTTTATGTGCTGCTTTCAACGGATCCCTCGAAAGCATGTTCCTGAATACCACCTATGCGAGCTCGACACTTGAAGGATTTTTTGACAGAATGGATGTCGCTCAGGAAGAAGTGTCAGTTCAGCAAAAAGTATATAACCAGAAATATGAACGGGAATCACGCCGGATCGCGTCTTTGCTGAATAAATATCCTGAACTTCTCAACAGCTCCTGGCTGCAGGAAGCGGCAGACATAACAGGCGCTGATTATATAATGATATATAACGCGGATGGCAGGGAAATGATATCCAACTCCCATTACAGAGGATTGGCGCTGGGTACAGACGAATCCTCTGCGACATATGATTTCAGACGTCTTCTCAGGGGTGTGGACTTTATTTCACACTCTAATGTGACCGATGAGGTCACCGGTCTCACCCGTGATCTTCACGGAACATCCCTCAGGTTCAATTCTACCGATAATGCTTATGGCGCAATGATCATAGCCGTTGATCCGGAAACACTGAACATCACGGAATCAGTGGATGAGGACGAGATCGCAGCCTCGATTACAGGAGCGCATGAATTATGTCTGGGTATCGATCCTGAAACAGAAGAGATTGCTGTGACAAGCAACAAAGATTATGCCGGAATGGACATAAAGAGCATAGGTTTATCATCTCTCCCTCTCACAAGTACTTTCATGGGAACGATGAACGTCGACGGAACCGAGTATTATGGAGTAGCGTCACAGTATCACAATGACTCCCTTATCTACTATTTTGCCAAGGAAAAGAGTTTCATCAGTGATACCGCATGGCCTTTTGCTCTTAACTCTACGCTGGTCTACATCGTAATGTCAGCATTTCTGGCGCTGATACTGCTCTCCGGCTTCAACCAGAAAAACATAGATAATCACTCTGCTTCTGATACGGAAGGCGCCGAAGAGAAAGGCCCTGCTGATGATGAGGGTACAGAGAGCAAAAAGAGCAGTAATGCGAGCTGGTGGTCGATGTTCAGTCTGTTTGACAGTAATGCTGCCCCGGCGAGAAAGGCATTCTCTGCGGCACAGATCATGCTGCTTGCCTTTGTTTTGTTCATCGCTTTCTCATTATTCAGAGCAAGAGCGACATCAGCAGCGGATGATTCTGTGATAGATTTTATTGCGCATCGCAGATGGGAAAGCGGATTTAACTTCTTTGCGATCGCTGCAGTCCTGTACACATTCTGCGCTCTGATAGCTATCCTGGTAGTTCTGAAACTGCTTTCGATGTTATTCGCGGAGTTTATGAATGAAAGGACCGCGACTGTATGGCTTCTTATAATCAATACACTGAACTATACAGTTCTGGTCGCGTTCGTCTTCATCGCGCTCAGCTTCCTCGGTGTCAATACAAGAGCGATATTCGCGTCCGTCAGTCTTGCGGGACTTGCTCTGACGCTCGGTGCGCAGGGTTTCATAGCAGATATACTTGCCGGGATCACAACCGTTACCGACGGCACCTATCAGGTCGGCGATACTGTAGAGATCGGAGGCTTCCGCGGAGAAGTATCGAGGCTTGGCATGAGAAGCACGACCGTTATCGGAAAAGGCAAAAGTGTGCGGACTATCCGAAACAGCACCATCGGAGATGTGACTAATTTCTCCAGAATGAACTCCTGGTACGGACTCACACTCACTATTTCCTCTGCAGTCCCTCTTGACAGCCTTGAAACGATCCTCAGAGAAGAGCTCCCTGAGGTAGGACAGAAATACTCAAAAATCATCAGCGGGCCTGAATACAGAGGCGTTGAATCGATCAACGGAGACAAAACAACGATACTCATCCTCACTGAATGCAAGCAGGATGACTACAGCTCTGTTTCGCGTACGGTCAACCGTGAAGTTCTCCGGATCCTGAGAAACCACGATATCAAGATGCTGTAACCGGACAGGAATAACGGGCGGCTGCAATGATCATAATTCCGCCATCGATCAGGCAGCCGCTCTTTTTATGCTCCCGATGGAGCCAAAACACTTCATTTCTAGTATAATGTGGAGGAAGAAATATGAGAAAGGTAACTGCACATCCATGAGTAAACATACTATCTGCCTGCTCAATGATTCTTTTCCGCCTATCATTGACGGCGTCTCCAACGCGGTACTGAATTACGCACGCATAATAGAGCAGCGCCACGGTCATTCAATGGTCGTAACTCCGGAAATGCCCGGAGCCGATGATTCAGTCTATGAGTTTCCTGTTGTCAGATATCCGAGCATCGACACCAGGAAACTGGTAGGATACGTTACCGGCTACCCTTTCTCTCCGGATTCCGCATACAGGATCAGGGAGGAAAATGCCGCGCTGCTTCATGTTCACTGCCCGATCATGTCGTGCTTCCTTGCCAGGCAGCTGCATGAATCTATGGATCTGCCTCTGGTCCTGACATGGCACACTAAGTATGATATCGATATCGCCAATGCTATCAGCAGCAAGCATCTCCGGGAAAGCGCAGTCAACGCTCTTATCCGGAATGTCAGCGCATGCAACGAAGTGTGGACCGTCAGCAGCGGCGCCGGTGAAAATCTCCGCTCATTAGGCTTTGAGGGTGAATACCTCGTGATGCCTAACGGTGTCGACCTGCCTCATGAAGAAGCGTCAGAGGACATGGTCAGGTCAGTTGCATCCGGCTATGATCTTCCACGCAATGTGCCGACGTTCCTTTTTATCGGCAGACTCATGTGGTACAAAGGTCTCCGCATTATCCTCGACGCACTGGCCCGGCTGCACCATGAAGGCTGTGACTTCAGGATGGTTTTCGTAGGCGGAGGCGGTGACGAAGCGGAGGTAAGAGCATACGCAGCTGAGCTCGGCCTTGATCGCAAAGTGATTTTCACCGGCATTATTTCAGACCGGAGACAGCTCAGAGCATGGTATACTGCAGCTGATCTGTTCCTCTTCCCTTCTACTTTTGATACGAACGGACTCGTTGTCAGGGAGGCAGCAGCATGCAACACAGCATCTGTCATCATCAGAAACAGCTGCGCGTCTGAGGGAGTGACAGACGGCAGAAACGGATTTCTGATTGATGAAAACTCAGATTCGCTCGCAGCAAAGCTGAGAGAACTGATCTCTGCTCCGGAACACGTAAAAACTGTCGGACATAATGCCGGAAGTGAAATATATATATCCTGGGAAGATTCCGTTGCAAAGGCGTATGACAGGTACTGCATCATCATAGACAGGTATAAGAGTGGTTACTATAAGAAGAGACTTCCTTATGACTATAACTTTTTCAGAGCTCAGGGTGAACTGATGGAAACTCTCGGAGATATACAGGCAGCCGGAAGGAATATCCTGCGGGATGCGGAAACAATTCAGGAGGGAATCGATCAATCTATCCGTTCAGCAAGAAACAAGGCGCTTACAGATGTCATAACTGCCGGATATGAAGCAAAGCAGGAGCTGAAGGAAATCAGGGAAGAAGCCCAGGAGGCCATTGATTCAGCACGTCACGACTTGCTGGATTTTCTTGACAGATATCTGTGATGCATTCGCACTTCCGTATATGACAACAGCTCAGGCTCCTGAATGAGAGTCTGAGCTGTTTCTGCTATATCGATCATTCAATTCCGGAAAGAAGGCTCCTCTTGCGGGGAGCCCCTTGAATGATACTGTTTGTTATTTCCTGATTATTTTGGCGATCTTGCTTTCTTTCGCTCTGATCTTGATCTCACGAGGCAGCGCATACGGAAGAATAGCCTTGAGCTTGCCGTTTTCTGCAGAGTACATTCTCGAAGCGAGAGGATGATCTCTTTCAAGCTTGATAGCGTCGAATTCGCACTTGGTAGTACAAAGTCCGCAGCCGATGCATCTGTTGACATCTACTGTCGTTGCTCCGCACTTGAGGCATCTGTTGGCCTCTGCCCTGATCTGAAGTTCGGTAAGAGGCTCTCTGAGATCGTGCCAGGTCCCGGTCGGATCTCCGTCTCTGTGACCAGGCTTCTGTCTCGGCATATTGTCGTATCTTTCGACGAGGATATCATCTCTGTCGAGTTCTATGATCTCTCTTAAGTCTCTTCCGACAGTCAGCCTGTTGGCTCCCTGATCTTTATGTACATATCTGTGGAGCGAATCCGCGATCGGTCTGCCTGCCGCTATTGCGTCAATGGCGAACTTCTGGCCTGTCACGATATCACCGCCAGCGAAAATATCTTCTTCTGATGTCTGCAGGGTTACAGGATCCGCCTTGATCGTGCCGTTAGGATTAAACTCTACAGCGGTTCCCTTAAGGAGATCCTTCATGTCTACCTTCTGACCTGTGCAGTAAAGTACAGTTGAGCAGTCTACGTCGAGCGTCTGGCTGTCATCGAACTTAGGATCGAACCTTCCCTCTTCATTCTTGACTGAAACGCACTTTTTAAACCTGATCCCGGTTACTTTGCCGCTCTTGCTGACGATCTCCGCAGGTCCCCAGCCTCCGTTCACACTGATGCCTTCTTCTTCGCACTCAGTACGGTCTTCAACGCCCATAGGTAATTCATCATAAGCCTCAAGCGCGTAAAGCATGACACTCTCTGCTCCGGATCTTACGGCTGTCCTTGCTACGTCAGCTCCGATGTTGCCGCCGCCGATGACCACTACATTACCCGAGAGCTTACCTGCTTTAGGAAGCTTGCCTTCCATGAGAGCTACTTCATCCTCATTGATGATCCTCATGAAGTCGATGCCGCTCATGACACCTTCTGCGTCAGCGCCCGCTACAGCGAGCCTGCCGCCGTTTTGGAGACCGATAGCTACGTAGAACGCCGCGTAGCCTTCCTCTCTCAGCTGCTGTATGGTGACATCCTTGCCTACCTCTACGCCTGTCCTGAATTCAACGCCCATCTCTTTCATGACATCGATCTCAGCATCTACTACGTCCTTCTCGAGTCTGAACGACGGGATACCGTATCTCAGCATTCCTCCGAGTGCGTTCTGTTTCTCAAATACCGTCACAGGATAGCCGCGCTTCCTCAGATAGTAAGCTGCGGAAAGTCCTGCAGGACCGGCTCCGATGATCGCCATCTTGTATTCATCGCCCCAGAATCCGCCGATCTCTTTGCCGCATTCAGGGATGAATCTGTTCTCTGCCTTGAGTTCCTGCGCAGCGATGAACTTCTTGATCTCATCGATCGCTACAGGCTCATCGATGGTACCTCTCGTGCATCTGTCCTCACATCTCCTGTTGCAGACAGCGCCGCAGACTGCAGGCAGTGGATTGTCCTGCTTGATCAGCTCCAGGGCCTCTCTGTATCTGCCCTGATCCGCCATATTGATATATCCCTGTACGGACAGATTCGCCGGGCATGCAGCTTTACATGGGGATGTTCCTGTCTCATAGCAGTTGATCTTCGCGTCTTCTCTGTAATTCTTGTTCCACTTGTGAGGTCCCCACTTGGTCTCGTTAGGAAGCTCACTGAGCGGATACTCGACAGCCTGTCCGTTCTTTCTGCAGAGTTTCTGTCCAAGCTTGGCAGCGCCGACCGGGCAGATCTCGACACACTTGCCGCATGCCACGCACTTATTGTGATCAACATGTGCTCTGTAAGCGCTTGCGGACATATTAGGTGTGTTGAAGAGCTGTGATGTTTTGAGCGCGTTACAGACTGTGTTGGAGCAGTTGCAGATGCCTACGATCTTATCTTCGCCGTCGAGATTGGTGATCTGATGTACATAACCGGCCTTCTCAGCCTTGCGCAGTACTTCCATTACCTCTTCATATGAGCAGTAATACGCGTCCTTCTTAGTCTCAACGAGATACTCTGCCATATCGCCTACAGCGATGCACCAGTAATCTTCGATCTCTCCGCCGCCTTCTCCTCTGATCCTCTGCTGTCTTCTGCAAGAGCAGACATCGAGGCAGAACTTGTCGTATTTCTTCAGCCAGTATGAAAGCTTTTCATAGGAAATAGCCTGATTGTTAGCGTCAATAGCTGTCTCGACCGGGATGACGTGCATTCCGAGTCCGCCGCCTCCTTCAGGTACCATATGCGCGACTTTTCCTACCGGTACCATCGATGCATAATGGAAGAATGTAGCGATCTCGGGATGCTCTTCCATGAGCTTCCCGGTCATGAGCATATACTCACCTGATCCGACTACCCATTTTGGAACAAAATACTGCTTCTCATTGTTCTTGTTCTCACGGTCATATTCCAGCAGGCCCTTCTGGCAGATCCCTTCAGCCATGTTGAGAGCTTCTGTGATCGTCATGTTGTTCTTCTTAGCGAGCTGGCTTACTGTGAACTTGGCGGTTCTTTTCTTCTTAAAGTTGAGCATGAACTTCACTTCTTCCGTTGTGAGCAGCTTATCCAGCAGCCAGAAATCAGGCTCATCGTTGGCGATCTTGTCCGGCTTGCCTGCCATGCCAAGATCGTCAGTGATCATAGCCGCCAGCTTTCTGATCAGTTCTTCACGTTCATGGTCTTCCATCGGATATGTTTCCGGCAGATAATCCCAGTCATTGAAGAAATAGTCTTTAAATCTCTCAGGTACCATATCTGTTTCCTCTCTTACATCAATCTGAATAAACAAAAGGCAGGAGCAATACATCCCCCGCCCCCATATGCTGTTGTCTTAAGTGTAGCATATATCCTTTCTGACCAAAAGGTGAGAAAAAAATAAAAACCCTGAACGAGTTCATGTACTTGTCAGGGTTTTCAATCAAATCGATCCGGGTTACGGATTACTTGTTTGCTGCGTTCATCTGTGCAGCAACCTCAGCAGCGAAGTCCTCTTCTTTCTTTTCGATGCCTTCGCCTACTTCGAATCTGACGACCTTAGTCAGTGCCAGATCCTTATCAACGGTCTTCAGGTACTCAGCAACAGTCTGCTTGCCATCTTCTGCTCTTACATAAGTCTGATCAAGCAGGCAGATCTCCTTAAGCTGCTTGGAAATACGTCCGTTAACCAGACCCTTGAAGATCTTGTTTTCGGAGATCTCCATCTTGGCAGCAATAGCAAGACCTGCAAGCCTTGTCTTAGCTTCTTCTTAAAGTAAGTTAGGCAGATAGTTGAAATTGGAGCTCTTGTCGGCTCTCTTTTCAGCAAGAATCGAGAGGTCTTCTTCACCCCATACATCGTGGACCTTCTCAAGAAGCCCATTCAGGATCGGTTTAGGAAGTGTGAACGGATCATTCAGCGCACTTTCAAGAGTGATCTTGCCCAGGCTGGCAAGCTCCTCTTCGGAAATCTCATCTCTGCTTACATACTGAGGATTCATTGCAGCTACCTGCATTGCAATGTTCTTCAGTGCTTCCTTGTTCTCTTCATTGTCTGCGCCTTCAGCAGCAACGATAACACCAATATTTCCACCGCCATGAATGTAAGTAGCCATAACATCTCCGGAAACCTTGTCGATCCTTCTTACGTTCATGTTTTCACCGATTTTTGCGATGAGAGCAGTCAGTGCTTCTCCAACAGTTGAGCCTTCATCAAAAGCCATCGCCTTGAAAGCATCCATATCATTGCTTTCTGCATTAAGAGCCAGCTTGGCCAGCTTTTCTACGAAATTGATGAATTCATCATTCTTCGCTACGAAGTCTGTTTCAGAGTTTACTTCTACGATAGCCGCAGTCTTGCCATCCTCTGAGAATGCAGTCCTGACAAGGCCCATAGCAGCGATTCTGCCTGCCTTCTTAGCCGCCTTCGAAAGACCCTTTTCTCTCAGGATTTCTACAGCCCTGTCCATATCTCCGTCAGCTTCAACCAAAGCCTTCTTGCAGTCCATCATACCTGCGCTGGTCATGTCGCGCAGCTCTTTCACCATCTTTGCGGTTACAGCCATTTTTTCCTCCTGTTATAATAGATTCTTCGGCCTGCATGCCTCAGAATTACTTGATTTCTATCGAATGGGATCAACCCCCACAGATCAAGGTTCACGCCCTCACGGCATCGCCGTATTAATTGAAGAGAACCTTATTCTTCGTCTGCAGCTTCCTCAGCCTCTGCCTCTGCCTCAGCAGGTGCAGCTTCTGGTGCTTCTGCAAAGCTCTCGCCCTGCTTAGCTTCGATGATAGCGTCTGCCATTGTGCTTGTGATCAGCTTGACGGCTCTGATAGCATCATCGTTAGCCGGGATAACGTAATCAACATCATCCGGATCACAGTTAGTGTCTACGATACCTACTACAGGGATACCGAGGATCTTGGCTTCCTTGACAGCGATTCTTTCCTTCTTAGGGTCTACTACGAAGAGTGCACCAGGCATTCCCTTCATGTCTTTGATTCCGCCGAGGTACTTCTCGAGCTTGTCTGCCTCTGCGATCATCTTGAGAGCTTCCTTCTTGGCATACTTATTGATTGTGCCGTCTTCCTGCATCTCTCTGATCTCAGCGAGTCTCTCGATTCTCTTGCTGATTGTCTTGTGGTTGGTGAGCATTCCGCCGAGCCATCTCTCGTTAACGAAGAACATTCCGCATCTCTCTGCCTCATCTCTGATAGCAGCCTGTGCCTGCTTCTTGGTTCCTACGAAGAGAACCGGCTTGCCGCTTGCTCCGACTTCTCTCATGAAATCATAAGCCTGATCGATCAGTCCAAGTGTCTGCTGGAGATCGATGATATAGATTCCATTTCTCTCTGTGAAGATGTAAGGAGCCATCTTAGGGTTCCATCTTCTTGTCTGATGTCCAAAGTGGACGCCTGCTTCGAG
>JAFRLN010000107.1 GCA_017431175.1 Mogibacterium sp.
AAGACACCGATACTGTACTTGTATTCCCTGTTGTAGCAGGGGGCTAAACAGAAAGGCTGGTACGAACAATTGCCTGTTAATGTAGATAAAATAAAAAAAATCCTGCACAGTTATCCTGCTGACCAGCACTACAGTCTGGCCATCATGCAGGATCTTCAGCATGAATTTCAGTATATTCCGAGAGAAGGGCTCGAGGCACTGGCAGATTATCTGAGTGTGCCTCTCTCCTCTCTCTATTCCATGGCTACCTTCTATAAAGCACTATCGCTCAAGCCGAAGGGGAAGCATATCATCAAGCTGTGTGACGGTACTGCCTGCCATATCCGCGGTTCCATGACCCTCGTTGAAGGCGTCACCCGCGTGCTGGGCATATCTGACGGTGAAACAACAGAGGACGGTCTCTTCAGCCTCGAGCTTGTGAACTGCCTTGGTTCATGTGCCCTGGCTCCGGTCATGGTCGTAGATGACACATACTACGGCAAGATGACGATGGAGAAACTTCCGGGTGTGATCGAATCTTACAGGAAGGAGGCTGACAGATGAAAACCATTCGTATTTGCTGCGGAACGGGATGTCTGGCCAACGGCAGTGCCCTGGTCGCAGAAGAATTTGAACGTCTGACAGCCGGAGCTGACGGTATAAAAGTTGAGTGTGATATAAAGCGCACCGGCTGCAACGGTTTCTGTGAAAACGGACCGCTCGTCACTATCCTTCCGGACGAGATATCCTATTACCATGTCAAATCGTCCGATGTAAAGGATATCCTCGAGAAGACCGTGCTGAACGGAGAGCTGGTTGAAAAGCTTCTGTATAAGAATGATAAAGGTGAATATGTAAAGAGCCAGAACGAGAATCCTTTCTATGCTCCGCAGATGAAGATCGCTCTCCGCAATATCGGAAAGATCTCTCCTGCACACATCGAAGACTATATCGCTTCAGGCGGCTATGAAGCTCTGAAAAAGGCTCTGAGCATGACACCTGAAGAAATCATCGACGAGATCGACGCTTCGGGCCTGAGGGGGCGCGGCGGCGCAGGATTCCCTACCGGGCGCAAATGGCGTACAGCTCTTGGGTACGACAATTTCCCTAAGTATGTAGCCTGCAACGGCGACGAGGGAGACCCGGGTGCTTTCATGGACAGATCCATCCTTGAAGGAGATCCTCACAGCGTAATAGAAGGTCTTGCGATCTGCGCGCTGGCCATCGGCTCCGAGCAGGGCTACCTGTATATACGTGACGAATACAATCTGGCAGTTAAGAACATACGCAAAGCACTCGAGGATGCCGATGCTGCCGGTTTTATCGGTGATAACATCTGCGGATCGGGCAGGAAACTTCACCTTGAGGTCGTGCGCGGCGGAGGTGCTTTCGTCTGCGGAGAGTCGACAGCCCTGATGCAGTCAGTAGAAGGCAAGGTCGGGGAACCCCGCGCGAAATATATCCGCTCTGTACAGAGAGGTCTGTGGAACCAGCCAACCGTGCTCAATAACGTAGAGACTCTCGCCAACGTTCCATACATCATCAGTCACGGCGGCGCAGCCTTTGCTTCAGTCGGAACGGAAAAGAGTAAAGGTACCAAGGTATTTGCTCTTGTCGGCAAGGTCAAGAGAACGGGTCTCGTAGAGGTACCTATGGGAACTACTCTTCGCGAGCTGATCTTCGATATCGGCGGCGGCATCAAAGGTGACAGACCGTTCAAGGCCGTCCAGACCGGCGGACCGTCCGGCGGATGCATCCCTGAAAGCATGCTCGACCTCCCTGTCGATTTCGATACACTCAAAGAATACGGCGCTATGATGGGTTCCGGCGGTATGATCGTTATGGATGACCGCAGCTGCATGGTCGACGTGGCAAGATACTACGTCAATTTCCTCTGCGGAGAGTCCTGCGGCAAATGCACACCATGCCGCGAAGGTCTGAAGCAGATGCTTGAAATACTCACCGATATATGTGAAGGCAGAGGCAGTATGGAAGATCTCGATCTTCTCGAGGCTCTGGGCGAGACTATGATAGACTGCTCACTCTGCGCTCTCGGAAAATCCGCGCCTAATCCTGTAATGACTACCCTCAAGTACTTCAGGGAGGAGTATGAAGCACATATCAGGGAGCACCGATGCCCTGCGGGTGTCTGCAAAGCCCTGACGACTTTCAGGATAGATCCGGACAAGTGCAGAGGCTGTACATCATGCGCGAGAGCATGTCCTGCCGGCGCGATATCCGGCGAGGTCAGAAAAACTCACAGCATAGATGTCAGCAAATGTATAGCGTGCGGAAGCTGCCGTGAGACCTGCAGATTTGACGCAGTTCTTACAGAAGGGAGGCAGGCATAATGATCATAAAAATCAACGGTAAAGAATGTTCCTGCGAAAAAGGTGAATTCCTGCTCAGCATAGCTCGCCGCAATGGTATCACCATACCTACTCTCTGCCAGCATGACTCTCTCGAAGAAGGCATGGGAGCTTGCCGTCTGTGTATCGTTGAGATCACGGACAGAGGGAGAAAGAGCGTTGTAGTATCCTGCGTCTACCCTGTTAACAGTGAAATAGAGGTAGAAACGGACAGTGAGCGCATTAAACGTGAGCGTGCTATGATACTGACACTTCTGGCCAAGCGCGCTCCTGCAAGCCCTGAGATCGCCAGGATGTGCAAATATTACAAAGTTCCTGATATAGACAGATTCCTCAAGGTCGACGGTGAGAAATGTGTCATGTGCGGACTGTGCGCAAAGGTCTGTGGATCATTGTCTGTAGGCGCTATCTCAACAGTCAACAGAGGAATCACAAAAGCCATTTCTACACCGTACGGAGACCCGAGCAGCGTCTGTATCGGATGCGGCGCATGCGCTAAGGTATGCCCTACCAACGCAATAGAAATGACTGAAGATTTCAACACACGCACTATCTGGGGCAAGACTTTTGATCTCGTACACTGTGAGCGATGCGGCGATGTCATAGGCACGCCTGAGCAGATCGCTGAAGCAGCGAAGAGAAGCGGCAACGAGGCTGACTGTCTCTGTGACACATGCCGCAAGGAAAGAATGGCTCGTGTAATGGCCAGCGCTTTCGGTTACGAAGCATTGGAATAGGAGTGAACCGTCTGAAATTTACAGCATACAGAAAACGGGCCGGGACTTCAGTTTGAAGCCCCGGCCCGCTTGATTTGTGCAATGGATCCCTGATCCCTATCCTCCCGCAGTCATAAAACTTAAATAGAAGCGATGATACAGTTCTTCTGCATTATCTCCGGTGATAATGATACGAGTCTGGGGTATGACCATCGGTCCTACCGTTTTATCCGGCATGGGGATGACGGTGACATCATCACTGTGTCCTTTGAAGAATGCCTCTATTCTCGCTGCATCTACTGCCCAGACCTCATCATATGTCATAGATGAACCGCCCTCCGCTCTCATCCCTAACCGCCGGAGACAAGTGAGAAGAATCCCACCACATCTCCGTCTTGCAATACCCTTCCCAGCTTCGCATGCTCACCATTCACGCTCACAAGAAGCAGTTTTGCTCTGACAGGGCTGCATTTTATGATTCTCAGAACATCGCCTACTGTACTGCCTTCCGGGAGTTCCGCCCAGGATCGTTCATCGAGAGCGCTCCTGTCGCAGCCGCGCGGCGGCAGGATCTTAACCTTCATACGGGATCTCCATATGGATACAATCCATCGGGCAGCTCTTTACGCAGAGACCGCAGCCGATGCAGTTATCATTAACAAGTTCCGGAAACAGATTTCTGTATCTTCCGCTTTTTCCCTTGCGTGTCAGATCAAGAGCACCGGCGGGACAAGCCTGCACACATATACTGCAGCTGACACAGTTTTCATAATGAAAAGCAGGTGTTTTTTTGAAAGCCATGTCATACCTCCATCAATCTGTTTATTCCGAGGGATTCTATCGTTTCAGGCAGAGGATGCCCTGTCTTCTCATCCCAGCCGAATGCCTTCCAGTGCATCGCGACCTGCTCACTGTTTTTCAGAGTGACACCCTTGAGCGGTCCGGTCTTAAGAGGCGGTATGCCCTGCATACGTTTCGGGAGTTTTACATCTGCCGGCTCATATCCGTGCTTAACGTTAAACATCTGCCTTATAGTCTGTATACGGGCTCCGATCTCCATATAGTGGTCACCGTCATAGTCCCAGCCTGCTGCAGCATTGATGTACTCGATGGCCTTGTACATATGCACGCCCATCATCTCGGCATAGTAGCATCCGCCGATACCGTCAAACAGCATCGAATAGCATGCATTGGCCTTGGATATCATAGCTAAGGTCTCGCTTGGCTCAAGGTCTTCCGATTTCGGGTGGAGACTGGCCGGAGGCGCCCAGCTGCATATATCACACAATGACATTGCACCATACTGTACTGTCATTCCGATCGTATGCTTTCCCGGAGCCGGCTCAGCAACCATATGTATGCCGAGCTGCGGATCGTTACGTGTATCGTGCATACCCGGCTCCTGACCGCCTACATGCATCGCGTATTCCTTTCCGCCGTATTTTTCTGATGCCCGCTTTACTCCATCGGCAAGATCATTTCCGAAGCCTTCCCTGCTGATCATTCTGCGCAGCAGTTCGATCTCTGCTTCATAATTGCCCCATGTCAGTTCAAGTCCGTCTGTCTGTTCTCTGGTCAGGATCCCCTGTTCATAGCACTCAATCGCCCACGCGACGGTATTTCCGGCGGATATGGAATCCATCCCTGCCCTGTTGAGGATCTCATTCATATAGAGGACAGAATCAAGATCCCTGTTTACACAGAGCGGCCCGAAAGCCTGCAGGGTCTCATATTCCGGCTTGTGTGTCTCATAGTATTCACTGCACTCAACACCGCTCAGATCCAGTCTTCCTCCGCATCCGAGAGGACATGAGTAACAGTGGTATTTTGCCTCTTCAATCTTATTGATCTTCTCCGGGTTGTATTTCAGAGCCATTCTCATTCCGCCGACTTCGGATGGGCCTGCCCCCCAGTTTTTGAGAGGCCCGTCACCGCTCGTAACAGCCAGAGGTGTGTTGGATGGTGTCCCCCACTCGCGGAACAGGTACGCAGTCATAGACCCATCCATCGGAAGGACCAGCGGGCTCTTTCCCATACCTAGTCCCATCAGTCCTATACCGCCTCCCATACCTTTCGGGATCCACATTTTGTTGATCTTGCGGCCCAGTTCTTTCGATATCGCCTTCACTGCTTCAGGATCCGCGCACGGCATCGGTCTGCTGCCTGCAAGGACAACTGCTTTCAGCTTCTTGCTGCCCATCACTGCGCCCACGCCGCTTCTGCCGGCGATCCTTCCGCCTTCGTTGCAGATACCTGATATCAGAGACAGATTCTCTCCGGCCTGTCCGATGACAGCTACGCGCGGGATCTTACCTCCGGAGTTGTCCTCTATGATTCTGTTCTCAGCCTCGACTGCGTCAAGCCCCCAGTACTGCGAAGCATCGCGTATCTCAGCGCCTTTATTATCGCAGTACAGGTATACAGGTTTTTCTGAAATGCCGCTTATAAAAATAGCATCGTATCCGCACTGCTTGATCGCAGGAGAAAAAACACCGCCGCAGTTTGCGTCTCCCCAGCCGCCTGTGAGCGGGCTCTTGCAGACTACCGTAAATCTTCCGGTCATGAACGCGCCCGTGCCTGTCAGCGCGCCGGAACAGAAGCCCAGAATGTTGTCAGGGCCGAGCGGGTCAGCTCCGGCGGGAATATTTCTGTACAGATACCATGCGCCCAGGCCCTTGCCTGAGAGAACGGCTTCATATACTTCGTCAGGTATTTTTTCTACAGTTATTCTGCCTGTAGTCAGATCGACTTTCAGGACCTTTCCCATGCAGGATCTCATGGCCGTTTTCTCCTTGATACCTTTATTTCTTCAGCACTACCGTACCTGCTTTTCCGCCGCAGTACTCTCCATCCTGCAGGACCGGATGTCCATTAACATATACGTGAACGATCCCCTCAGGGCGATAGTCCGGTTTAGACTCATCGACCTTCATGTGCTCCAGATCAATGACTGTAATGTCAGCTTTATAGCCCTCCCTGAGATATCCTCTCTCAGGGATCTTATAGCGGTCAGCCGTCTTGCCGCTCATCTTGCGTACTATCTTCTCTATAGGTATTCCGTACTTTTCAGCGAGAATAAAGAACTGCGGGAAAGTCTGGAACGCTGCTATATTCTGGAGTCCTTTCTCTACCACCCAGGCATCTGTCATGAACACTGAGAGTTCATCATTCATCAGACGATGTACGATATCCTCGTTATAGTATTTTCCGAGATATATACTTCCGGCGCGGTCTGAAAGCTCAACAAGCTTCAGATACATATCGAGATACGAAAGTCCCTCCTCCTCCGCACACTGAGGAATTGTCTTACCCTCATATTCCGGATGGTCGTCAGAGATATAAGCGACAACCATGTCGTCCCAGTCGATACCGAGAACTTTACGGTACATGAGAATCGTCAGCTCGAGTTTACGGCGGTTAGCCGGCTTCGCTGCCTCCTCCTTGCTAAGCTGCGCGTACCATTCAGGGAACACAACTGTTATGACCGAGGCACCATAATGGAACACGTAGTTGTCGAACGCGATAGGATTCCCCGCATAATATTCACGGTGGAATGTAGATAGCATCTTGTCTAACAGTTTCCAGCTTCTCTGTCCGGTGAAGATCAGATGGCTGTACTCCAGCCTGCACCCTGACTTATGCATAATGTCGACCGCTTCATCGAGTCCCATCTCGAGATGAGACTTCTTAGTGAGCAGCGGATAATCGGCGCTGACGATCGAGCAGGCTCTCGGATGTATGGTCACGATTCCGTCATATTTCGCGATCTCTTTCGCGAACGCAATGATCTCATCCTCCTGAGCATACCTGTCAGGCTCATACATAAATCCAAGCGATCCGCCGAAAGCTCCGCCTTCCATCGCTTCTCTTACATGCTCAAGTTCTTTGCTGATCTGTTCTTCAGTGTAAGGCGCCGGGTCGAATCCTGTCATGCCCGCTCTTACCGATCCCTGGCCGATCAGCGGTACGAGGTTCACGTACAGATTGCCCTCGGCGCGCCTTTTGAATTCCGCAAAGCTGCACGGATGCATGGTATCAAAAAGTCCTCCGCCTATTTTGTCTCTGTATGGTGTGTCCTCATCGACGCCAAACGGCGAGAAACTGCAGTTTCCCGTTATCTGAGTGGTTATGCCCTGCTCAATGAACGGTCTGTAATACTTCTCAGCGTCTTCTCTGTCATAGAAGAAGTCATTATGTGAGTGGGCGTCGATCAGTCCCGGACAGATCTGAAGACCGCTGATATCTATCGTCCTGTCAGCTTTATCTTTAATGCTTTCAGCTACTTTCACTATGCGGTCATACTCGATCAGTACGTCGCCCTTGTAAGGCTTGCTTCCGGTACCATCATATATCATTCCACCCCTGAACAGTATCTTCACCGATATACCTCCTTATTCCCTTACGGAATCAATGAAAAAGCCAGAAATATCATTTGTCTTCGACAGACCGCATGCTCTCTGTCTGCTCTCCGGCCAGTCTGAAACCAGCCGGCTATTATTCCGGGTCGCAGTATTCGCCGAATTCGCATCCGATGCCTTCGGCATATACTTCGTCTATCAGCTTCTCCTTCCGGCCGAACAGCGAGCGTTCGTACAGCTTGAGTGTTCCTGTTCCAGTACCGCCGTTCCAAAGTCTGTTGTGCTTCTTATATCCCGTCGGAGCCTCATATCTGATGTTCAGCATATCTTTCTTGCTGCACCTGATCTGAGTGTCCAGCTTTGCGTTCCTGGTTGTCTGCAGCACATGCCAGTGGATCTCGTCATCGGTCTCCCAGCAGTCGAACTTCGTCCGTGACAGGGTCCAGAACTTCGAGAAATTGAACTCGTAGTCCCTGCCCTCGTAATAGAACTCGCCGAGAAGTTTCCGGTTGAGAGCGAAGAAAAAGATCTTAGGCCTGCCTCCTCCGATGTTGAATACGCTGTTCTCAAGTTTCCTGCCGGTGAGCATGCTCCTGAGATTGTTGGATGAGAGCCATACCCAAGGGCTGGTGAAGTCACCGCCCCAGTTTTTGTCGGAGTAACCGTTGCATGTCTCCGGTCTGAGAATATACTTTACGCCGTTAAGAACGATCTCTCCGGTAAAAGCGGTCTTCATACCCTCTGCATGCAAGAACATCTCAAAAGCGTTGATCTTCCGGAAAAAGCTGCCCGCGCCGAACCCGACATGGAACGCGATCTCTTTGCGGATGTCGAACTTCCAGCTGATCTCACCGGCGTCAGTCATCCATTCCGGATGAGCCGCAGCTTCTTCAGGCGTTACGCGGATCGATCCTTCTGAATGGACTTCACTGCATCTGCAGTCATCTGCCACGATGCTGTAAGGAGCGTCAGCGTGGATCTGTACATCTTTGAGTGAGAAGAATCTGTGCAGCTGTCCTTTCGGGTCGCCCCAGAAACCTGCGTTGACCATCAGATACGATGGCCTTATTCCTGCTTTTTGCTTTTCAGGATCATTCCATACGATCACAGGCTCATCCTCTGCGAGCGCTGGATTACATGTGAAGAACTCGATATAGAATGGTTTCTGTTCTCCTGTCTCTGCGTTTTCGGCAGTCATTGAATGCCACCACCAGTCGTACCCTTTTCTGGCAAGCGGTCCTCTGAGCATCCACTGGTCTCTTGTAATATCATGAATATTAGCCATGTCAGTCCCCCTTTTGATCCATGCTGATAGTGTATTCTTATCTGACGTTTTGACTAAGACCTGTTGTGAGTGCGCGCGCACTGTCTGATGTTTTATTGTAACATAAAAGACAGCCGGGAGACACTCCGGCTGCCTGGCGTATTTAACTTATACGCGGTGTGGGGACGGGTGAGATTACTTGGACATTTCGTTAAGTTTTCTCGCGAATCTTGCTACCTTTCTAGAAGCAGTGTTCTTGTGATAAGTACCCTTTGCAGCTGCCTGCATGTACTTCTTCTCAGCGTGCTGGAAAGCCTTCTGAGCCTCTTCAACATTACCTGCCTCAACTGCAGCCAGGAAAGCCTTTTCAGCATCCTTGACGTGATTGCGGACTCTGATGTTGCGAGCTGTCTTCTTGTCGATAACTTTGATTCTCTTCTTTGCGGATTTAATATTAGCCATTAAATGTACCCCACTTTCTTTAAATAATGTATTAATTCGCAACGGGTATTATACGTTATCGCTTACGATAAAACAAGGGATTTGCGCAATATTTTCTGCGCAAATCCCTATATATTTTACAATGCTGATCCTGTGGAATTATTTGCCGTATTTTTCAATCAGTCTCTTGAATCCCGGCAGAGAATTCTTGATCATCTCGTTGGATACGCAGTACGCAAGTCTGAGATATCCAGGGCATCCGAAGCCGGTGCCAGGTACGATCAGGATATTCTCTTCGAGCTTAGCTGCTTCTGAGAACGCCATATCATCTCCGTTAGGAGCCTTCATGAAGAGATAGAAAGCGCCGTCAGGCTTAGCGCACTCATAGCCCATCTCTGTAAGGCCATTGTAGAGGTCATTTCTGTTCTCGTCATACGCAACGAGGTCAGGAGCGCAGCCTACACACTCCTGCACTACTCTCTGGATGAGGGTCGGAGGACATACCGATCCGATCTCTCTCGCAGCGCCTGCTACAGCTGCGTATACAGCCTTGCCGTCTTCGCATTTTGCAGGAACATATACATAACCGATACGCTCACCCGGCAGAGACAGGCTCTTGGACCAGGAGTAGCATACGATGGTATTATCATAGACTTCAGGGATAAATGTTACCTTGGCATCTCCATAGACGAGTTCTCTGTACGGCTCGTCAGCTATGATGTAGATCGGATGTCCGTATTCAGCTTCTTTCTTCTTAAGGAATTCGCCGATCTTCTCCAGAGTCTCTTTCGTATAAACAACTCCGGAAGGATTGTTAGGTGAATTGATTACTACCGCAACCGAATTCTCATCTACTGTCGCTTCGAGTGCCTCAAGGTTGATCTGGAAATCAGGAACGTCAGGAGCAACGACTTTGACTTTGCCGCCGCCTGCAGTGAAGAATACGTTGTATTCAGGGAAATAAGGTGCGATGCATATAAAATTGTTTTCAGGCTTTGTTGTCAGAGCGCAAGCTACTGATACAAGCGCAGGAGCGCATCCGCATGTCATGAAGAGCTCGCTGGCCTGAGCGTTTGTAGTGAATCTCTCTCTGAGATTAGCCGCGATAGCCTCACGTGTGCCTTCAAATCCAGGTGCCATTGAATAGCCGTGGAGAAGGATCGAGCTCTCTTCCTGTACGAGTCTCTTGATGGTCTGGTTGACTTTTGCCGGAGCAGGTATGCTCGGATTGCCAAGTGAGTAGTCGTAAACTTTCTCCTTGCCGAGAACTTTTGCCTGCTCCAGTCCGTAGGCGAAGAGTTCGCGGATGATACTCGGCGCTGTGCCGTAACCGTAATACTTCTGATTTACCATAGCTTTATCTCCTTTTAGTCAATTATTATTTCAAATAATCAGCGGGCGCAGAGCGCCCTTCTGATAAAATTATAACACTATTATGTGTACTTAGATGTTTTTTCTATGATGGAAAAGACCGCAGCAGAATGACTGCCGCGGTCATAATTACTATTTAAAAATCCATCTCTGCCGTCACCGGACAATGGTCACTTCCCATGATATCTGTCAGTATTTCTGCTCCCGCAAGCCTGTCTCTCAGTCTGTCAGAAATGATAAAATAGTCGATACGCCACCCCGCGTTCTTCTCTCTGGCACGGAATCTGTATGACCACCAGGAATATGTTACCTGCTCAGGATACAGATACCTGAAGGTATCCGTAAAGCCTGCTTCAAGCAATTCGGTCATCTTTCCTCTCTCTTCGTCCGAGAATCCCGCGTTGCCTCTGTTGGTCTTCGGATTCTTGAGATCGATCTCATTATGCGCTACGTTTAAGTCTCCGCAGTAAATGACCGGCTTGATCTTATCCAGTTCACACATATATGATCGCATAGCGTCTTCAAATTCACAGCGGTAATCTATCCTTGCAAGACCATCCTGCGCGTTCGGAACATAGCAGCATATCAGATAGAAATCCTCATACTCGAGTGTGATCACACGGCCTTCATCATCATGTTCCCCGTGTATTCCGTAGTGTACCGACAGCGGCTCGCCGAGTGTTTTGCGCGCGAAGACTGCAGTCCCTGAATAGCCCTTCTTCTCAGCACAGTTGTAGAACTCATAGTAGTCTTCCGGATGGAAATCAGCCTGTCCTTCCTGCATCTTCGTCTCCTGCAGACAGAAGAAATCTGCATCGAGAGAACTGAAAACATCCTCAAATCCTTTCTTGAGGACCGCTCTGAACCCGTTTACATTCCAGCTTACGAATTTCATATACCGATATCTCCCTGATCTATTTCTCTATACTGAACGGCTGCATGACCCAGTCTTTGTATCTTCCTATGCCGCGTATGATAATGTATCCTGTTCCCTCATCAGTATTCTTTACGACGGACGCAACATAGTCCCTGCCTTTTCTGAGGCCGCGGCCTTCATAGGTCACTCCGAACTTTGGCTCAGCGCGGAAATGATGCAGTCTGACCGCTTCTTTCTTCATCGAGATACGGCAGTCTCCGACAGAAATGCGGTTCTTCTCCTTGACCCCGCTGAACGTCGCCCTTGTCGGGTAGACCCTGCCCGGCTGCACATACCAGAAATCCTGATCCACTTTCTCATCGATACCGCCGACAAGAGCACTGTCAGTACACTGCCAGAAGGAGTATTCCGCGTCCAGATCCACGGAGCTGTCGTACCTTGCCACCCACAGTGTCGCTGAATCATCCAGCAGATCAGCCTGCATGTAATTGGTCAGCATATCCTGATTGGCATATACCGCCGCCTCATATCCGGCAGCTTCGACTTCCTTGCAGAAACCGAGTACAGCGTCATGATAAAAGGAAGCAGCGTACATATCGCCTGACTGGATCTTTTCATCCAGTCTGCCGCCATTATAGATCTCGTAATCTATGGCAACAGGCAGTGTGATATCGTATGATTTGATCAGTTCGAGCACAAAATCAGCTTCTTCCTTTCCCTCCTGAGCGTCCAGAGCCTGAGAGTAGAAATAAACACCGACCATCAGCCCCGCCTTTTCCGCTTCCTTCAGGTTCTCTTCGAAATTGCTGTCTATGTGCATGCTGCCGCTGTCCACAGCCCTGTATCCCGCTCGTATGAAGACAAAATCCACACCGCTCGACTTTACTTTCTTCCACTTGATATCTGAACTCTGATGTTCGGATATATCTACCCCGCACAGCGGAACTGAGTCAGCGAACTGCTCAGCATGAGTATAGCCTTCATCAGTGACGCGGTAATCAGTACGTTTGCTCAGATAATCACTGAGTGAAGCGATCGCCCATATGGCAAGAATAAACGCGAGCACGATACCAGCGAGTCTCAGCTTTGCCTTGAGCGGGATCTGTCTACGGACCTCTGTACCCTCTGATCTTAAGGAACGCTGCAAAGCAAGTCTGCGACGCTTTTCTTCTATCTTCGCATCGCGTTTTGCGCTTTTTCTCTCTTCAGAACTGTTGTTGTTATTGTTGTCAGACAATTGTGTCTCCTGTATCTGTTCTTTTATTTACTGCCGCGCGGAAGCGTGTCAGAATTCTCCGATGTGCATATACGGCATGAGCTCTTTTTCGAGTTCGATCCTGTGGTGCTTAGTGTATATCCCCGGAAGTCCGCCCGTATGCATGAAGATCACATCCGATCCCTGCGGGAGCTTACCGCTCTTCGCGTCATCTACGACTGCCTCGAATGTTTTGCCTGTATAGCAAGGATCTATGATAATAGCCTCTTTACGGGCAAGGTAGTACATAGTGTCGCGCACTTCGCTTACAGCGTTGTTGTAGGCCCCGTGGATATGTGTTGTCTCAAAGTCAAAATCTTCCGGCTTCAGGCCCCATACATCCTTGCCTCCGGCGAGACTGTCTCTGACTCTGCAGTAATAGTCCCACAGAGCATTTCTGAGTTCTGTCTCATTAGCCTCATCATCGGCGGTATTCTCTGCGTATGGCAGGACGTTGATGCCTTTGAGCTTCAGCCCTGAACCGCAGTCGATGAGTCCGAGCAGCATCCCGAGATATGTTCCCATGCTGCCTACCGTTACGTAGACTGCTGCGTCCGGGATACCCATCTCTCTGGCCTGTCTGTCCAGCTCTGCGGCGCACTCCATATATCCGAGCATTCCGATCTCATTCGAGCCGCCCATCGGAACATAATAAACAGTCTCGCCCTCAGATGTGTATTTATCTATCACAGCCTGACGTCCGATCTCCATATCGCTGACAAAGTATACGTCGCATCCGAGCATGCCATCCAGAAGCAGGTTGGCACTGATCTCACCGGGATACTGATCCGCGGTGATGATAGCGCATTTCAGTCCGTACTTCGCGGCGACTGCTGCCGTAAGTCTTCCGTGATTCGTCTGAGCGCCGCCTTCCGTGATCAGCACAGTTGCGCCTTTGTCGATCGCGTCTTTGAGAAAATACTCCAGCTTGCGCAGTTTATTGCCTCCTGTCGCAAGACCGGTCAGATCATCTCTCTTGCAGTACACGTTCACTCCGAGATCCTCTGATACGTTCTTAAGATGTTCCAGCGGAGTCGGAAGATGAAGTATTTCTATCTTTCCGTGCCCATACAGCATATCGTCCCTCCTTTCATGATACACAGCTATTCTACCATAAAAGAAAGGCAGTGAGAATGACTCTCACTGCCATACTGATCACATAACTCCACAGTCTGTAAACTGCATCTGAATACTATGCTTCAGGATCCCATTTTGCCTGATCACGGTAACTGCCGAACGGTGTGACCGGCATATATACGCCGAGGTTGAAGCTGCGCCCGTGTTCGGCCGTATTGGCTACGAGAATGGTGAAGCACATTGCCCAGCCTCCGTCGAATGAGAGCTGGATAGTGTCCTTGGAGATCTCACCGTGACTGCCGGTAGCGAATCTGACGTCAAGCAGCTTGGTCGGCTTTGCTACCACGTTAATCAAGTGATTGTCATTCCCCGGTACACGTCCCAGTCCTCCGCGAGGATTGACGGCTCCCATCCGTGTCACCTCAAGCTCTTCGATAGGGTTCAGGAAATAGTAGTCGTACTTTCCGTAGAAATAATCGAAGAAATGCATCGGCGCTTCCGGGTGGTTCTCGCATATCCTCGGAATCTCACGGGCGAAAGCACTGAGCATAGGTGTGATAACTGTGTCATAGACAAAATCATCATCCATCAGCAGCTCTGCCCAGCGTTCTCTGTCATGAGCGTGGATCTTCTCAAGTATCGCATTCACTTCATCAAAGTATTCATTTGAGCAAGGTACACCGAAGATCCTGTCACCGAAGTCCTCTATCTCGTTGACTACGTTCTCATTACGGCCAAGATATACGTCCACATTACGGTCTGTGATACGCATATCAGTCAGCACCTTGGCATCATTCTTGATCGAAACACCGATCGCCCAGTCAAGGTCACTGCGCTCAAGAAGGACCTCAGCAAAGGAATCCTTATCAAGATCGCGATCAGGTCCATTGAAGCGGATCCTGAGCGGCGCTCCGCCTGTCTCATGGAGATATGGCTCATTTTGAGCAAACTTCGCCAGCGCAGGTCTTACCTGTCTCATGAGATCGTCTTTCTTGTCTGAACTCTCCCACGCGTTCATATATGCTCTGTAAGCATCGTTCTCTTCAATCTCATATGGAATACCTGCCGCGTTAAGACGTTCTTCGGTACCCTTTACGCATGCAGCAACAAATAAATCATTTATCATCCTCACAATCCTCCTATGTGTTGATTAATTCAGGGAATTGATAATTTCCAATCAAAGATATTATAAAACATCCGGATGCAAAAAACACCCGGATGTTCATTTTTATACAAGATTGCACAGATTAATGCGCCCCTTGTGCCTGATCAGGCTTCATATGTTACAGGCAGGATCCCGACCGCATACAGTACGTCCTCTACATTCGACACCGGAGTGATCTCGATCTTGTCTTTCACTTCCTGCGCGACATCCTTGAGGTCATACATATTCGCCTCCGGGATGAAGGCTCTTGTTATGCCTGCCCGCTCTGCAGCCATCAGTTTTTCCGGAAGGCCTCCGATCGGTGTCACTGCTCCTCTGAGGGCGACTTCGCCTGTCATAGCAGTATGCGGATCGACGATTTTGCCGGTAACAAGACTCGCAAGCGCTGTAGTCAGAGCTATTCCCGCGGAAGGCCCGTCTTTCGGGACTGCTCCTTCCGGTACGTGGATATGAAGATCACCTTCGCGGAACAGTCTCTCTGAATCAGGGAATAACGACTTCACCAGAGTGACGGCTATCCTTGCCGACTCCTTCATAACATCGCCAAGCTGGCCGGTTATGATAAGGTCTCCTTTGCCTCTTGTGAACATTGTCTCTATATACAGGATCTCACCACCGACCGGTGTCCATGCAAGTCCGGTCACGACGCCTGCTTTCGGTTCAGGCAGTATCCGGTTGTGCTGCACCGGCCTGGTCTCCATGCTTTCCCGCACGGAATCGCTGTCCACGATGAACTTTTCATCCGGCTGAGAGGCAACTCTGACCGCGAACACGCGGCAGAGAGTGTCGATGCATTTTCTGAGACCGCGCACTCCGGCTTCCATCGTATAATCAGAAATAATAGTCTCTATAGCCTCATCTGTGATCTCCATCTGCCCGTCACTGATGCCGACTGTGCCCATTGCCTTAGGCGCCAGATGGCGCTTTGCGATCTGAAGCTTTTCAAGTGGAGTGTATCCGCTGAACTGTATAACTTCCATACGGTTGAGCAGAGGCTCAGGACTAGTATCTGTAGTGTTCGCGGTGCATATGAAGAGCACAGCAGAAAGATCGTACGGCACATTCATGTAATGATCTGTAAAAGTATTGTTCTGCTCTGGGTCAAGCGCTTCAAGCAAAGCGCTTGCCGGGTTCCCCTGATAGGAGGCTGAAAGCTTGTCTACTTCATCGAGTACCATTACAGGATTGCTGACTCCGCTCTTGCTGATGCCGTCCATGATCCGCCCCGGCATCGCGCCGATATAGGTCCTGCGGTGTCCGCGGATATCTGATTCATCATGAACCCCTCCGAGAGATACTCTGACATATTCTCTGCCAAGAGCTCTGGCGATGCTCTTGCCGATACTGGTTTTTCCCGTACCCGGTGCTCCTACGAACAGAAGGATTGAGCCTCTCTGCTCTTTTCTCAGATTCATCACCGCGATCTGCTGGATGATGCGGTCCTTGACCTTGCTGAGGCCATAGTGATCCTCATCGAGAACAGTCCTGGCTTCTTCGAGATCTATATGATGAGCCTCTTCTTTGGTCCAGGACAGCCCTGTCACAAAATCGAGATAGTCATAGAGCAGGCCTGCTTCTGCGCTGTGGTTCCCCTCCTGCTTCAGACGGTTGAGTACCTTTTCCGCTTCCTTTCTGGCAGTCTCGTTCATGCCGGACTCGGCGATCTTCTGCTCAAACATCTGGATATCCGATACGTTCTCAGGATGCATTTCGTCGAGTTCGCGCTGAAGATGCTCCATCTGGCGCTTTATTGCCTGCTCGCGGTACATCTGCTGATGTTCCTGCTGCTGCGAGGTCACCGCCTCGTTAGTGATACGGCCGACTTCAAGAAAACCGTAGAGAGCTTCTTCTATCATTTCCGCGCGCCTTAACCTGCTGTCCTCAGCAAGGATCGCGTAGCGCTCTTCACTGTTGATGTCCAGCCACGGTGACATTGCGCTTGCTGCTTTATCGACACTGTCTATCTGGCGCAGCCAGAACTCCGCGGCATCTGCCCACTCGAAGCCTGACGCGTAGTCGCGCATCTCCTGGATCAGGCCTTTCAGCTTCTCTGCTTCGACAGCCTCGCTCATATCATTGATATCATTTCTCCTGACCATAGACAGTCTGATCGAATGATCATAGTCGATCTCGACATTGCTGATATCCACACGGTATTCAGTATGAATAACTATATAGCCCTGATTATTGATCTCTTTGACATACCCCGCCATTCCTATCGGATAGAAACTCGAAGGGGTCATTTCTTTGTAATTTTCGTTTTCCCTGGTGGCTACAAGGACAACTATATCTCCGACAGTCAGTCCTTTGACACCAGTACTGCGTCTAAGCTGATCAATACCGAAATAAATATTGGTCTCAGGCGCCAGTATTATGTTATATACAGGTATTACTATCATCTTGTCTCCTTGCCCCTTAAGTAAAAGCGCACCTCCGCAGGTATCGTTCCTCTGCGGGCGGTGCGCATCGTCTCTAGGTATTTATTATGGCTGAAGGTCTTCCTAGAACTTCAGTGTAGAAAATTTCTTCTTCTTAGGATATACGTCATCTCCGAGTTTTGCAGCCATTTCTTCGACTGCCTTCTTTTCCTTGCGGCTGAGCTTGGTCGGTACTTCTACTATGACCTTGACATACAGGTCGCCTTTCCTTCCCGTCCTCACATCAGGCACGCCTTTGCCTCTGAGCCTGAACGATGATCCTGTCTGGGTACCCGGCGTGATGGTATAGCTGTAGGTTTCGCCGAATCCCGGGACCTGCACCTTCGCTCCGAGTGCCGCCTGGTCGAAGGTGATAGGCAGTTCGAGATAGAGGTCATTCCCTCTTCTCTTGTAAGTGCTGTGCGGTCTGACATTGATGACTATGTAGAGATCGCCTTCCGGTCCTCCGTTGATTCCAGGCTCGCCCTGACCTCTGACTGTAACAATGCTGTCAGTGTCAACACCTGCAGGAATGTCAACCTTGATCTTGACTGTCTTACGGATCCTTCCGGTGCCGCTGCAGTCAGGACACGGTGATTCGACTACCTGACCTGTTCCTCCGCATTTTGAGCATGTTGTGACATTCTGGAATCTTCCGAAAGGAGTGTTGCTGACCTGAGAGATCTGTCCGCTTCCTCCACAGGCATCACACGTCTTGCGTCCGGTACCCGGTCTTGCGCCTGATCCGTCACAGGTCTTGCACTTGATATCCTTGGTAAGTTCTATCTGTTTGCTGCAGCCGAAGAGAGCATCGGTAAAATCGATGGTCACAGTCTTCTGCAGGTCACGTCCTTTCTGAGGACCGCTGCGCCTTGATCCGCGTCTGCCGCCGCCGAAGCTTCCGAACATGTCGAATATGTCTTCGAAGTTCATGCCGCCCGCTCCGCCGAATCCGCCGAAATCACCGAATCCGCCGAATCCGCCTGCGCCGCCTCCGTAGCTTGGGTCTACTCCCGCAAAGCCGAACTGATCGTATTTACTTTTCTTGTCAGGATCGGAGAGTATCTCGTAAGCCTCATTGACTTCCTTGAACTTCTCTTCAGCCTCTTTATCACCGGGGTTCCTGTCAGGATGATACTTCATCGCAAGCTTGCGGTATGCCTTCTTGATATCCTCTTCACTTGCGCCCTTCTGTACTCCAAGGACCTCGTAATAGTCTCTCTTGTCTGCCATTAGTTTGATTCCTTTTACTGTGGTTTTATGCGTACGGCCGGCGCCATACACACCCGTGAACTATACCACATGATTGCTGCGAGTACAATTACCCGCAGCAATCTTATAATTCACAATAATCCGGTATGTAACGCAGGAGATCAATCCTCGTCAACTACCTCATAGTCTGCATCGACTGTTCCGTCATTTGAAGGACCTGCGTTTCCGCCTGCTCCGCCGAATCCGCCCATGTTAGGGTTGAATCCGCCGCCCATGTTGTTAGGGTCAAAGCCTGCTCCGGCACCGCCCTGAGCGCCTGCCTGAGCCTGTGCTTCCTGATAGATCCTTGTTGAGATCGGATAGAATGCGTTAGTAAGCGCTTCCATCTTAGTCTTCATGCCTTCGACATCGTTAGCGTCGATCGCCTTCTGGAGATCTTCTCTTGCAGCGTTTACAGCAGCCTTCTCCTGATCTGTAGCCTTATCCTCGAGATCCTTCATCTGTCTCTCTGTCTCGAAGAGCATGCCTTCAGCCTGGTTTCTGGTCTCAACTGCTTCTTTCTGTCTGCGGTCTTCCTCTGCATACTGTTCTGCTTCCTTGACCTTAGCGTTGATCTCTTCTTCAGAAAGCTTTGTTGAAGATGTGATCGTGATCTTCTGTTCCTTGCCTGTGCCGAGATCCTTAGCGCTTACATTAACGATACCGTTAGCGTCGATGTCGAATGTTACCTCGATCTGAGGGATTCCGCGAGGTGCAGGTGCGATACCTGTGAGCTGGAATCTGCCCAGTGTGATATTGCCTGCAGCCATCGGTCTCTCACCCTGCATTACGTGGATATCTACCGCAGACTGATTGTCAGCAGCAGTTGAGAAGATCTGGCTCTTCTTGGTAGGGATCGTTGTATTTCTCTCGATCAGTCTGGTTGCTACTCCGCCGAGTGTCTCGATGGACAGTGACAGCGGTGTTACGTCGAGGAGCAGGATGTCGTTGACTTCACCGGTAAGTACTCCTGCCTGGATGCTTGCGCCGATAGCAACGCACTCATCAGGGTTGATTCCCTTGAACGGATCCTTGCCGGTGACTCTCTTTACTGCTTCCTGAACAGCAGGGATTCTTGTGGATCCTCCTACGAGGATGACCTTCGCGAGGTCAGCGCTTGTAACTCCTGCGTCTTTCATAGCCTTGTGCATTGGCTCGATCGTTCTGTCAACGAGGTCCTTGGTCAGCTGATCAAATCTGGCTCTTGTAACATCCATATCCATGTGGAGTGGACCCTCTGAAGATACTGTGATGAAAGGCAGGTTGACCTTAGTCGTCTGAGCGCTTGAAAGCTCTTTCTTAGCCTTTTCAGCAGCTTCTTTCAGTCTCTGAAGTGCCATTTTGTCTGCTCTGAGGTCAATGCCGTGTTCCTTCTGGAAGCTGTCAGCGAGGAAGTTCATCAGAGCGTTATCGAAGTCATCGCCTCCGAGATGTGTGTCGCCGTTAGTTGCAAGTACTTCGAAGACTCCGTCTCCAAGCTCGAGAACGGATACATCGAATGTTCCGCCGCCCAGGTCATATACCAGGATCTTCTGGCTGCCGTTGTCCTTATCAAGACCGTAAGCCAGGGACGCAGCTGTAGGCTCATTGATGATTCTCTTGACATCAAGTCCCGCGATCTTGCCGGCGTCTTTTGTTGCCTGCTTCTGAGCATCTGAGAAGTAAGCAGGCACTGTGATAACAGCCTCTGTTACTTTCTCTCCGAGATATGCTTCTGCGTCAGCCTTGAGCTTAGCAAGGATCATCGCTGAGATATCCTGAGGGGTGTATGCCTTTCCGTCGATATCAACAGTATAAGCCTCGCCCATATGTCTCTTGATGGACGCGATGGTTCTGTCAGGGTTAGTGATCGCCTGTCTCTTGGCAGTCTCGCCTACAAGCCTCTCGCCCTTGTTTGTGAATGCTACTACAGAAGGAGTCGTTCTCGAGCCTTCTGCGTTAGTGATAACTGTTGGCTCGCCGCCTTCAAGTACTGCGACGCAGCTGTTGGTTGTTCCAAGATCTATTCCGATTACCTTACTCATTTCTGTTTCCTCCGTTATATATGGATGATATTTTTAACATTATTTCCTGACTACCGCTACCATCGATGGTCTTATGACCTTATCGTTGAGCTTGTAGCCTTTCTGAAGTACCTTACTGATCTGTCCGTCTTCCTGTTCTTCACTGTCTTCAGTCATGACAGCATTGTGAACATTCGGGTCGAACTCCTCACCCAGAGCCTTGATCTCTTCGAGGCCTGCATGTTCAAGCGCGGTCTTCAGCTGTGTGAAGATCAGCTCCATTCCCTTGGCATAGCTCTCAAGGTCGCCGGACTCTGTCTGCAGAGCTCTTTCGAAATTATCGAGTACCGGCAGCAGTTCTCCGATTATCTTCTCATTGGCATAAGCATGTATGTCAGATTTCTCTCTTGCCGCCCTGCGCTTGAAGTTCTGGAATTCTGCCATAAGTCTCATATAGCGTTCGGATTCCTGTTCCTCAGCAGCCTTGGCCTCTGCTTCTGCCTTCTGTTCTTCCGATGCAGCTTCCGCAGTATTATCGGCTTCTGCTTCGTTCTCTGCGCTGCCTGCTGCTGTTTCTTTTTCAGTCTCAGCCCCGGCAGCAGTGTCTTCTGCCTTTTCCTTTTCCGCTTCACTGTCCTCAACAGGGATATGTCTGCGTGTTTCTTCAGCCATTACGTTATTTCCTTTCAAGAATTATTTTATATAAACTGTCTTGCGGACAGTTGTTTACTCTTTCTTCTCCTCACCGTCTGTACCGTCCGTAAGCCTGAATGACTCACTCAGGTTGTTGGTAAGGTATTCCATCAGCGATGTTACCTCGTCATACTTCATTCTGGTTGGTCCGATGACTCCGATCTTGCCGACCAGCTTTCCGTCGACATGGTATGTCGCGGTGATAAGCGTACAGTCTTTCATTTTCGTATTCTCATCACCGATCGTAACTACGACTCCGTCCGCTCTCTGAAGCATCTTCTGTGTGAACCAGTCTTTCTGCGCGAACAGCTGCATAAAGTCTCTGGCTCTGTCTATGCTTGAGTACTCAGGCAGATTGAAGATGTTCGTCATCCCTTCCATATACAGATTGACGTTGAGCATCTCCTCGAGCGTCCTGAGGAATCCCGGCATTACACTGCCTCTGAGCGAGCTGAGCGCCTCAATATCTGTTCCCACATCCTCAATGATATGACTCTTGAGGACATCGTCGAGGGTGCGTCCTTTGTATGTCACTGTCATATTCTTGCTGAGGAGATCAAGCGCGTCCTGGGTATACGGCACTTTGAGCCTCATTGTCGTATTGGTGATATTTCCGCTCTCGCCTACTATCATCAGGATGATGGTCCGTTCATCCACAGGCAGTAACCTGATAAATGCGATCGTCTCCTCATTGGTCGCAGGTGTCAGAGCAAAACTGGTAAGATGTGTGATCTCGCTGAGCAACTCTGCCGCATGCCTTATCGTCGCGTCGAACTCGTCTCTGCTGGCCTGAAGTCTGTCATTGATGAGCCTCTTGTCCTTGGCGCTGAGATTCTTCTTCTTCATCAGCGTGTTGACGTACAGTCTGTAAGCCTTATCTGACGGGACTCTGCCTGCCGATGTATGAGGATGAGTCAGGTAGCCCATCTCCTCAAGGTCAGACATCTCGTTTCGTATGGTTGCAGGGCTGACGCCAAGGTCATATCGCTTAGCGATCGATCTGGAACCGACCGGCTCGGCGTTCTCAACATAGTCATTGATGATCGCCTGCAGTATCTGTAATTGTCTTTCGCTGAGATCCATGGCGTGCCTCCTTTTTCCGATTTGTTAGCACTCGCCTTGTTAGAGTGCTAATCACTATGCATAATATACTCTTTACACAGCCCGCTGTCAACTATTATTTTGTACAAAGAAAAACAAAGTTTTTGTGACGGCAGAAACTATCTGCGGCATAAGAAAAGTCCCGACTTTCTCAGTCAGGACTGTATCTGTGATTCTGTACTATACTGATATGTAAGTGTCAGGACTATGCTTCTCCGAGAACCGTACCGATGAAGTATGGCAGCTGCTTTCTCCACCAAGGCCAGTCGTGATTGACATCGTAACCCCAGAAATCTACCCAGCCATCTATGCCCTTGTCAGCCATGATCTCTTTCATCAGGCCGGCATCGCGGCGCATCTCGTCTTCCCATGCCCCCTGACCGGAGCAGATGATGATATTACTGTCATCATACCAGCCCATCCATTCATGATCTTCCGGCATATTGCGGAGAAAGTCGACAGGAGAATTAGCATATACCAGGTCATCCATATAATCATGGAAGAACATTCTCGCGTCAAAAGTACCGCTGAGGGAAATCAGTGTATCGAACAGATCCGGCCTGCGGAAGAAGAATACTCCTGCGTGAGTTCCGCCCATGCTGCAGCCTGTAACGATGCCTCTGTTTTCACTGCTTACGAACTTCGGTGCAAGTTCGTCAGTCACATAGTGGAACCACTTTTCCTGAAGCTCGATCCTGTATCTCGGATCTCCATACTGGTCTGACCATGTCTCTGCGTCAATACTGTCAACGCATACTACCATGAGCTTTCCGGCTTCTATCCACGGGCGGACAGTCTCGACCATGCCAAAGCTGGCAAAATCGTATGTGTGTCCGTTCTGCGGAGCGAAAGCAAACATAACTTTGCCGCTGTCGCCGAAGACTGCGTATTCCATGTCGCGGTCAAGTATCCAACTGTATTCTCTGTTATATGTTTCGTTCATTATCAATTCTCCTTATTCTGCCCTTTCGTGAATGAATGCGTTATATTCTTCTACTTCTTCCAGTGTATCGAGCACTGCCGTATACATCTGGTTGCCCATCGCTCCTGATAGAACATCCGGCATACGCTCACACATCTTCATGCAATGCCCGTATTTCTCCAGGATCTCCTCATGGCTGTGAACATATTTGTGCATATCTCTTCTGGAAGCGTATGCACAGAATCTGTCTCCTCCTATGTCAGGCAGGCGGCGCTCATTGTACGCGACCATTTCCGCCCATATCTCATATACATCTGTATTATGAGCAAAATCCATCATATCAGGAGTATATCCTCCGGCAGGTCTCATGTTTACTTCAAGGCCGACAAAATCGCCTACCTCTCCGAGGTTCTTCCTTGCCTGAGTCAGACGGAAGAATTCAAAGTGAACGAATCTGCTTCTGACCTTGAATGCCTTGAGTGCCGCGCGGCCGTACTTGCGGAGCTGCTCAGGCACATAATCAGTCGTATAATATGCCAGATCGAGCCCTTTGTTGACCATGTCAGCGATCGATGGCGGGAACCAGTTGGAAGATTCGAAGAGAACTTCGCCTTCCGCGTTGCAGATAGCATCATATGAATAGATGTTGCCGTATACGAATTCTTCCATTACATAAGGGTGATCAGGAAGATTATCGTAGAACCACGCCAGATCTTCTTCCTTTTCAAGCTTCCAGGTGTCTGCCGCGCCGACCCCGATATCAGGCTTGACGATGACCGGGAAACCGCCGATCTCATCGAGGAAAGCCCGCGCTGCCTCGATGTCGGTGACTTTGTGGTTGCGCGCTGTCGGAATGCCTGCCTCTTTATAGAAAGGCTTCATAGCAGACTTGCTCTTCCACATAGACAGTTCGTCAGGCTGTACTCCTGTAGTAATATTGAAATCCCTGCGCAGCTTTGCGTCCTGTTCGAGCCAGTACTCTGTGTTGGACTCAAGCCAGTCTATCTTGCCGTGCTTGAACGCGAGGAAAGCTACAGCGCGGTACATCTCGTCATAACTTTCCATGTTATTGACCTTGTAATACTCAGTGAGAGCGTTCTTGAGTGCCGGCTCCAGATCATCATACGGACAATCTCCTATACCAAGGACATTGATGCCGTTCCTCTTAAGACGGTCGCAGAAATTCCAGTACGTGTGTGGAAAATTCGGTGATATAAATACAAAATTCATGCAGTCCCCCCCTTTACTGTTTCAGGCTGTGAAAAAGTGTTTTCTCTTCAATATTACAGAACGACCTTGCCTTCGAGTACTGCCATGAGACGCTCTCCGTACGGGCTCTTGCCGTAACGGGCGGCGCTCTCTCTGAGCTGCTCGTCGTTGATCCATCCGAAGTAATAAGCGATCTCTTCAGGAGCTGAGATGCTCATTCCCTGATACTGCTCGATCATGCTTACAAAATCAGTCGCTCTCTGAAGGCTGTCGAATGTTCCGGCATCCATCCATGTATAGCCTCGTCCGAGGAGCTGGGCATTGAGCCTGTTCTCCTTGAGATACATGTCATTCAGCGTCGTGATCTCCAGCTCGCCTCTGGCGCTCGGCTTAACATTGTCAGCCATATCGCTGACTCCCTTAGGATAGAAATACAGACCGACAATAGCATAGTTGCTCTTAGGGTTTTTCGGCTTTTCCTCGACAGAAATGACTCTCACCCCGCGGCTGTCGTTCCTCTCTTTTTCGAATTCCATGATGCCGAAGCGCTCAGGATCCTCAACGTAATAGCCGAAGATCGTAGCCGTTCCTGACTCAGCGTCTCTTGCAGCATCCATAAGCTTGTGATTGAGACCGTTGCCGTAGAAAATATTGTCGCCGAGTACCATCGCGCACGCGTCATCTCCGATGAATTCGCGCCCGATCGTGAATGCCTGAGCGAGTCCCTCAGGTTTCTCCTGAACTGTGTATGACAGTTCCATACC
>JAFRLN010000108.1 GCA_017431175.1 Mogibacterium sp.
GATCCTACATTCGTACTCGAGAGAAACGCTGAGACTCACCAGACTCTGCTCGGAGGACAGGGAGATATCCAGCTCGGAATCATCCAGTCCAAGCTCAAGGACAGATACGTCGTCAGCGTAAACGTCGTACCTCAAAAGATCGCTTACAGAGAGACCATCAAGGGCAACTCTGATGTACAGGGCAAGCACAAGAAGCAGTCCGGCGGCGCGGGACAGTACGGTGATGTACATATCAGATTCTCGCCATCCGAACAGCCTGGACTCGAGTTCTCCGAAGAGCTCTTCGGCGGATCCGTTCCTAAGAACTACGTCCCTGCAGTTGAAAAGGGACTGCTCGAGTGCATGGAAAAGGGCCCTCTGGCAGGCTGCAAGGTTCAGAACATCAAGGCAGTCCTCTACGACGGTTCTTATCACGAGGTAGACTCCAACGAAGTATCGTTCAAGATCGCTGCTTCGCTCGCGTTCAAGAAGGGTATCGTTGAGGCAAGACCATGCCTGCTCGAGCCTATCATGAAGCTCGACATCACAGTTCCGGAGGCATATGTAGGCGCTGTAATGGGCGACCTGCCTAACAGAAGAGGTATCGTACTCGGTATGGATCCTGTTCAGGGCGGACAGGTGCTCCACGCTGAGGCTCCTCAGTCAGAGCTCTTCGACTACGCTATCGCACTGAGATCGATGACACAGGCAAGAGGCTCCTTCAACATCGAGTTCACAAGATACGCGGAGCTGCCATCGAACCTCGCAGACAAGGTAATCGCGGCTTATAAGGCTTCGCAGGAAGAGAAGTAATTTTGCGACTTCGTCGTAATGTACGAAGCCTTGATCTCCGGAGGCAGGCTCCTCCGATAGAAGGCTCTCTACGGATCATACGTCTCCCGGACTGTCTGTCCGGGAGATTTTTGTTGCCCTTATTCAGTGTTCTTCACTGCATCCGCGTAATAAACCCGAACGAATATGACAGATGTGGCTGTAATGGTTCAGGCATGCATGTTGATGAGATGAGATGAATACATAGCATTGTCCAAAAAGATTCATTTTTGACACAAAAATTGTTATAGTTATCAGTGAAAAAAACATAAATAAGCATGCATATACAATCGTTAACTGATATAATACCTCTTGACTAAATTTAAGTATACGGAATCAAGTTTGAAAATGACTGACATCAAATTCAGGATCAACGACAGTGGAACGATAGATATCTGTCTCGGCGGAATAAGTCTTAAAGGTATTTATCCATGCATCAATGAAGTACCGGTCATGCCGCTCTCGACAGAAGCCGGCAGGGATCATATCAGATATGCCTCCGCTGCAGCTGCAGTCAGTATAAAGCTTAGGGAAGAAAAAGACTGTCTTGTGATCTCTTCGCTGTTAACGGGTATCCCGGCGGAGGGAGCACGCGGCATACACGATATAGAGCCTCTCGGAGCAGCCGTGATCGAGGGAGCTGATCATGTGTATATACAGGGCTTCGGAATGGAGGGCCCTTCGGGATATTACGCACTGGACGGAACGGCAAGACGCTCATTCGGTCTTATCGGACTTTGCGGCAGCGATACAGCCGCAGTCATATTCGCTAAGGACCACAGGAGATACACGACCTCCTTCAGAACAGTCAGAAGCAGGGGCATGTATGCCGAAAAGCCTGTGCTGAGCGCGGGCATAGATCTTGAAGGAACAGCGGCAGACAGCGCGGAGCTGCCTGAGCTGTATATCATATGCGGAAAGGATCTTGAAGAATGCCTCAGGCGCGCGGCGGAGAGAATTGCGGATGCGATGCGTGCGAGAACATGCATGCCGCCGGCATTTCACTGGTGCAGCTGGTATTATCACTACGAGAACCTGACGCAGCAGACTGTCGATGATTTTCTCGATGAACTGGCGGATGACCGCGTCGATTTCAGATATATACAGATAGATGCCGGATATACCGCTCACATAGGCGACTGGCTCCGCTTCAATCACAGATATCCTCAGGGACTCAAACAAGCGGCCTCTGACATAATCGGAGCCGGATATGCGGCAGGCATATGGATATCCCCGTTCATGATCGCTGACGGGTCCGAAGCATACAGAGAGCATCCGGACTGGGTCGTAAGAGATCCTGACGGCAGACCACATGTCGTTTTCAGGAGCTACACGGAGCCGAAGATCTGGGGCAATACGGACAGCGACTACTACATACTGGATATGACGCATCCCGGAGCGTTCTCGTATATCAGGGATGTGTTCGCGGAATACAGGGACTGGGGCTTCACACTGTTCAAGATAGATTTTATACTGTGGAGCATGGTCGATACATCCAAGGTCGTGAGGTACGATGATACTCTGACCTCGGTGGAGATCCTGAGAAATTCACTCGCGATGATAAGAGAGGTCATCGGTGATGATGGCTATCTGCTGGCAAGTATAGCTCCGTTCATGCCTTGTCTGGGCTTTGCGGACGGCATGAGGATCGCGGGAGACATGGGAGCCCAGTGGACAGACGGCGCGTACGGGCCTGCCAATCTGCTGCAGGAGCTGCCGTTTGACAATTACTTCAACAATATCTTCTGGCAGAACGATCCGGATTCGATAATACTCAGAGATTTCGGAACGCATCTGAGCGAAGAGGAAACGATAAGTCTGGCACTGCTGCAGGCTCTGTCGGGAGGCATAATCACGACCTCCGATCCGGTCTGCAGACTGCCTGAGAACAGACGCAGGCTGCTCGACTTCATAAAGCCGGGTATCGAGCGTGTACACGCGAAATTTCCTCTTCTGACCGATGATACATCGGAGGAGATACTGATAACACACAACTTACCTGATTGGAATCTGCTTTTTGTCCTGAATCCTACGGATCATCCGATAAGGATCTGTCACAGGATGGACGAATTATTCGGGACTGAGGCGTTTTTTCAATACCGATTCGATTGGAATGGTGGCGACGCTGCTGCGTCCGGGAGATGCGAATATTTCTCAGATACTCTGGCGCCGCACAGCTCGGTTCTTCTGTTCCTGACAGATGAGCCGCTGCAAGAGGAGCCATCGAACCTCTGGTCTCGGAATAAATGTTAATGCTATGGTTTTATTTAGGAGGAAAAAGAATGAAAAGTAGCACTAAGAAATTGCTGTCCATCATGCTTGCACTTGCAATGGTATTCGCAATGACAGCATGCGGCGGCGGTTCATCATCTGAGGAAGAGTCCACAGAAGGCGGCGGAGCCGGAGACGGAACCTCGATCACACTGTTCAACTCCAAGAACGAGATCCAGGAAGACTTCGAGGCACTGGCAAAGACTTATGAGGAGCAGACAGGTGTTCACGTTGAGGTTTATTATTCTCAGGACACAGTTGCAGCTCACCTCGCAACAAAGTATGCGTCCAAGGCTCCTTATACCATCAACATGGTAGACGCCAAGGATATCTATTCACTCGGCAAGCAGTATGGTGCTGACATGAGCGATATGAAATGGGTAGGGGATACTGATTACGCTATCTCCGTAGACGACAAGGTTCTCGGATTCCCTACATGTATCGAAGCAAGAGGTATCCTGTACAACGAAAAGGCTATCAAGGATACACTCGGCGAGGATTTCGATCCTGCAAGCATCAAGACTCTTGACGATTTCAAGGCAATGTGCGACAAGCTCGTAGCAGCAGGAATGGAAGCTCCTACAGCTATCCTCAAGCCTGACTGGTCACTCGCTGCTCACTATCTGCAGCAGGTATACGAGGAAAGAGAAGATCCTGAAGCATTCGTACAGGATCTGTACGCCGGCAAGGTTGACCTCATGAAGGACGAGAAGTTCAACGCTCTCATGGATACATTTGATACTCTCAAGGAGTACAACATGTTCAAGGCAGGAGCTATCTCCGCTGAGGACGAACTCGTACA
>JAFRLN010000109.1 GCA_017431175.1 Mogibacterium sp.
CCCCATGGTAGAGATCATGCCTGTAGACGTAATGTCAAGAGCTGACAAGGCTCTCGTCGAACTGGGCAAGATCGACGGCTTCTAGGTAGGAGTTGGTGATCCATTGGGCCAGGAGCGAGCCATCACCGAGAAGCTGTCTGATCCTCGGAGTGTCTTCCGGCGTGCTGATAATGAGCACTTCACGGATATCGGCAAGCATCAGCGTCGAAAGCGGATAGTAGATCATAGGCTTGTCATATACAGGCAGAAGCTGCTTTGATGTGACTATTGTCAGCGGATACAGCCTTGTACCGGCTCCTCCTGCGAGAATGATTCCTTTCATTATTATTCCTCCCAGCTGAATGTGTATGGCAGACCGAGCTTGTCACGGACTGCTGTGAGATCTTTTCTTTCCGAAGCGTTGATCGGAACGCCTTTGTCTTTTCTGTCGAGCCACGCGAGATATTCTTTCTCGCCTGCTGTATAGATCCTGTCATGGCCCGGAGCTTTCTTAGACGCTCTGAGTGCCCTTGAAATCTCTCCTGCTGTCTTCCTGAATTCCTCCTGTCCCATAAACGCGTCAGGATCTACTACAAAGAAGAAATGCCCGAGGTGGTACATCTCAGGATTACCGTCTGCGTCTCTTCCTGTCAGTGCCTTCATGAACTGTCCGCCTGCGAGCGCCGCGGACAGTATCTCGACTACTGCCGCGTATCCATACCCTTTATATCCGGCCATCTCATCACCGATCCCTCCGAGCGGCGCGAGAGCTGCTGTACCATTTACCAGCGCCTTCAGAATCTCCTCGCTGTCTGTCATGGCAGATCCGTCCTGCGCTATGACCTGACCTGCCGGAGTATCCTTGCCTTGGCGGGCGTAGAACTCGATCTTGCCTCTCTGTACTACAGATGTGGCACAGTCGATGCAGAATGGGAACTCCTCGTCAGTAGGCAGCGAGAAAACCAGTGGATTGGTCCCCATCATATTCTCTACACCGTAAGTCGGTGCTATAGACGGCCTGGCATTGGTTCCCGTTATACCGATGAGACCTTCCTTTGCCGCCATATTTGACCAGTATCCGGCAATACCATAGTGAGTGGAATTGCGTATCGCCCCGCCGGCCATACCATATGTTTTCGCCTTCTCTATCAGGCTCTCCATCATACGGTAACTCGCGACCATGCCCATTCCGTCGTGGGCATCCATAACGAGCGTTGTCGGTGTTTCTCTGAGTACTTCTATATTGGTCACCGGCAGCAGTGTACCGTTCTCGAATCTGTCGATATAGATCGGTTTGAAACGATTGCATCCGTGACTGTCTATTCCGCGGCGGTCAGCTTCTGCAAGCACATCTGCACAGATCTCCGCTTCTTCGCGCGGCACACCATATCCGACGAATGCGTCAGTCATAAATGAAATTAGCGTATCCCAGTCAATGTACACTATCTTGTCGCTGTCATTCATTGCTTTCCGTTCCTTTCAGATTATTGTCTCTATTATACACGAAAAGGGCACATAAATGCCCTTGAGTTTGCAAATGCACGATATTTGAGTATTCAGGCCGCGGACAAGGCTTTGTCTGCTCTGCTCTGATGTACATTGACAGTGATCAGCACAACGAGAGCAACAACGAATATGATCGTTGAAAGCGCGAAAAGGCTCGGCCTTATTCCTATCTTTACTTCGCTGTATATAAGGGTAGATATCGTATTGATACCGGCGCCTCTGGTGAAGTATGTGATGATAAAGTCGTCGACTGACATAGTGAAGCTAAGCAGGAAGCCGGTCATTATCCCCGGTTTCAGTTCCGGGATAACAATTTTGCGGAAGGCGTATTTTTCCGACGCGCCGAGGTCAAGCGCCGCTTCGAACAGTCTGTCAGTATTCTTGTTGAGCCTTGGTCTGACGGAAAGGATCACATAAGGTATGCAGAATGTCGTATGTGAGAACAGTATCGACATATATCCTCTCGGCCAGCTGACCATCAGGAAAAACAGCATCAGTGCTATACCGGTCACTATGTCCGCGTTGAGCATAGGGATATTGTTGAAAGCCATGAGTGTGTTTTCCTGTCTCGGCTTCATAGCAGACATTCCGATGACTGCCATCGTCCCGACGACAGTTGCGATGATCGCAGCCAGGATAGCGATAGAAAATGTGTTTACTATTGCCCCCATCATCAGCCGGCTCTGGAACAGTTCCGCATACCAGTGCAGGCTGAATCCTGTCCATACTGACATAGACTTGGCATCGTTGAAAGAGAGCACGATAAGAGTCAGTATCGGGAGATACAGAAACAGCATTATTAACAATACGTAGATCCGTCCTAAAGTTTTCTTCATCGTTCTCTTCTCTATATAAGATTCTGTCCGCCGGTCTTGTCAAATTTCTGCAGCAGCAGCATGCTCGCTATAATGAATACCATCATAACCAGCGACAGTCCCGAGCCCAGATACCAGTTGGAATTCACAGTGAATTCCTGCTCTATGATATTGCCTATCAGGTTGATCTTGCCTCCGCCGAGCATATTTGAAATAACGAATGTCGTCAGTGCCGGTATGAAAACCATGGTTACTCCGCTGACGATACCCGGTACTGTCAGAGGTATTATTACTCTGGCATATGTCATTGTCTTGCTCGCTCCGAGGTCATATGCCGCCTCAATAAGGTGGTTGTCTATCTTGGATACCGTATTGTATATAGGGAGAATCATGAACGGAAGGAAGTCATATACCATACCCAGCACGATAGCTCCCGGAGTATTCATAAGCTCCTGCCTCGGCAGGCCGACCGCAGTTATCAGCGCGTTGATGACCCCCTGCCTCTCAAGGAGCACCTGCCAGGCCATAGTCCTGAGCAGGAAATTCATCCACATCGGAAGGATGATTACGAAAATCAGAAAACCCTGCTTGCCCCATTTGCTCTCTCTGAGGATCATTGCCATCGGGAAAGCCATGACAAGACAGATCACAGTGCTGATGACCGCCAGCAGAAGCGACAGTCCGAGCGCCTGCATATGGTCATGCTGGAACATAGCCAGGATATTGGCAAAAGTAAAACCTCCTTCACGTGACGTGAAGCCGTAATAAGCGATCGAAGCAAGCGGTATGACAGTACCCGCAATGATCCAGATTATAAAAGGTGTTGCAAAACGTTTCTTAGCTACCATTAAAGAATTATTCCTCGCTTTATCAGAAAACAATCAGTGTCCGGAGGACCTGTAACGCGGATTCACTTATAAGTCAAGTTCGATAGCGGATTCAGCCTCGCTCTTAGGCTTCTGCATGATCTGGATATTCTCCGGATCTACTTTCATTCCGATCTTCTCCCCTACATCATGCTGATCGTAGTTCTGGAGAAGCCACTCGACCTTGCCGTCCTCGCTCTGTACCAGCATCTCATAATGGACGCCGATGAACAGCTTGGAGATGATCGTTCCGTTCCACTGTCCCTGACCATACGGTACTATATCGATGTCTTCAGGCCTGATGACAACATCGACTCTGCTTCTAGGCGGGAAGCCCTGCTCCGTTCCGTCTATACACGGATAGTCCTTGCCGTCGATCCTAACGACCTTCTCCGCTATCATAGTTCCGTCGATGATGTTGCTGTCTCCGATAAAGTCTGCAACGAAAGCGTTGACCGGCTCGTCATAAATCTGTTCCGGCGTGCCCTGCTGCTGAATATATCCTTCGTTCATGACCACGACCTTGTCTGACATTGTCAGAGCTTCTTCCTGATCATGAGTGATATACAGGAAAGTGATACCGAGTTCTTTCTTGAGTCTGACCAGTTCATACTGCATCTCCTGCCTCAGCTTGAGGTCGAGCGCTCCGAGCGGCTCATCAAGCAGAAGAACTCTTGGCTCATTGACAATAGCCCTTGCCATTGCTATTCTCTGCTGCTGTCCGCCTGACATCTGATCGATCTGTCTGTTCTGGAAACCGTCGAGATTGACCAGCTTGAGAGCATACTTGATCTTGTCCTTGATATACTGCTCAGGCTTGTTCTTGACTCTCAGTCCAAAAGCGATGTTCTCTCCTACTGTCATGTGCGGGAAGAGAGCGTAGTTCTGGAATACAGTATTAAGAAGTCTCTGATTGGCCGGCAGATCTGTAATGTCCTTACCGTCGAACCATACCCTTCCTTCGTCCGGTTTCTCAAAACCGCCTATGATTCTGAGCGTCGTGGTCTTGCCGCACCCTGAAGGTCCAAGGAGCGTTACAAACTCATTTTCAGCGACACTAAGATCGATGCCGTTAAGCACCATCGTATCATCAAAGCTCTTGACGATATGCTCCAGTCTGATCAATTCGCCCAATAAAGTACCCTCCTGTTAATTATGATACTAAGCTTCTTTAAGACCTATCGCATCGAGAACACCGAGGATGGATTCCATCTGTGTTCCCTCATTGAATTCTATTTTGCCTGCGTCAGCTTCCTGTGAGAGTACAGGATCGATCGGGAGTTTCTCAAGGAGTCTGATCCCGTTGGCAGCGCATACTGCCTCTGCCTGGCTAGGTCCGAACATCTCGATCTTGCGTCCGCAGTCAGGGCATGTCAGGTAGCTCATATTCTCTACGAGTCCCAGTACCGGAATGTTCATCAGGTTAGCCATGTTGACTGCCTTGGAAACGATCATGCTGACCAGATCCTGTGGAGAGGTAACAACGATGATCCCATCGATCGGGATCGACTGGAATACTGTCAGAGGCACATCACCTGTCCCCGGAGGCATATCGATGAAGAGTACATCGAGGTCGCCCCAGCAGACATCGGTCCAGAACTGCTCAACAACACCGCCGATCACAGGTCCTCTCCATACTACAGGGTCTGTCTCGTTCTCGACGAGCAGATTGATGGACATAAGGCTGATCTCAGTCGGAGTTACTTCCGGAAGGATACCGAACTCAGACCCCATAGCCTTGCTGTGTACACCGAACATCTTAGGGATCGAAGGTCCTGTGATGTCAGCGTCCATAATACCTGTCTTATATCCGTTTCTTGTAGCAGCCAGCGCGCTGAGTGCGGTTACCATTGACTTTCCTACTCCGCCCTTGCCGCTGACAACGCCGATCACTTTCTTGATGCTGCTGTGCTCATTGAGCTGAGCTTTCTGTATTCCGCCCGCTCTCGAAGAGCAGTCAGCACCGCATGTGCTGCAGTCATGAGTACAGTTCTCATCAGGAGCGCCCTGGCCGCCGTCCTGATGCATCATCGGCATGATATCGTTGTTCTTAAGCATTTCTGTAAACCTCTCATTATCTACTGTTATTCCCGGCGGATCCTGCTGCCGGCCTCATATCTGAAGGCAGGCTTTTCCGCCGTCGAGCATATATTATATATTCTTTCTGTTGATAAATCTATCTTTTACGGAAAATAATAAAATTCGCCGCAATATAATGAGCCTGACACTTGCAGTGTGCCAGGCTCAGCACATATCTTATTCCATCAGCCGGATCTCTTTGATCAGAAATTCTGTCCCGGAAACCAGTTCCCGCCTTCTGCTGTCACAGGCAGGGCACCGTCCTTCGTTCTCATCAGGAGCAAAATGTGTGCCGCAATCCACGCACTTCGCGATCGCGGGGATCCTGTCTATGATCAGCTCAGCTCCCTTAAGGTAATCATACTCATCAGACAGCACCGACCATCCGTCGAGCAGGAATTCAGGTACAACAGCAGTAGCTTCACCCACTTCGAGCACTACAGCGTCGACGCGGTCGATGTTATTCTCCTCGACTATTTCCCCGATCTTCTGGGCTACCCCTACCAGCAGTGTCAGTTCATGCATCAGTTACTGCTCCTTCTTCACTTTTCTGAGGGCAATACGCTGTTCACGCTCCATGCGGTATTTCTCGATGTACTTCTTGCGGAAACGGATTGAGTGGATCGGTTCGTCAGATCTCCTGATCAGGTGGATCGCGTCGAACTTGCACCTTGTCGTGCAGAGCCCGCATCCGATGCAGATGTTCTGATCAACGACAGTTGCGCCGCATCCGAGGCATCTTGCAGTTTCTTTCCTGAGCTGCTCCTCGGTAAATGTCAGTCTTTCGTCAGACTTTGAACGCACCTTGGATGCGCAGACTCCCGGCACCTGTCTCGCTATATTGTCGTAGCTTATGTTGTCAAAGTCCAGATCGCTCTTGTCGAGCGCCTTGTATTCGCGGCGGTCACGGGCCAGTGAGACACTGTGTCCTTCCCATACAGCACGGTTGATCGAGATCGCGCCCTGTTTTCCGGCGGCGATAGCATCGATGCAGAACTTCTGTCCGGTATAGATATCTCCTCCGGCGAAAATATCGTATACGCTGGTCTGATATGTCAGAGGATCCGTGATGACAAGCCCGCGCGCGTCAAGCTCTACACCGGTTCCCTCAAGCAGCTTGCCCCAGTCAGGTCTCTGACCGATGCAGAACAGAACAGTATCACATTCCGCAGTCTCGGTAACAGAGTCATCGAACTTCGGATCGAATCTGCCTTCTTCGTTTTTGACGCTGAGGCACTTGCGGAATCTGATTCCTTTGCACTTTCCGTCTTCTGTGACAACTTCAGTCTGGCCCCATCCGGCGTGGATACTGACGCCGTCTCCGGCGCAAAGAGCCTTGTCCTCTTCACCCATAGGCATATCTTCAAACGACTCAAGGCAGTAGAGGTCGACACTGTCTGCGCCGTATCTGACAGCAGTACGCGCTACGTCAGCGCCGATGCTTCCTCCTCCTATAACAACAACTTTGCCGCTGAGCCCGCAGTCATTGCCGCGATTGATCGACTTAAGGAAATCCACTCCGGCAATCACACCTTCAGCGTCAGCTCCCGGAATACCGAGGTTCCCGCATCCCTGCAGACCTATGCCAAGGTAGAACGCCTCATATCCCTGTTCGCGGAGCTCAGGAATTGTGACATCTCTGCCTACTTCTACACCGCATCTGAACCTGACTCCGAGGGTCCTCAGCACATCGATCTCTGCGTCCACTACATCTTTCTCCAGACGGAACGCAGGGATGCCCATTGTGAGCATGCCTCCCGGACGCATTTCTTTTTCAAACACTGTGACCCTGTAGCCTTCTGCCGCGAGATAATAAGCGCATGACAGGCCGGCAGGGCCAGAACCTATGACAGCGATCTTCTTATCATGATGCCAGAGCTTCTTAGGTACGAATCTCTGATCTGCGTCAAGTTCTCTGTCCGCGATGAATTTCTTGATCTCATCTATAGCGATCGGCTCATCGATCTCTCCTCTTGTACACTCATTCTCGCAGTTATGAGGACATATTCTGCCGCATACAGCCGGCAGCGGGTTCTCTTTCTTGATCAGCTCGAGGGCTTCCATGTATTTGCCCTGAGCTGCGAGCTTGATATATCCCTGGATAGCGATATGTGCCGGGCAGGTAGTTTTACACGGTGAAGTTCCTGTCTCAACGACATTCTTTCTGTGATCACGGTAGTCAGGATCATGTCTTTCAGGACCCCACTCCATATCATCCGGAATATCTTTCGGAACATGGACTATAGGTGTCCTGGAACAGATCTTCTGTCCCAGTCGGAGAGCGTTAGCGGCACAGACCTCAACACACTGTCCGCAGGCGACGCATTTTTCCTGATCTATCTCGGATACAAAATTGCTCCTGACCATGTTAGGGGCACCGATATATGTGGCGCCTCCGATAGCCATACAGCTCTTAGGGTTACAGTTGCAGATGGCAAAAGTGATCCCGCTCTCGAGTGTTGTGATCTGATGGACACATCCCAGATCCTCGCATCTCTGAAGGTGCGCGTACGCCTCTTCCTTCGTGACTCTCACTCCGCGTCCGTGGCGGAGCATTGAATCCGCGAGCAGCCCTGTATACAGGCACATTCCGTCTTCAATGTCACCTGTTCCTTCTCCCATGATGCGGCGCACTCTGCGGCACTGGCAGGGAACCAGGCAGAAATGACCGCCGACCGTGGTATCCAGCAGAGTACTGATCCTCTCCATTGTCAGTTTTTTTACATCAGCCGGAAGAGCTTTCTCGACCGGTATGACCCTCATGATACCAACGCCCATAGGGTTTGCAGGACCGACATCAAAATACGAATCGAATCCATGCAGCCTGAAAAGTCTGGCTATTTCCGGATTCTTATCTGCAAAATCGTTATTTCTTGTCATCTGGAACTCGAACAGTCCCGGTGCGAACGGAACCATCAGATACAGCTTGACATTGGCTTTCGGTACCTTGATATCAAGGAAATAAGCCTTGTCAGCCATTCCCTCGAGCAGTTTCGCAGCTTTCTCCACACTGAATCCTGTCTTCTTGGCAAGCGCGCCCGCTGTATACGGCGTGACCAGTTTCATCTCGCTCAGCAGAGCAAGCTCATCGTCAGTCATCAGATAGTCGAGTACTTTATACTCAGGCGCTTCGCTGTTGATCTTAAGTTCTCCCGAACACATCTCGGTAGCAACTTTTATCAGCATCTCATGTCTTGTTCTCATTTTTCTCTCCCTCTTGATAAGCAGATGTCTGCAATATTGAGTTCATTGTATCATATGACTGTACGTCCGGTTAATAAAAAGCATCAAAAAACGCTGTATCCGGTTAAGGAACACAGCGTTTTCGTTCTGTGAGATCATTCTCCGGCTCCCGCAAGACCGGCGATCTCGTTGAGCATGCCTCCGAGGATCGCGTCGCGAAGCACCTTGTTGGTCTTAGCGTCAGTCTTCCAGCTCCCGTCATCTTCAGGCTCACACTTGATGACCGCGTCTGCTATATAGTCTTTCTTACTTAAGCTGCTGAGATTCCGGAACAGATCCTCATACAGCTCCGCTTCGTCGAATTGCTCAGGGTCAGATTTTTCCAGATATTCTGTCCACGTCTTCAGATACTCACTGGCAAAATCATAGGTCCTGATCCTGACGGTAACGATAGCTGAGTCTCCTGCCTGGCCAGAGGTGTCTTCCTTTGAATCGAGGATCTCGTACTCGAACTCTCCCGCCTTGGACAGGAAAAGTTCAAAGTATTCTCTGCCCTGGTCACTGAGCATGCTGTTGATCTCCTCTTCAGTGTTCTTGTCGAGTTCAACATAGCGCATTGACTCAAGATCCTCAGTAACTTTCTTCTCAGCCCCGCTGGCGCTGCATCCCGCAAGCATGCAGGTCAGGAGTCCTGCGGTAAGCATCAATGTGAGCAGAGCCCGTATTCTGTTGTGAACTATAGGTATCCTGTCCATTACAGTCTCCATCAGTATCTGAACGCCTCTGACAAGGCTGCTACTTTCTGATTGCGATCCGGCTGGTGCCGTTGAAAATCGTGATCCCGGCCTTATCCATGGCAGGGAGGAATTCTGCCGCGTATTTACGCGAAGTACCGAGTCTGTCGCGGTATTCAGCCAGCGTGAACTCTCCCTCAAACGACCGCGCGGTCCTGACAGCCTCTTCCCAGGCTTCCGCCGAAGCGTAGTATGAAGGATTGACCTTGACGATCACGCCTTCGCCTGCCAGGTCATCCAGCACTGCTGAAATGATCCCGGCGTTAATGCTTCCAGAAGCGAGTCCCATTACTTCTTCTGTACGTATCATCTCGAGACCGGCTTTCCTGTATCTGTCGGCCAGATCCTCCCTGAAAGCAAGCTGCTCATCCGTATACTCGATACGGAATCCGCTCATAGCCACGGACTTGCCTCTGTCAACCAGCGTGCCGTCATCCATAAGATATTTTACCGCAGCCTGTATCAGTTTGTCATTGTCAGTGTGCCAGGAATCTTTCAGGCGCGAATACAGTTCCTGCCTCGGGATCCCGTCCGCGAGAGGGTTTTTGTCATGATAATTCGCTATGATATCCTGCAGGGTTTCTTTCATTGCGGAGAATTTAGTCATACCCAGCAATGTGCCGTCCTGCAGTTTAATTACAGATGTTCCCGATAGTTCTCTGACCAGCTTCTCAGTCTCTTCAGGCAGAAGCCCGAGTTCCCTGCCCAGTTCGTCCTGCCTGACAAACCTCCGCTCGCTTGACTTTGCTGCTATTATTTCTGAAATACTCCCGGAGGCAAGAATGTCCATACCCTCAAGTACTTCTTCCCGGTTGCGTTTGTGTTTCAGCGGAAGAGCGTCAAGGATCCTTCCTCCACCGACAGTAATGATCGGAGAGTAGAAACGTATAATGAACCGATCTCCTCTTCTGAGAGCCATTGGTTCTTCGAGTCTCATCTGCGCGTAACACTCCTCTCCGGCGGACAGAGCGTCGCGGTCAAGCAGAATAACTTTGGCCAGTACTTCCGCAGCGCCGGAATAGAGATGGACGCGGCTGTTGTTAAGCACGACTCGGTCCGCGTCGCTGAACATCTTCAGGCTGACATCAAGCATATTCGTGACTGTGACAGCATCTCTTGCAGCGAGCACATCGCCGCGGCTGATATCATCCTTGCCGACTGCAGCAAGATTGATCGCTGTCCTCTGACCCGCTACAGCCTGATCCGTTTCGCGCCCGTAAGTCTCGATACCTCGTACTTTGGCCTTACGGCCATCGGTCCCGTTCGGGCCCTCGCCCTGGTGTGGATATATCATGATATCGTCCCCGACACGCACGGTACCGTCAACAAGTGTCCCGGTCACAACAGTTCCGAAGCCGGGCATTGTGAATACGCGGTCTACAGGCAGTCTGAACAGCTCACGCTCCTCGCGGCGCTTGTTTTCTCTGTCACACTTCGCTATTATCGCTTCTCTCAGTGTCTCGATATTGTCACCTGTCTGAGCGCTTACAGGTATGACCGGTTTCCCTTCAAGGAAAGTTCCTCTGAAGTAATCATCCACCTCTTCAAGAAGCATCTCCAGCCATTCTTCCTCGACCATATCAGTTTTCGTCACTGCAATGATGCCGTCATCGATGCCAAGAGCGTTGAGGATCTCAAAATGCTCCCGCGTCTGAGGCATGATCCCTTCATCAGCCGCAACGACGAACAGTACAAAATCTATGCCGCCTATCCCCGCCAGCATATTCTTGATGAATTTCTCATGGCCGGGAACGTCGATGACCCCTATATTGTAACCGGCGTCATTCGGTATGTGAGCGAATCCAAGCTCTATGGTGATACCGCGCTTTTTTTCCTCTTCCAGTCTGTCTGTATCGATGCCGGAAAGTGCTTTTATCAGTCTTGTCTTGCCGTGATCAACGTGTCCGGCAGTTCCGATGATTATGTTTTTCATTGCTCTTACTTCATTATCCCCTGTGTCCCAATGCCTTCGCGACAAGCCCGAATTCATCCTCGAATATCGTGCGTACGCAGAGCAGGAGTCTGTCGTCATGGATACGTGCTATGACAGGGACTTCTGCCTTGCGGAGACGGCGTTCGAGGCTGTCAGCCGATTTGCTGCCATCACTGACAGCAACCGCCCATCCGGGAAGCCGCACCATAGGTGCTGAGCCGCCGCCGATCTGATCTTCCACCTCTGTGAGTTCGAGTGACAGATCAGGCACCTCTTTGCTGATAACATCCGCAAGGCGCTGTGCCTTCGCCCTCATGTCCTCACTGCTTCCTGCGATCATGTTCAGTACAGGAATGTCCCTGAGCGCTATCGCCGGATCCTTATATTTCGCAAGTGTAGCTTCGAGCGCTGCAAAAGTCATCTTGTCAACTCTCATCGCTCTTGCAAGAGGATGCTTCTTCATCCTGCTTATGTATTTCTTCTTTCCTACTATGATACCTGCCTGCGGCCCTCCGAGGAGCTTGTCGCCGCTGAACAGCATAACATCGATCCCTGTCGCAAGAGAAGCCGGTATGTTAGGCTCTCTGAGACCGTATTCTGACATATCGAGCATCAGACCGTTGCCCATGTCGAAGATCACCGGCAGGTCATACTTCTTCCCCAGTGTGACCAGGTCATCAAGGCTGGCCTCCTCTGTGAATCCCAGTATATCGTAATTGGACTTGTGGACCTTCATCAGCGCCCCGGTCTGAAATCTTTTCGTTCCGCGGATGTCACGCTTCGACAGTTCTTCAGCAGCGGCATCCGAAGTGACTATCGCTTTTTCATAATCAGACGGCTTCGTCTTATTACTGGTCCCTACCTCGGTAAGAAACGCTCCTGACTGAGCCATAATATCAGGGATCCTGAACGCTCCGCCTATCTCAACGAGCTCTCCGCGGCTGACTATGATCTCCTTCCCCTCGCCGAGCGCTGCCAGGACTATCATTGTCGCGCTGGCATTGTTGTTAACGACCATGGCGTCCTCAGCCCCGGTGAGCTCCGCTATCAGAACGCTGACCAGATCATGCCGTGAACCGCGTGCTCCTTTTACCACATTGTATTCCAGATCTGAATATCCGCGTGATACTCTGGCAACATTCTCGACAGCATCAGCGCAGAGCGGCGCTCTGCCGAGATTGGTGTGGAGGATGGTACCGGTAGCGTTTATTACCGGGTACAGATTGAATTCCTCATCCTGCGCAAGCTGCGCTGCCGCCGCGGCAGCTACAGTTGCTGTATCAAACTGTCTGAAGAATTCTTCAAGCGCTGCCTGCCCGGCAGCTCCGGAATTCTGTGCCGCATCGAATTTCGCCATATCACTTTCATCAAGGTCCAGTATATTCTGACGCATATTGGATATCACCTGTCTGACTGCGTCAGTCACAAGCAGGCTTCCTTTTTCAACAGACAAAACAACAAGAGACTCCTCTTTCATAATTTCATCGATCTTAGGGAGTCTCCTCAGTAATTCATTTTTATTCATGATCCCGACCTCCTGGGTGAATGCGCGCCGGATCTCTGCCGCCAGGCATGCGGGAGTACAGAGCGCAAAATAAAAAGTGGCGGGAGTATGTGGGAATCGAACCCACCCGGGAGGCTCCTAACCCCCTGCAAACGGTTTTGAAGACCGCGAGGCACACCAGCACCTATCTACCCCCAGGTCGCTATGGTTCCTTTTTTCAGGATACCCATACTCGAAAATTTTATCAAAAAAAGAAAAGAGCATCAAGCTTGTCGATACTCTTTGGTTATATTATTGATAAACGCTATGCTGTACGGCAAAAACTTATCAGAGCATAATGCGTGGATCCGGCAGATCATCAAATGAACAGTGCTGAATTGGTCTCATCAAGAGTGATATTGCCGCTCTCGATCTCCCTTCTTCCGTTCCACAGCTGCTGCCCGGACGACTTGTTGGTGACGGTCTGTCCCGCCTCGATCGAATGCGTGAGCCAGACATTTCCGCCTATGACGCAGTCATCTCCGATGGATGTATCTCCGCCGAGAATAGTCGCTCCCGCGTAGATAACTACGTTGTTACCGATATTAGGATGACGTTTTACGCCTTTGACCGGTGTCCCGTCTTCCGCGAGGTCGAAACTCTTGGCGCCGAGCGTCACATGCTGATACAGCTTGACGTGCTCGCCGATCACAGTTGTCTCTCCTATTACTACGCCCGTTCCGTGGTCTATGAAGAAATATCTGCCGATCCTTGCGCCCGGATGTATGTCTATCCCTGTAACTCTGTGCGCTATCTCGGTCATGACACGCGGGATCATAGGTACTTTCATCTCGTACAGTTTGTGTGCTATACGGAAGATCGCTATCGCCTTGAACGCAGGATAAGTAATGACTACTTCATCCATACTTTTTGCCGCAGGATCTCCTTCGTATCCGGCCCGTATGTCAGTCTTAAGCACCTCAAGGATCGATGGCAGCGCGTCGATCAGTTCCTCGGTCTTTTCGGCAGTATCTTCCGGCGAATCGTAGACGAGTCCGAGAGCCTGGCTGAGAGCGTCATAAGCGCGCATCAGCTCCCAGGTTCTCTTTTCAGTCTCCACAAAACGGCCGCGCCACTTTCCGAAGTGGTACGGAAACATCGAAGTCAGAAGATGCTCTATAGCCTCTTCAGTAATTGCCTCGATTCCGAGAAAGCGACCTTCATCAGGCTTGGTATCTATCGCGGTCATTTCAGAAGCTATCTGCTCAAGATGAGCGGCTCCTGCCCAATTGGTCTTATAAGTCATCTCTGGTCCAACGCTTTCTTATTGCTGCTGCGCCATAGCCGCTCTGAGTGCTTTGCTGAGCTGGTCCGGGCACGAAGTATCCTTGAACCCGCATTTTGTGCCCTCAAGCTTGTCTATGACATCCTGTACTTTCATGCCTTTGATCAGCTTGGAAATCCCCGTCAGGTTGCCGTTGCATCCTCCGGTGAAGATAACATCGCTTATTACATCTCCGTCGAGCTCGATCTCGATCATCATCGAGCATACGCCCTCAGGATAAAACGTAAACATTTTACTCATAGATCCACCTACAGTCCGATCTCGTCGGCGATCTCTCTCATCGACTCCAGCGCGATATCTATGAATTCATCCCATGAGATACCTGTCTTTTCGATCAGCATCATATACTGTCTGTTCGCTCCGGCTGCAAATCTTGTTTCCTTATATCTCTTGTTTACCGACTTGTGCTTGACGCTGGCGACCTTCTTATCAGGATAGATCTGAGCAATCGCCTTAATAAAGCCTGACATAGGGTCTGCTGCTATAAGTGCGTACTCAAGTGTAGTCTCAGGATTCTTACCGCAAATAGGATTGTGCGACATGATGGCATTTTCCATGACCGGATCGCCGAATCCCTCATCTCTCAGTATCTTCGCGCTTGTCGGTCCGTGAGTCGCCATATCTTCGCGCCAAGGGCAGGTCTCCTCGTCGAGATCGTGCAGAAGTCCGCAGATTCCCCAGTACTCAACATCTTCAGGCGCAAGACGCTTTGCAAGTCCGCGCATGATCGCTTCGACAGCGTAGCTGTGAGTGATATAGTGTTCACCTTTTACATATTTGTGCAGCAGTTCATTTGCCTGCTCGCGTGTTAGTTTTGCTTCCATTATAAATACTCCGATTTCTTAAATAGTGCTTTTGCTCTTCGCAGAACACAGCTATTGTACTACAAAACTAAAATGCGGTAAACTACAATATAGGATGGCAGAGAAGTATCCGTATTTGTTTTTCCCGGGAAAAGGCAGGGAGAGTTCTTATGAAGCCGGTCAACATTTTCAGGGTCTCGAGGATCCGGGATGAAGATCTTTTCAATATTGCCGCCAAGCATGAAGCTGACGACCACGACAATCACAGGATCCGTATTCACGAGATCGATTCTCTTCGTATTCTTGTCGACGCGCTTACTGACGAAGGCGTTACGGTCAGTGAATTTGACGGGTTTTATTTTGGTTTTATCATCCCGCGCATCGGCAAGGAGTTCGATCTGCTTAAGGTTACAGAAAAACGCTGCCTGAACATCGAACTGAAGTCGCAGGATGTCACAGAAGAGCACATCCACGCCCAGCTTCTCAAGAACCGGCATTACCTCAACCATCTGGGCAGAAAACTGATGCTGTTTACTGTTGTCACTGATACCCTGACTTGCTACAGACTCTCATCAGCGGGAAATCTGGTGCCTGCGAGCCTCAGTGAGATCGCTGAAGCGGTGCACACGTGTGACACGTCATATGACCGCAGTCTTGAGAAATCATTCAGCACTTCAGAATACCTCATCTCGCCTGAGAGCAATCCCGACAAATTCCTCCAGAAGCAGTATTTTCTCAGCCCTGCCCAGGATTATGTCAGGAATGAAGTCCTTAAAGGTATCAGCTCAGCCGGCCCATGCGCTTTCTTCCATATTACAGGCAAGCCTTGCACCGGTAAAACTCTGCTCCTGTATGACCTTGCGAGGACTCTGTCAGCGGACGGGCGTGTGCTGGTCATCACGAGAAGCGAGCCGTCAGCAGGACTTAAGATCATCAGTAACGTGATAGAAAATCTTGATTTTGTGTGCGCTTCATCTCTACCTCCTGCCGGAGACCTTAAGAATTACCGTTTTTTGCTGGTAGATGAAGCTCTCCGCCTCGGCGATGATGAATTCAGGGCTATCCGTAACGCCGCGCGCAAAAACGCCCAGATCTGTATTTTCTCAACAGATCCGGACGCTGTACTTACAAGTGCCGAGCAGGTCTCCGATATCGCCGGCAAGATACATTCACTCGATCTCTCCGGCGAATATTTACTGTCCGAAAAGCTCAGGATGAACATGGAGATCCGCACTTTTCTCATGAGGCTGAAACACCTCGGCTGCAGAATCGAAAAATCATTCGACTATGATGACATCTCGGTTGACTATGCCCACAGCGTAAGTGAAGCGCGCGAGCTCATTCAGTATTTCCGTGCAAGAGAATACTTCTTCATAGACGCAAGAGCCGACCGTTCTGACGGTCTCTTTTCCGGATGTGAAGAGAAATTCGTATCCAATCACGTTGCCGGCCGCGAATACGACAAAGTCGTCATGCTTATGGATAGCTCGTTCAGCTATGATGACGAGGGCTATCTCAGAGGTATCCCGGTCCCTGATCCTGAAAATCTGTATCCGAATGTCTTCTATCCGGGCATAACACGTGTCCGCGAACGTCTTGTGCTGATCATAATGGATGCTCCTGATCTCCTGAGAAGTGCCCTCAGCATTTTAGGGTAATTCTCTGATCAGTCAGACTTCCAGAGCAATATCCAGGACTTTTGAAAAGTCTTTCTCTATCATCTTTCCTGCCTCAGTAACTTCATCAGCAGTAAGAGGCTGATCCAGAACACCTGCCGCCATATTGGAAAGAAGTGATATCCCTACGACTTCAATTCCCGCGTGACCGGCAATGATCGCTTCAGGAACACTGGACATTCCTACCGCGTCACCTCCTATGACTCTTATCATATTGATCTCAGCCGGCGTCTCGAAAGACGGACCGGTCATCATGGTATAGACGCCCTCAGTAAGTTCGATTCCTTCTTCCCCTGCGCGTTTCATGATCCCGGCTCTCAGTTCCTTGTCATATGTGTATGTCATATCAGGAAATCTCGGTCCATACTCGTTAAGATTGGCACCAATGAGAGGATTCTGCCCGGAGAGATTTATGTGGTCTCTGATAAGCATCAGCTGTCCTGCTTTCCAGTTCTTATTGACGCAGCCCGCTGCGTTGGTGATGATCAGGCGGCTTATGCCAAGCTCTATAAGTACTCTCGCAGGGAAAGCTGTTGACTGAATATCCCCTGATTCATAGTAGTGATATCTTCCTGCCATTATCACGACATTCTTCCCTCTCCGGCGGCCGTAAATCAGCTGGCCGCGGTGACCATCGACCCTGCCCGGGTTCATATATGGAATATCTCCATACGGGATTATGATCGGATCTTCTATAACGCCTACATAGTTATTGAGCCCGGTCCCGAGTATCACACCGGTATCCGGTTCCGTAACGCCTCTGCCGCGCAGATAGTCTGCCGCCTCATGTATCATAGTACTGAGATCTCTGTCCATATTCACCTCTGTATTCTGTGCTGTTGTCTGTTCCGCTGTTCAATAAGATTGTATCACAAAACACAATAGAAAACCCCGCATCCTGTGCGGGGCGTTGCTTTCTATTTATATCATATTATTCAGTTGTGAGTAACAATTATTCTGTTTTCTGTTGATACTCGGCAACCGGTCTGTTCGTCTGATCTTTATCTCTTTTCACATGTCTGATACCTGTAAGCAGGCTTCCTTTACAGCGAGTCTATGCCGGATCAACCTCTCTATTTGAATATCCCATCGGTCCGTTCCTCCTGTTCCGCACTCTGGTGCTTTCTAGTCGCCGACTTGATTTCTCTTCTGCGAATATCTCTGATCTTACGGAGTCTCTTCAGATCATCTCTGACTTCCACGCTCCCATCACGATCTTTCCTTCGTCGTGTACTCTTTCCTGCGATTACTTATTTCCCCTATGTACTCCTTCCCGGTTACCCGTGCTGTGTAAGCTCTGCATCCCTGCCTTGCCTCACCGTATCCCCGGTACTTCTTTTCACTGGGTACTTCTTCACCGCACCATCTCTTCCACTGACTACTCTCTCCTCGTGTGGTCTGCACTGTGGTGTACTCTATGATCTGTATGCGGCTTCGTAATCTCTTTATACGATACCCGCTCTCCTGATGTCCTCTGCGTAGCCTTATCTTACGTTGACATCCTGATCTCTAAGTACTTGGTGTGTCGGCTTCTTCTTCTCTCTTGTTGTTGTATAGATTTTAGTGCAATCAGAACAAAAAATCAACAGTTTTTTTGTTCTAAAAGAATACATAACACTTAACGGATGGTAACTGTTATGTACTTCTTTGTATTGAAAAAACACCCCATGACGCGGTTATCCTGCATCATGAGGTGCTTTTTTATCCATTATTCAACGTAGATCCCGGGATCAGTCCTCGAGAAGCAGTTCTGCGATCTGTACAGCGTTGGTAGCAGCGCCCTTTCTTACCTGATCTCCGCAGCACCATACATTGATGCCGTTCTCGTTGACAAGGTCTCTTCTGATTCTGCCGACGAAAACTATATCCTGATTGGATGTGAGTATCGGCATAGGATAGATCTTGTTATCCGGATCATCATACAGCTTGCATCCAGGAGCCTCTGCGACAGCTGCTCTTACATCATCAAGGTCGAGTCTCTCTTCAGTGATAACATCGATGGAGACTGCGTGTGATCTCTCGACAGGGACTCTGACACATGTGCATGATACCTTGAGATCAGGCAGGTGCATGATCTTACGGCCTTAATTCTGCAGCTTCATCTCTTCAGACGAATACAGATTTTCGCCGAATCCGCCGATCTGAGGGATAACATTATACGCGATCTGATACTGGAATACCTTAGGCTGAATATCAGCGCCGTATGAATTGCCCTCACCGCCTGCAGCTCTTGCGGCCAGTACCTGCTCAGACTGGTCATACATCTCTATAGGACCTGCTGCTCCGGCACCGCTTGTAGCCTGATAGGAAGAAGCATAGATGCCCTTGATCGGTGACAGCTTGTTGATAGCATTGATAGCAACGAGTGAAATGATCGTAGTGCAGTTCGGGTTACTGATGATCCCGTTGTGCCACTTAACATCCTCAGGGTTGATCTCAGGAACTACCAGCGGAACATCATCATACAGTCTGAATGCGGATGAGTTATCTACGAAAACAGCGCCCGCAGCCTTGATGTGAGGAGCCATAGCCTCAGCGATGTCATTCTCCGATGCTCCGAGAACGATGTCGAGTCCGTCAAAAGCGGTCTCACAGGTTCTCTGGATCACAACATCACCGAACGGGGTCGACAGAGTCTTTCCTTCAGATCTCTCACTTGCGAGACATCTCAGTTCTCCTACCGGGAAGTTCCTCTCTGCCAGGACCTTGATCATCTGCTGTCCTACTGCGCCGGTTGCGCCCATAACACCTACGTTGTATTTCTTCATTTTCATTTCCCCCTTCTTGGTTATCTTGCGAAGCTGTCATACAGCACTCTTACTGCTTTCTCGAAGTCTTTGTCATAGACTCCTACCATTATATTGATCTCGTCTGCACCCTGCTCGATAGTTCTGATGTTGATCTTATTCTCACCGAGCGCCCTGAAGATCTTTCCGCTGACGCCTGTGCGATATGCCATCTGGCGTCCGACGATAGCGATCAGGCTGACTCCTTCCGTCAGCTCACAGTTATCTATATTATCATTTTCAGTCAGCTCATGCATCAGGTCATATTTCCTGCTCTTGAGACTGGCGCTCGGGAATACCACCGAGAAACTGTCGATCCCGCTCGGCACCTGCTCTACAGGAATATCATATCTGTCAAATACCTCCAGCACCTGCCTGAGCAGTCTGATCTTGTTCTCGCCGATTTTGTTCTTATATATATTGATGATCGAAAAGTTTCTCTTTCCGGTGATACCGGTGATGAATCTCTCATGTTCTTCTTCGAGCTCATCATCGAATTCCTCACAGATTATCGTTCCAGGATCATCAGGCGCGTTGGTGTTCCTGATATTTACAGGGATGTCCTTGATCCTTACCGGGAATACCGTGTCTTCGTGAAGAACGGATGCTCCCATATAACTCAGTTCGCGGAGCTCATCATATGTGACACGGGCTATCGTCTTAGGATCCTTCACGATCCTCGGGTCAACCATCAGGATCCCGGAAACGTCAGTCCAGTTCTCGTATATTTCTGCTCCGAGATAAGCTGCGACAAGCGATCCTGTGATATCGGATCCGCCCCTTGGGAAAACCTTGATCTCCCCGCTCGGATAAGCGCCGTAAAAGCCAGGTGTGACGATCCTTCCATAGATCTCCTTGAGCTCGCGGAGCTTTGCTTCTGACTTCTTGTTATCTACTTTGCCGTCATAGTCGAACACCAGCCAGTCGGCCGCGTCGACGAAACTGTATCCCAGATACTCAGCCATCAGCAGTGCGCAGAAGTACTCACCTCTGGATGCTATAAAGTCTACTGAAGTGCTTTTGCCGATGTCTGCGAAAGTATCGTCAATGATCTTCTCTATGTCTGTCTCCAGACCGCAGCTCTCTCTGATCTCCGCGTATCTCTCCTTGATCATCGAAAGGATGTTGTCATATGCCACACCGTACTTGATATGAGCATGGATAAGATACAGCAGATCTGTGATTTTGTTGTCCCCCGAATATCTCTTGCCCGGCGCCGACACTACCACAGTCTCCCGCGCAGCCTCGCTGTCCACTATTCCTTTTACCTTAGCGAACTGAGTACTGTCAGCAAGGCTCGAGCCTCCGAATTTTAGTACCTTCATATTTTCATTTCCCCTTTATTTGCGGCAGGATCACACAGGCTGCCGCTTTTGTTCTTTTAAGAAAACAACTGCTGTTTTCTGTGTTGCCGGTCAATGATCGCCCGGCCTTCATTGTGAAAAAGCACAAATTTTCCGAAGATTATTTTCGTTTTTCCGTTTCTTGCGGACAATTCTGTCAAAAGTGTCCGCGAAAGGAAAACACTTGTCTTCAACACGAAAATAATGTAACATAAACGCGGACGTTTTTCAACATTTTCAACATTGTGAGGAATATAACATGATCAATTACATCAGTACAAGAGACCCTGAGTGCAAGGTTACTTCAAGCAAAGCGATTCTTTCCGGACAGGCTCCTGACGGAGGTCTTTACATTCCGGAAGATCTTGAGGATATAAAATGTGACTATCACGACATATTAAGTGATGACTTCCGCAGCATGGCTAAGTCAGTATGGAACATATTCTTCCCGGACTATGGTTCTGCTAAGATCGACGAACTGGTAGAAAAGAGCTATGAAGGCAAGTTCTCTTCTCCTGCGGTCACTCCCGTTGTAAGTGTGGGAGACAGCTATGTGCTTGAGCTCTATCACGGACCGACATCCGCTTTCAAGGATGTTGCTCTCTCCGCTCTGCCTAATCTCCTGACATCTGCGCGTGAGATGAATGATTTCACAGACGAGATCATGATCCTTACAGCGACATCAGGCGACACAGGAAGCGCGGCTCTCTGCGGTTTCGGCGGAGTACCCGGTACAAGGATCGTAGTTTTCTATCCTTACGGAGGAGTATCTGAAACTCAGCGTCTCCAGATGGTGACTGCGCCCGGTGAAAATGCGTCAGCCTGCGCGATTCGCGGTAATTTTGACGACGCACAGACATCAGTCAAGGCTCTTTTCCGTGAGATCCCTCATCCGGTCAGCGGAGTATCCCTGTCAAGCGCCAACTCTATAAATATAGGAAGACTTGTACCGCAGATCGTATATTACTTCTCTGCGTACAGCCAGCTCCTCAGTTCCGGCAGGATCAATGACGGCGATAAGGTTGATTATATCGTCCCAACCGGTAACTTCGGCGATATTATGGCAGGATATTTTGCTCTTAGGATGGGACTTCCGGTAGGAAGGCTCATATGCGCTTCCAACCGTAATGACGTACTGACAGAGTTCCTTGAGACAGGCCGCTATAACAGGAAGAGAGAGTTCCATAAGACTACCTCTCCGTCCATGGACATACTCGTATCCAGCAACCTCGAGAGACTCCTCTATTACGTCTGCGGAGCGGAACATACAAGGGAATACATGAAAGCTCTGAATGAAACAGGTGAATATCAGATCACGGAATCAGAACTTGCAGAGATACGCAGCACCTTCACGGGTGTGTGCGCTAGCGATGATGAGGGAGCTACCGCTATCCGCTCCGTATTTGAGTCTGAACACTATCTTATGGACACACACACCTCTATCGCCTGGGCATGCAAGGGCAAACTTGAAGCATCCGGAAGCGCCGCATCAGTCGTTCTGTCGACTGCATCGCCATACAAGTTCTCCCGCGCAGTTCTGGAAGCGCTGGGAGAAGAAGTCATGGAAAGCGACGAAGCCAATATGAACAAGGTTCACGAAGTCACTGGAGCGGTCATTCCGGAAGGTCTTGCAGGGATCTTCTCACGCGAGATCAGAGGCAAAGACGTCATCGAGATCGCCGAGATGAAAGACTATGTGATCTCAAAATCAAAATAGAAAAAAACAATATTCCGAAATCTCCTCCGCTTACCGGGATGGTCGCAGTTAACTTGAAATTAAAGGGTTGTTAAAAAACCTTAACTTGTGAAATATTGAAATCATCTATAACAAGAGGTATTATTTACTATGCAAGGCAAATACTTGATCGTAGACACAGCTTTATTACCACCGTATTTTGAGAAGGTTGCCCGCGCCAGAGAACTGCTGGACGAGGGCATTGCCAAAGACATCAGTGAAGCTGTCAGCATGGTAGGGATATCACGCAGCACTTTTTACAAATACCGCGACCAGGTGAGAGATATAAGCACAGTCTCAATGGGTCGTCACGCCATCATCAGTATGATGATGAGCCACCGTGTCGGTGTCCTTTCCAATGTTATCGGTGTAATATCCGATTACGATTACAGTGTATGGACTATCACTCAGAATCCTCCCGTAGACGCCAAGGCCAATGTAGTTATCACACTTGAACTTGGTGAGGATGCCGGTGCTCTTGACGACATGATCAGAGAAATCAGCAACATCCCGGGACTGTCTAAGGTGCAGCTTCTGGGTATGGATTAGGAGGAGTATTTAATGGATTTCAAACAGATTGAAGCTTTTGTAAATGTTGTCAGATACAAGAGCTTCAGCAAGGCCGCAGACGCGACCTTTTTTACCCAGCCCACAATCAGCACCCATATCCGGAATCTTGAGAAAGAACTTGGAGTAAAACTTCTTGACCGCAAGAGCCGTGTCGTCGAGATGACTCCACAGGGTACCAAGTTCTACAAGTATGCTGTCGAGATGATAAATGCCAGGGCACAGGCTTTTGACGCTCTTGATAATGACAGCGACAACATCAAGGGGATCCTGGAGATACAGGCTTCGTCGATCCCAAGTGTGACTTTCCTTCCGGACCTGCTCGCAGGTTTCCGCCGTGAACACAGCGGCATACAGTATTATGTATATTCTTCGGACACACAGACAGTTGTCGATAATATAATAGAGCGCCGCGGTGAGATCGGATTTATCGGAGAAGAGGTCCAGAGCAATGCTTTTGAGCTTACTAAAGTCGCTTCTGACAAAGCAGTACTGATCGCGCCTGTGTCATATGACCTCAATGATAAGATCACGATGGCAGAGGCTGTCACCTATCCTTTCATCTGGCGGGAGACTGGTTCTGCTACTCGGAAGTCATTCGAAGCAGCTGCTGTAGCACTGGGTTATGACAAAGAGACATTTGATGTTGCTGCGCTGTTTAATGATATGGATTCCATTATCCGTTCAGTTGAAGCAGGACTTGGTGTCGCGATCGTATCAGAAAAAGTCGCGACTTCTTTCGGCGGTAATGTTCACATAGTTGAGATCGAGGACTACAGCGAAGAACGTTCTTTTTTCATGATCAGTCTCCGCAGCATCTCCCTGTCTCCTGCCGCAGAAGCATTTTCAGAATATGTTAAGAGCCGCGTGTAGTATCAGGATACACAGATATAAGATAAGTAAAATGGAGGTCCAAAGACCTCCATTTTTGTATCAGTCATGTATCTCGATCGTGATCTTCCCTTTCTTCGGTTTGAAGCAGCCTATCACAGCTGTCTCACATCCCTTTTCTCCGAGCTGCTCTGTAAGTCTCGGCAGTTCGGATTCTTTTACTGCTATCAGCAGACCGCCTGATGACTGCGGATCGTACAGACAATCGATCCTGGCTCTGAGCGCAGCATCTTTAAGCGGATCCTTCGACAGAAATTCCATTACCTCATCCTGAGTATAATCCCTGTTCCTGTAGGCTCCGGCAGGAATGATGCCCATCTCGGCCATCTCGATCGCTTTAGGGAGTACCGGCACCTTGTGACTGTACAGTTCAAGCGTGACGTTGCCTGCCCTTGCCATTTCCGCAGCGTGTCCGATCAGCCCGAATCCGGTTATATCCGTGCATCCGTCTATACGTACACCTTTCATCGCTTCCCAAGCGTACTTGTTCAGGAAAGCCATTGTCTGCTCGACCTCTCTGTTCTCTTCATCGGTCAGAAGATCTACCTTGGCTGCCGTTGTGAGGATACCCGTCCCGATCTTCTTAGTGATGACCAGGAGGCTGCCTTCACTTGCGCTGTTCGACAATATATCATCCGGATGCGCAAATCCGGTGACGGAAAGACCGTATTTCGGCTCTTTGTCGTCGATGCTGTGTCCGCCGACGATAGTTGCTCCGCATTCTGTTACCTTGTCATTGCCCCCTTCAAGGATGGCTTTGACCGCGTCAAGCGGGAGCTTGCCGTTAGGGAATGTCAGGAGATTCATCGCCAGTTTCGGTTCGCCTCCCATGGCATATACGTCACTGAGTGAATTCGCTGCCGCGATCTGACCGAACATGTACGGATCATCAACGATCGGCGGAAAGAAGTCCACCGTATTGATGATCGCAAGATCGTCGGTCGCTTTGTATACACAAGCATCATCACTGCTCTCGAAACCGATAAGAATCCTCGGATCCTTGATCTTAGGCAGCCCCGAGAGAATGTTCGACAGGACCCCCGGCCCTATTTTGGCGCCTCAACCGCCTGCAGCTGTCATCTCAGTAAGCCTGATCTTCTCAGCAGCAGGGGAACCCTGCGCTTTGGCCTTTGGAGGTTCAATGTGACAGGCAAGCTTCTCCTTCGCTTTTTTCAGTTTTTCATCATCGATCTGATTACTCATATGCTGATTCTAACACAACAGACACATCAGAGTGAACTGTTTGATGCGTCATTTTCGGCAGGATATCTGTCATCGGTTATATTTTTTTGTACAAAAAAGCATTGATGAAATGGTTGAGAGAAACCGTTCAGGTCAGTATAATGTTCGTGGCAATTTTTTATAAACAATGAAAGAGGTATTTATGGCTAAGCAAAGACAGATCATCGGCATCCAGGAAAAAGTTCCTCTCAGTAAAGGGATCCCGCTCTCGATCCAGCATACATTCGCAATGTTCAGTGCTTCTGTGCTGGTTCCTTACATTCTCGGGATCAATCCCTCGATTGCCCTTCTTATGAATGGCATCGGTACTTTTATCTTTATCATAAGCACCAAGGGCAGAGCCCCTGCGTATCTCGGTTCATCCTTCGCGTTCATATCTCCCGCGCTCCTCGTAATCGGGACGGAAGGACTCGGCTACAGATATGCGCTCGGCGGATTCGTGGTGACAGGACTTCTGATGTGTGCGATCGCTATTCTGATCAGATTTGTTGGCACAAGATGGATCGATGCCATCCTTCCTCCTGCCGCTATGGGTCCGGTAGTCGCTCTGATCGGTCTTGAGCTCGCTGGAAACGCGGCACAGACCGGCGGCATCCTTAATGCTGACGGCACTATGGTGGAGAATCTTGATCCGAAAGTACTTACCGTATTTCTTGTCACACTGCTTCTTGCGATATTCGGAGGCGTACTCTACAGAGGTTTTGCCAGCGCTATTGCTATCCTGATCTCAATAATAGCGGGCTATGTACTCGCGCTCGTGTTCGGGATCGTTGATTTCTCAACAGTCGGACAGGCTTCTGTATTTGAGCTTCCGGCATTCCAGACACCGCAGTGGAGCATTCAGGCCATCCTCATAATAATACCTGCCACACTCGTTGTTGTATCCGAGCACATCGGACACCAGGTAGTAACATCAGAAGTCGTCGGAAAGGATCTCCTGAAAGATCCGGGGCTCCACAGATCAATGTTCGCTGACGGTTTCTCAACAGCGCTTTCCGGTTTCTGCGGTTCATGTCCTACAACAACATACGGCGAGAACATCGGTGTAATGGCTATTACCAAAGTCTACAGCGTATGGGTAATCGGAGGAGCAGCCGCCTTCTCGATTATTCTTTCGTTCATCGGTAAGGCTTCAGCACTCATTCAGACTATCCCGGGACCAGTAATGGGCGGTGTCAGTTTCCTGCTCTACGGCATGATCGGAGCGTCCGGTATCCGTCTCATGGTAGATGCCAAGATCGACTATTCCAAGCCTCGCAATCTCGCGATGACTTCAGTAGTCTTCGTAGTGGGACTCTCCGGGATCGCTATCAAGCTCGGAAGCGCTCAGCTCTCCGGCATGAGCCTTGCTGCTGTTACAGGTATGATCCTCGGACTCGTAATGTATCTGCTTGACAAGTTCCATCTCACCAACGAGTATGAGGCTGATGACAGCACGGAAGCAGCAGGCAGCGAAGATGCAGCTATCTGATTCAGACTATTGACACAACACGCCTTTGCATATATCATTGCTGCAGGCAGAAATACTAATATGGAATACAGTGAGCGCAGAGAATATCCTCAAAACGCTCACTTTTTTCTGGGCTTTTTTCTGTATACTCTTATAGGAAAACAAATTAACACATAATCAATGGAGGAAATCACAATGGGAAAAGAGAGAATTCTGGTAATGAACCTCGGATCGACTTCAAGCAAGATCGCTGTATATGACGACGATAAGGAAGTCTTCAACGACACGATCCGTCACAGCACTGAGGAGCTCGCGCCTTTCGGTGATGTTACCGAGCAGTATGAATTCAGATATGGCAAGATCAAAGAGTCTCTTGCTTCTAACGGTATCAGCATGGACAGCCTCACTGCGGCAGTGTCAAGGGGAGGCAATATCATTCCGTGCCCTCACGGAGCGATAGGCATTGACCAGGCTATGATCGATTTTCTCACAAGACCGGAAGATCTTGCCAAGCATCCGTCCCTTATCGGCAGCATGATCGCGTTCGACCTTAACAAAGAGCGCGGCATCCCGGTATGTATCTATGATGCTATCGGTACAGATGAGAAGATGCCTCTCGCAAGAGTCAGCGGAGTCCCTGAGCTTCCGCATTTCACAGTAGGCCATACTCTCAATACCAGAGCAATGGCGATCAAGTGCGCCGAAGAAAAGCTCGGAAAGAAGTTTGATGAATGCACATTCATCGTTGCCCACCTCGGAGGCGGCAGCTCCATCAGACTCTACAAAGACGGTGTCAACATAGACTCTGTCAATGACGACGAAGGCAATTTCACCCCTGAGAGAGGCGGCGGTGTCAGCGCTAAGCGCCTTGTCGACCTCTGTTACAGCGGCAAATACACCTATAAAGAAGCGATGAAGCTGTTCCACGGCAAAGGCGGTCTCTCTGCTCATCTCGGCACAGTAGACGCAAGGGATGTCGAAGCCAGAATCGCTGAAGGCGACGAATACGCGAAGATCGTGTATGAAGCTATGGCATTCGGTGTAGCAAAAGACATCGCAAAACTGTCCGCAGTAGTATGCGGCAAGGTCGACCGCATCATCCTCACCGGAGGCATCGCTTATTCAAAATATATCTCCGGATATATCACCGATCATGTATCTTTCATTGCTCCGGTCGAAGTCATGCCGGGCGAATTCGAGATGGAAGCTCTCGCAGCAGGGGCCTTAAGAGTCCTCCGCGGAGAAGAAGAGCTTCAAGACTTCGGCGAGATCGCCAGAACAGCTGAAGACAGGATAAGCATCGTACCCGGCGTAAAGCCAGGCACCGTCCCTGCAAGATAATAAGCAGCTGCGTCCTGTGATCACAGAAGACAGAACACCCCGTCTCAATGAGACGGGGTGAGTTTTTGTTTCTATATAATCACAATTATCAGATTAAGTATGATTACTGATGCTTTTCAGGAAAAAACTTCTTGCCCAGATTGATCCAGGACTCGCGCGATCTGTGAATCATCTCGTTGGATCCGCAGAACGACGCTCTTACCCATCCAGGTCCGGCGAACGCGCTTCCCGGTGTAATAAGTATCCTCTCTTCCTTGGCGGCCTGTACGAATTCATACTCATTCTCAACAGGTGACTTGATCCACATGTAGAAAGCTCCCTGAGGATATATACATTCAAGACCTGCCTCTGAAACTATTTCATACAGATCGTGCGCGTTTCTCTTGTAGTAGTCAAGGTCTGACCTTGACTTAAGGCATCTCTCTACGATGAGTTCCTGGATCGTCGGAGCGTTAGTCCCACCGAGGACTCTTCCCGCAACTACCAGCGCCTGAGACAGCTCTTCATGCCCTTCTGCGCACTTAGGAACCGCTACATACCCAATGCGGTCACCAGGCATAGAAAGCGACTTGGACCATGAGTAAGCTATCAGCGAGTCCGCATAATAGTCACCAGGGAAAGGTACATCTGCGTCATTGTATACCAGCTCTCTGTATGGCTCATCGCAGATCAGGTAGATGGTATGACCGAATTTTTCTTCAGCCTCTCTGAGTACATCTGCTACGGCATCGAGTGCTTTCCTTGAATAGATCTTGCCTGTAGGATTGTTAGGATTATTGAGCATCACACCTTTTACCTCAGGTACGAGGATCTCTCTCAGCGCCTCTGCGTCAGGATCGAATTCAAGAGCCTCATTGGCCGGAACCACCAGAGTATCTGCGCCCCAGTTGCGTGCCCAGTTTCCGTATTCAACAAAGTATGGCGCGAATACGACCAGCTTGTCTCCCGGATCAAAAATACACTTGTTGATCATGTTGATAGAATACGCTGCTCCGCATGACATGATAATGTGATCGACATCAAAAAAGTCGCCGCCCGCTCTCTCGTTAAGATCATCAGCTATGGCTTTTCTCGTCGATTCATATCCCGCGTTCGACGGATATCCATGCACATACAGGGGATCCAGCTCATGGTTGATCTCATCGATCGCGTCGAAAACCTCCTGCGGAGGCTTAAGCCCCGGATTGCCTATGCTGAAATCATAGACATTCTCTTTACCGTATACTTTAGCCATTTTCTTGCCTTCTTCAAACATGGCTCTGATCTGAGAACTTCCGGCCATGAACGGCTCCATTGCTTTTGATATCATAGCTTATACCTCCATTCGAAAATGATGCACTCAGCACACCATATTATGTTAGCTTAATTGTATCACAATATGAGGAGAATAAAGCAAGTCATCCGCACTCTTAACTTGTTAAAAAATTTGCATTCTTATGGCTTTTCATTGCTTTGTGGCTTGAATTATTACGCTATTTATTCGATAATTAGATGATTGGGTTTACCAACTAATCTTTTGCTTTAACACAGAATAACCGGAGGAAAAATACTATGGCAACTTATGATTGGAGCAAGTTCGGTCTGCACATTCCACAGATGATGCTCCCTGCAGAGGGAACAGACTATTACAAATGGGCAGTATAGACAGCTGGGCGACACAGGGCCGGAAGAATCTGTTCGGCCAGGAAGTCCGGGTAGTGCAGATGCAGTCCGAGGGCGGTGCTGCAGGTACCGTGCACGGATCTCTGC
>JAFRLN010000010.1 GCA_017431175.1 Mogibacterium sp.
CAGTTCGATCTCCTTTCCCTCTGCCGCGATACTCTCCAGTTCTTTTTCCCCGAGGAGGATCAGGCCCCTCTCGAAGCGCTCGCGGCTGCAGTTGCAGTGGAAGCGGAAATCCTCACTGGTATTGATCTGCATATCAAAGCCGCGCAGGACCGTCTCCAGGATATGCTCGGGTGTATTCTCCTCCTCCAGCACGGCTGTCACAGAGCTGATCCCGCGGATATTTTCCTCCAGGCGGGCAATGACTTCCTCGTCGGCAAAGGGCATCAGCTGAACCACAAAGCCGCCGGCCCTGCGGACCGTGTTCTCCTTGTTCATCAGAACACCCAGCCCGACTGAGGAGGGGATCTGCTCCGACTGAGCATAGTAGGCAGTCAGATCCTCGGCGATCTCGCCTGTCACAAGAGGGATCTGGCCGATATAGGGATCCTTGAGGTTCATGTCCCGGATGACAGTCAGGGTGCCGGCGCCGATCGCACCTCCGACATTGAGGTGCCCCTGCGCATTGGGGGGCAGGATCACGGATGGGTTCTTGACGTAGCCCTTGACATTTCCTTTGTTCCATATGGTGAGCATGCTGCTAACCTCGGAGCATATATCTCAAAGGAACTCGCAGATTCAGTAGGCATCCCTGCGTTCTTCGTTGACCCTGTATGCGTAGATGAGTTCGAGCCTCTTGCAAGATACTCAGGACTTGATCTCCCAGGATTCGAGAGACAGTCATTCTTCCATGCACTTAACCACAAATCAGTTGCCCGCAAGGCTGCAAAGCAGCTCGGAAAGCCTTATGAAGAGCTGAACCTCGTAGTCTGCCATCTTGGCGGCGGTGTTTCGGTAGCTGCTCACAAGAAGGGAAGAGTCGTTGATGTCAACAACGTCAAGGACGACGGAGCTATGGGAATGGACAGAGGCGGATCACTTCCTGCCAATGCTGTTGTCAACCTCTGCTTCAAGGAAGGCATGACCAAGGCTGAAGTCAAGAGAATAATCGGACAGGAAGCCGGAATCTACTCCTACACAGGAACAAAGGACTTCAGAGATGTCGAGAACGCAGCATTTGACGATGGCGATGAGAAGATGCTCATGGCTTTCAAGGCTATCGCTTATCAGCTGGCTAAGGACGTCGGTGCAATGTCAGCAGTCCTCAGATTCAATGTTGATGCTATCGTATTCACAGGCGGCATGGCATACTCCGAGAGATTCTGTGATGAGATCGGATCATATGTCGGCAAGATCGCTCCGATCCTCAGACTCCCTGGCGAGGAAGAGATGAGATCACTCGCAGAGGGCGCTCTCAGAGCTCTTGAGACAGGTCATTATGAGATTTACGAATAGGAACAGTTTTGTTGATAATTTGAAACCTGCTCAATGATAAAATTATTGCGGATGACAACAGCCATCCGCAATTTTATTGACACAAAACACCATCAGATTATATTCGGAACTACTATTTTTGTTGAAAATACTTCACCAAAGGGACATTTACAGTTATTATTTAAGCAGGGACAATTATCATGAGAGATATCAACAATGTGCATAGACTCCGCAAATGGAAGCATACGATAGACAGACTTGTGAATGAGACCGGTATCTCCCTCAAGGAGGTCTGTGAATATACAGGTTCTGCATATAATGAGGACGGTGTCAGCTTTTATGTCAA
>JAFRLN010000110.1 GCA_017431175.1 Mogibacterium sp.
CAGCTTCTTCTGCTGCTTCAACAGCTTCGGGAGCAGCTTCCGCAACAGTTTCAACTGCTTCTTCAACAACGGGCTCTGCTGTTTCAGCAACTTCTTCAGCAGCGGCTTCAGCAGAAGCTTCCGCAGGTGCTTCTGCCGATACCCCTGAATGTGATGGTTTCGGAAGCCGGAAGGAGAATGCTGGAGTGGAAGCATCTGTACGCGTTCGTGTTCATAGGCGCGACCGGAGTAAGCTGCAGAACATCAAGATCCGGAGAAACCAGAGCTCCGTCCAGTGAGTAGTTGTAAGCCGTGGATCCGACAGAAGTCGATACGAGGATACCGTCTCCGGAAAAATCCTGGATCTTGGTATCATCAATGGATACCGAGAATTGCGAAACATGAGAGTATGGCCCTCTGACGAGGATCTCATTAAGACCGATCCTTAAGAATGTATTCCTGGGCGTTACGACCCTGGCTTGTACAGGTTTGATCATCTGAATCTTGTACCTGCCGTTCTCGATCGCGTCCATAGTGCCGCGCAGATCGTCAGGAGATGCTTCCTGGAAAAAGCCGAGATGACCTGTATTGATCCCGATAACAGGAATCGATGGGAATCTGCATTTATGAATAAAACTCAGGAAAGTACCGTCACCGCCGACACACGCAAGCAGATCGGCGTCTTCACTGTATTCACTGAGTATCTCATAGTTTCTCTCTTCCAGGATCCCTGTCAGAACATTGTACGCGATCTGTGAGCTGGTCTTATTATTCCTGAATACGAATATCTTCTTACCGGTGGTGTTCATTTTGATATCTCCATGTGTTATAATATTCTGTCAGAAATTATAGCATACCGTAAGAGCGATTTGCACTATGGATAAAACTGCACTGTATTTAAAACTTGATATAGAGAGTCCGGAGGAATTCAAGTTCTACGAGAACCTCGCAGCCCTCCTTGAGGAGGACGATTACATCGAAGAGAATCTCATCCGGGATCTGATCAAAGACATCGATAAAGAAGTGCTCGCAGAGCATCTCGATTCTTTTTTTGAACAGTTTCTGGCTAATCTTCCTGACAATGAGACAGAACTGTACATTACCGTTGACTCGATTGGGAGAGCGATGTCGGGTATGATCTCGCCGGATATGTCCGCTGAAGACATCCACGCGCTTTCTTCTGAGATCGCGAGATTCCGCAAATGGTACGTCCATGATCTTAACGTATTCGACAAGCTGAATGCCGCGGAGATCAGTCTCAGAGACGCGAGATATAATATTCTGGCCGCAGGTTTCCTTGGGGAACCGTACGACTATGACTTCAGGACTGCACTTGACTATGATCTTGACGGATACGATGTCAGGATCTCGGATATCATATACTGATGCTGACAAGAACAGATATCGAAAAGCGGGAATATGAGGTCCTGTCTCCGCGCGCTTCCAAGGCTGCTGAATCACGCGGCAGAGTTTACCCGGAAGAACAGTGCGCGTTCCGGACGGACTATCAGAGGGACAGGGACCGTATCGTCCATTCCAAGGCTTTCAGGCGCCTGATCCATAAGACTCAGGTCTTCATTGCCCCGGAGGACGACCATTACAGAACCAGACTGACCCATACCCTTGAGGTAGCGCAGGTATCGAGGACTGTCGCCAGGATCCTCGGATACAACGAAGACCTGACAGAAGCGATCGCTCTCGGACACGATCTGGGACACACGCCTTTTGGCCATATCGGCGAATCCGTCCTCAATAGGATCCATCCGGGAGGTTTTACACACAATGTGCAGAGCCTCAGAACAGTGGACAAGATCGAAGAGACTTCCAGGAGGAGGGGACTTAACCTGACACAGGAGGTCAGAGACGGGATACTCAATCACAGGGGACCGGAAGTGCCTATGACACTGGAGGGACAGATCGTCAAGATCTGCGACCGCATCGCATACATCAATCATGACATTGACGACGC
>JAFRLN010000111.1 GCA_017431175.1 Mogibacterium sp.
CACCCAGAGGAGAGATGCTGTCCGGAGCGCTTGCCCGGGAGCTGTCTTCACTGCCGGAGATCACTATTCTCTGCGGCCATTACGAGGGCGTGGATCAGAGGGCTCTTGACGCTATGAACGCAAGAGAGATCTCCATCGGAGACTATGTACTTACCGGCGGAGAACTTCCCGCTATGGTACTTATAGATACTGTTGCCAGATTCATAGACGGCGTGCTCGCCGGAGAAGAATCTGTTATGGATGAGTCTGTGTATTCCGGCCTGCTTGAGTATCCTCAGTATTCGAGGCCGAGAGAATATGAGGGCATGGAAGTCCCGGAGGTCCTGCTCTCAGGCAATCATCAGGAGATCGCCAGGTGGAGATGGGAACAGTCACTGGAGCTCACAGCGGAAAGGCGCCCGGATATGATGGAAGATTATCTGAAGCAGCCTCACGACCTCACCAGAAAAGAAAGAGCGGTGCTTGAAAGGTACCGGGAAAAGCAGCCCGATTCGGCTGAAAAAGTGTAAAGAGCACTTTACAATGTGCTCGAGTGAAGATATGTAAAGCGTGCTTTACATATCACTAAATATAGTAATTTTCAAGGCCCGGAGTAAATACATATTGTACTCATGGGCTTTTGTATTGTATAATGTGACGAAGAGGGCCCATGATGAAAAAGAAGTGGTTAGCAATATTTACAGTCTATATCACGATGGTCGCTTTGTGCATTGTGATAGTATATGTTGTTCCTTCTCTCAGGGGTATGCTCGAGAAAACATATGTGACTGAATTCGGCAGGATCGACATCACAGATGAGGTCTCCGGATTTATTGTTCGTGATGAAACAGTATATGTTGCCGATAAGGACAGCAAGCTGGAAAGGCTCGCGGATACTGACGTTCTGATCAAATCAGGGACCCAGGTAGTTACTCTGACTCAGGATGAAGAAGAGGAACAGGAAGGGTCGAACGATGCAGTCGAATCAGAACGTATAGGCAGCCAGAACAATATCTCGCATAAATACACAGATATCATGAAGGCTCTTGACGGCAACGTTTCTGTTACAGATAACGGAAGAACTCATGAGGCCGGATACGTCAGCTACAACGTTGACGGGACTGAATCGCTATTCTGTACGGACAGGCTTTTTGAACTCAAGCAGAAGGACTACGAGCTGCTTAAGGATGTTAAGCCGGTAGAGACTCCGGAGCACAGCTGCGGCAAGGGCGAGCCGGTATTCAAGATCATCCACAACAGCAAATGGTATCTGGTGTTTTATATAGACAATAAGGCAGGCGAGAAGTATTACGAAGGGCGTACTGTCTCTATAAAAGTCGGTGACAGGAATGTACCTGTCAGAGTCGCAAGCGTAGAAGTCGGAAAGAAGACGACCAAAATCGCGCTTTCGTGCAAAGCCTTTTATGACGGTTTTGTCGACAGCAGAACGCTCGATACGACTGTCACGGTTGCAAGCGCCGAAGGACTGGTGCTGCAGGACTCGAGTATAGTCATGAAAGGGGAGCAGAAAGGCGTCTTTGTCAAGAACAAGCTTGGAGAGCATGTTTTCAAACCGATCTCTATCAAAGCTGATGACGGAGAACGCTGTGTTGTCTTTTCAGATATATATGTAGACGAGAACGGCAATTTCGTTGAGACGATCAAGACGTATGACGAGATCGTGACTGCGCCTGACGAGGAAGAGATCGCAGAGCTGCAGGAGCAGCTCAAGCGCGAACAGGCAGAAGAAGCAGCAAGAAAGGCTGAAGAAGAGAAAGCAGCTGCTGAGAGAGCTGAAGCTGAAAAGGCTGCTGCAGAGAGAGCTCAGGAGAGAGCGAAAGCGCAGCGTGGCAACCAGCCGCAGCCACAGCCGCAGCCTCAGCCGCAGGCGGAGGAGCCGGCGCCGCAGCCTGAACAGACCCAGGAGGCACAGCCTGAAGAAGTACCGAATGAGGATGCGGTCGGCATTCCTGAAGAGGATGGCTCCGGCGATTATACTGAGAACATAAGATCTGAAGAAACAGATACGGAAGAATAAAGCACGCAGGATGGTAGATATAGTGAGTACAGGTATCGCAGAGAGGTATAGCCAGATACTCGAACGCAAGAATGCAGCTGCCGTGCGGAGCGGCAGAGATCCTGTTGAGATCACACTGATGGCTGTCACCAAGACCCATACACCTGATGAGATCAACGAGGCGATAGCTGCAGGCGCAACAGATATAGGTGAGAACAGAGTACAGGAGGTACTGGAGAAATACGACAGAGTCGATCCCGTACGCTGGCACCTTATCGGGCACCTTCAGACTAACAAAGTCAAGAACATCATAGATAAGGTCGTGATGATCCATTCAGTGGATTCAGTCAGGCTGGCACGTGAAATAGATAAAAGGGCAGGCGCGGCAGGACTTGTCATGGATATCCTCATCGAGATCAATTCCGCGATGGAGGAGACCAAGACAGGAATAGCAGCAGGTGATCTGAAATCGATCACAGAAGAGATCACGGCAGAATGCGGCAATATCCGGATCAGAGGGATAATGTGTATTCCGCCGATAGCAGCTGATCCTGAAGACGCAAGACCGTACTTCAGGGAAGCGCGTGAACTGTTTGAGACAATGAAGACATGGGATCTGCCGTCAGACAGATTCTGCCCGGACACACTTTCAATGGGAATGTCAGGAGATTTCGAAGTAGCAATTGAAGAAGGATCAACAATAGTCAGAGTAGGCAGCTCGATATTCGGGCCACGCAATTACAGATAGGGAGGATGCAGCAAAAATGAGTTTCATGGACAAAATGAGAGATCTCGTGGGGATCGATTACGAGGATGATATGGATATCACTCAGGAGGAGATCGACAACTACAAGAAGAGTATGGGTGCGCAGGCAGCAGCGGCAGCGGCTCCTCAGACTGAGGAAAAAGCCAGCTCAGGTATCACACCGCTCGGATTTGGCGGAGTTGAGCCTCCGATGACAGCTATGCCTAAGGCATCTGCAGATATCAAGGATTCAATGAATCAGTCCGGACCGTTCAAGATGGTCGTAATAGAACCGAAGAGCCTTGATGAATGCCGTAAGCTTGTAGATAATCTCAGAGCACGCAAGCCGGTAATCATCAATCTCGAAAGAGTCGAGACGGATCTGGCACGCAAGATGTTCGATTTCCTCGGCGGAGCGACATACGCTTTATCCGGAACCGTACAGAGAATCAATCAGAATATCTACATTTTTGCTCCTCAGAACGTTAACATCAAGGCTATGGTCGACAGAGCCACAGAGGCAGGCAAGCCGGCCAACGCAAATCCTTGGAAGTAATACAGTATAATAAATCAGAAAGGTAAGGTGCTGATATTATGATAATGCCTATTGATATTGATAAGAAAGAATTCAGCCGTGATAAGAGAGGATACTATAACTCCAGAGAAGTTGATGAGTTTCTCGATATCATAGTCGCGGACTATGAGAAGATCCTCAACGACAACAGATCCATGGCTCACAAGATCAAAGCTCTTGAAAAGCAGCTTGAGGAGACTCAGAAGGACGATAATGCAATGCTTGAGACTCTTGAAACTGCTAAGAAGCTCATGGCTGACATTTCTGCAAGCGCAGAGAGAAGAGCTGAGCTGATGATGCGCGATGCAGAGCTCGAAGCTGAGAATATGCTCCTCGACGCTAAGGTCACAGTAAGACAGCTCAGCGATGAGCATGTTGTACTGAGCAACAAGGTCAAGAGACTCAGATCCAACTTCCGCAAGATGCTTGAAGCTGAGATCGCGCGTCTTGATGAGGATGAGTTCGGTGTTCTGGATGATCTAGACAGAAGTGACATCTCCTCTATCGACAGAGAACTGGGAATCGGCTTTGAGTCTGCTCCTGCAGCAGAGCCTGCCGCTCCTGACATGGGAGCGACTATCGTCGTAAGCGATAAGCCGGATCTCGACGCAATGCTCAAGGCAGACACCGCAGCTGCTCCTGCATCCGCGCGCGCAACCATCTCCGATCTCTCTGAGGGACTCAAGAAGATGGCTGAAGAACCGGCAAGCATCGGAGATACAATCATCCTCAAGTAATATATCTGGTGGCGATCAATAAGTGCACAATGGAAGCTTATATGCTTTTATTGTGCATCTTTTTATTGCGCCGATCCGGCAGAACACATGGCCATGGCTATCTTGCAGGCGCCTGGTGATAATGGTAGAATAACTTGGTATGGCTTTCGATGGAATCATTACATATGCAATAACGAAGGAACTTTCTGAAAGGATTACTCTCGGCAAGATAGAGAAGGTCTATCAGCCGGGACCTGAAGAGCTTCTGATACACATACATACAAAAAGCGGCAACGTCCGTCTGTTCATATCGTGCAACAGTCAGTCGGCAAGAGTCTGTCTTACGGCCGGCACGTATGTCAACCCTGACCAGCCGCCGACTTTTTGTATGCTCCTGAGAAAACACATACAGGGAGGACGCATCACAGAGATCAGACAGCGCGAGTCAGAGCGTATCATTGAGATCGATATAGAGACGCAGAATGAGCTTGGTTTTTCAGTCAGCCGCAGGCTGATCGCAGAGATTATGGCCAAGCACAGCAATATAGTCCTCGTGGATATCGAATCAGGGAAGATAATAGACTCTATCAAGCGTATATCCATAGACGTAAACCGTTACAGACAGCTGCTTCCGGGGGTCATATATCAGTACCCTCCCGCACAGGACAAGATATCTTTCCGTGAGATCACAGCAGAGACAGAGCTGCCTCATGATGACAGAGCCCTGATGAACAGAGTCGGCGGGATCTCACCTGCGGTCAGCAGAGAACTCCTTGCTGAGTGCGCTGAGCATAATGACCTTTCGGTAAGATCGGCGGGCCCTGCTGAGAGACTGGTCCGGATAATGGATTCCATAAATGATGGGACGTGTATCCCCCGTGTATACATAGATGACGGGACGCCGAGAGAATTCCATATCACGGATCTGACGGAGTATGAATGCCTGGAACGCAGAGATTTCGGCAGTGTATCGGAGTGTGTGGAGTACTATTTCTCCAACCGAGAAGCATCCAATATGGTCAGGCAGAAGGCAGTGCCGCTGCTCAAGTCTGTCCAGACAGCGCTCAGCAAAGCCCTTCTCAAGAAGAAGAAGCTCTCTGAGGATCTGCTCAATGCTGAAAACTCAGAAAAATACAGACTTTACGGTGAACTTCTGACAGCCAATATCCATGCTGTCAGACCGGGCGCCCGCAAAGTCACTGTGACCAACTATTATGACGGGAATCTGATAGATATTCCTCTGGATGAGAAGATCGGCGCCAGCGCTAATGCACAGCGTTATTTCAAGAAATATTCCAAGGCGAGGACTGCCATACATGAGAAGCAGGCTCAGCTTGAGGATAATGAGAGAGATATAGAATACCTGGAGTCAGTGATCCAGGCGATCGAGGCTGCAGACTCTGTTCCTCTTCTCGAGTCCATCAGGAGTGAACTCGAGAGTACCGGCTATGTCCGGAGAAGAGCAAAAGCCGCGCAGCGCAAACGCAAAGCTCCAAAACCTGAACCATACAGGTATATCCTGAGCGACGGAACTCAGGTACTGGCCGGCCGGAACAATATTGAGAATGACTATATAACGATGAAACTTGCGTCCAAAACTGATGTGTGGATGCATACCAAGGACATCCCGGGCTCACATGTCATAGTCAGGCTTGAGGATGGAAGGACCGTTCACGACCTGCCTGCAGAGCTGATCTATGAGGCAGCATCTATCGCTGCCTATCACAGCAAGGCCTCCGGAAGCACCAACGTACCGGTCGACTACGTGCCTGTACGCTATGTCAAAAAGCCTAACGGAGCCAGACCCGGCATGGTGATCTTCACTCACAATCAGACTGTGTATGTCGATCCGAAAATACCGGGTGAACACAGATAACTAATCAATACAGGACCGGAGAGAGACTCATATGCTGATATATCCATTGATTGCTGCCGCTCTCATAGCAGCAGATCAGCTGACGAAATACCTTGTACGCGCTCACATGCAGCCCGGAGACAGCATACCTGTCATAGGCGACTGGATGCGGATCCTTTATGTGCGCAACACAGGCACAGCATTCAGCATGTTTCAGGGCAATAAGTGGATCACTGTCGTCATGACATCTGTGCTGATCATAATGTGCATCGTGTTCGTCGCGAGAGAGGCGAAGCACGGGTCAAGGATAGTATCGGTCATCATGACATTCGTAATAGCCGGCGGTCTGTCCAATCTTGCGGACCGTCTGGTCCTGGGGTATGTTACCGACATGATCTCCTGCGGCAGCTTTGCCGTATTCAATATCGCTGACATAGGCGTGACCTGCGGCTGCTTTCTTACGGTGATCTGGCTTCTGCTGGAGATGAAACAAGAAAGCGATGCCGGCGGTGATAAACAGAAAGACAGCAGGGACAATGACTCAGAGCAATCCGTCAACTGATAATACAATAGTGCTGACTGCGGCGGCAGAAGATGCCGGCTGCCGTCTGGATGCTTTTATCGGGTACAATACCGATGAACTGTCAAGGAGCTATGCTGTCAGGCTGATAGAAAAGGGCCGCATAAGCATCAACGGCAGGACAGTCACTTCGAAGAAGCAGGCAGTCGCATCCGGTGATGAGATCGTCATCGACATGCCGGAACCGGAGTCGCTCGACATTACTCCTGAGAACATCCCGCTCGAGATAGTTTATGAGGATGGCGATGTCCTCGTTGTCAACAAGCCGCGGGGCATGGTCGTCCATCCCGGTCCGGGCAACTGGAGCGGAACTCTGGTCAATGCAGTGATGTATCACTGCGGTGATTCCCTTTCGACGATCAACGGAGTGATAAGACCCGGAATCGTGCACCGCATAGACAAGGACACCAGCGGTCTTCTCATGATAGCTAAGAACGATCATGCGCATGAGTCCCTTGCAGACCAGCTGCGGGTACATTCTGTGACACGTGAATATACTGCGCTATGTCTCGATAATATAAGCAGCGATGAGATCACGATCGATGCGCCTGTCGGACGCGATGACCGAAACCGCATGCGGCGCGCGGTCTACGGAAGCGGGAGCCGTGATGCCGTGACGCATATTAAAGTGCTCGAGCGTTTTGGACGGTATACCCTTGTCCGTGCCAGGCTTGAGACAGGACGTACACACCAGATCAGAGTACATATGGCATATATCCACCATCCTCTGGCGGGAGATGAGCTATACGGACCGAGAAGACAGACCGGCACTGTCGCCGGCGCCAAGGTCAGCGGGCAGCTTCTGCACGCGGGAACTCTCGGGTTCATCCATCCGTCTACAGGAGAATACATGGAGTTTCATTCAGAGCTACCGGAGATTTTTGAGAAGGTTCTCAGCAGCCTGAGGAAAGGATAATATGAAGATCAGTTCAAAGCCCGGCCCGCTGACGGCACCGCTTCCCGCGGTGATGGTCAGCTGCGGGGATATGGAAAACAGCAATATCATAACGGTTGCGTGGACGGGTATCATCAACTCGCACCCGCCGATGACCTACATCTCTGTAAGACCGAACCGCTTCTCTCACAGCATTATTTCTGAAAGAGGTGAGTTCGTCATCAATCTGACGACTGCGGATCTGACCCGCGCTATGGATTTCTGCGGAGTGAGATCGGGAAGCGATACAGACAAATTCGGACAGCTCGGACTTACACGCGAGGCCGCGGAAACTGTCAGTGCGCCGATGATAGCGGAGTCGCCTGTCAATATAGAGTGCAGGGTAACAGAGGTCAGGAATTATCCGTCTCACGACATGTTTATCGCGGAGATAACAGCGGTCCACGTGGATGAGCGATATGTGGATGAAAGCGGAGCATATAACTATGCGGCAATGGACCTCGTAGCTTTCAGCCACGGAAAATACTACCGGCTCAGTCCGGAAGAACTGGGTTTCTTCGGATATTCAGTTATGAAACCGAAAACAGCAAAAAAACGCAGAGCAAAGAAAAAATAGGAGGCTTTCGAATATGATAAGAAGCATGACTGGCTTCGGCAGAGGCGAATATGTCGATGAAGTAAGAAAGATCACTGTTGAGATCAGGACAGTCAATCACAGATATCTCGATATCTATATCAAGATGCCAAGGAAGTATTCTTTCGCTGAAGAGAAGATCAAAGCGCGTATCAAAGAAGGCCTTGCGCGCGGTAAAGTCGAAGTATCAGTAATGGTAGATAATTTTGGTACAAGTGACGCGGATGTAAGGCTTGATAAGGATCTTGCGGGCAAGTACTACAGGATCCTGACAGAACTCAGCGAGGAGTTCCATACCGGTGACGCCTCAGGAGTCTCGCTGAGCCTGCTTGCCAGGATGCCTGATGTAATAAAGACAGCTCCTGCAGAGGAAGATGAGGAAGAAATGCTCAGATGCCTGCTCGACGCGGCAGGAAAGGCTGTGACTGATATTACCGCTATGAGAGAGACTGAGGGGGCCAGGCTTGCGGCAGACATCAGCGCTCGCGCAGATATCATTGCTGACATACGCAGCAGGATCGAGGCCAGGGCACCTCAGATCGAAGCGGAATACGCGGCAAAATTCAAAGCGAGAGTCGAAGAACTGCTTGACGGCGTATATGAAGTGCCGGAAGAGAGGATAGCGCTTGAGGCAGCTATTTTCGCTGACAAAGCCAATATAACCGAAGAGCTCGTCCGTCTTGAGAGCCATATCAGTCAGCTCAGAGAGTTCATGTCAGGGAACGGGAAAGAGCCTGTCGGAAAGAAGACAGACTTCCTTATCCAGGAGATGAACAGGGAAGCCAATACTATCGGATCCAAGTCAAATGATACAGACATCACATCCATGATGCTCGATCTCAAGGCAGAGATCGAGAAGATCAGAGAACAGGTACAGAACATAGAATAATACTTGACTTCTGTGGTAAAATATATTGTCACAATGGGGAGGTGTCTATGAGTCATAGCAAAGGCAGACTGTATGTGATCTCCGGTCCGTCCGGTACGGGCAAGGGCACGATATGCGGAGAGATCCTGAAAGATATCCGCAATGAATTTTCAGTATCGATGACGACACGCGAGCCGAGAGAAGGCGAAGTGCACGGCAGGGAATACTTCTTTGTTACCCACGAAGAGTTTGAAGTGAATATCGGGCGAAACAATTTCCTTGAGTATGCCACAGTCTTTGATAATTACTACGGGACTCCTAAGGACATTGTATTGAAGAAACTTGAGAAGGGACGCAATGTCATTCTCGATATCGATGTTCAGGGAGGACTTCAGGTCAAGGCTGCAATGCCTGAAGCAGTGATGATCTTCCTGCTTCCGCCGAGCCTGACGGAACTCAGAAAAAGGCTGGAGAACCGCGGAACAGAGACACCAGAGAAGATAGAAAAGCGGCTGAGTAAAGCAGTCGACGAGATAAAATTCATCGGTGAATACGACTATATGGTGGTCAATGAGAACCTTGAAGAGGCTGTAGCTACAGTCAGGAGTATTATGACTGCGGAAGCCGCAAGAATACCTGATAAGGTACTTCCGATCATCAGAAAATACGAACAGGAACAGAAGGGAGAATGATTACAAATGTTACTTTATCCATCAGTTAACAAGCTTCAGGAGAAAACAGACAGCAGATATTCACTTTGCATACTCACAGCCAAGAGAGCAAGAGACATCATCGAGGGCAAGCCGATTCTTACAGAAGATGAGAGCGAAAGACCTGTAAGCCAGGCCGCAAAAGAAGTTGCAGAGGATCTGATCACATACAGCAGACCGGAAGGCCTCGAGTAGACAATGGATGAGAGATAACAAAGCTCTGCGGCTTCGCAGAGCTTTTATTTATGATAATGGACTGGCTATTCAAGAAAGAGAATCTGTTCATAAGGATCGCAATAGGATTCGCGGCTGGTATCGCGTTAGGTTTTGCCGCGCCCGGATTATCACATGATCTGAAATTCATAGGTGACATTTATCTCAATCTTATCAAACTGATGATCATACCGATCCTGGTATGTGCTGTCGCCGGCGGGATCATCAACTCTGCTGACGCGATATCGCTGAAGCGCGTAGGCGTCAAGACTGTCGCACTGTATATCATAATGTTCCTCGTGTCTTTTGCGGTGTCGTTCGCAGTCGCGATGATGATAAGACCGGGACTGAATATAGTCTTCGACAACCAGCCTGTCTATGACGGCGAGACAGGAGGAGTATTCAGTGCCGGCGATGTACTGATCAGTATCGTGCCGGACAATTTCCTCTCTCCTATGCTCAGCAGCGCAGTCCTGCCTACTATAATAGCGACGGTCATCGTTGCGGCCGCTTCTCTCAGAGCAGGAGAGCGCGGCAAGATCTTCAGAGACCTTATCAGCAGCGCTTCTTCTGTCGCGTTCAGTGTTCTCTCCCTGATAATGGAGACTTCCCCGCTCGGTGTCATGTCGCTGATGGCTTTTTCCATAGCAGAGTACGGAACAGGAATGATCATGGCTATCGGAAGATATATACTCTGCTGCTGGCTCGCATGCATTGCAGTGTTCATCTTCGTCTTCATCATTCCGGTCAGGATATATACCCGCGTGCCGCTGAGCAATTACCTGTCCGCGTGTGGAAAGGTAGCGCTGATGACAATGTCCACTACAAGCTCCGCAGCGACGCTCCCGACATCTATACGTGTCAGCATGGATGAACTCGGCGCGCCGGAATCGATCAGCACTTTCACACTCCCTCTCGGATGCACGATCAATATGTGCGGAGGCGCCTGCTCTTTCTGCTGCCTGTCACTTTTCGTAGCGGACTTTTATTCGCTGGACCTGCCACTGTCAAGACTTGCGGCGATGGCTGCGGCTGCGACCCTGCTCAATATGGCAGCCCCGGGAATACCGGGAGGCGGAATAGTACTGATGACATCCTATCTGACGATATTCGGGCTTCCGGTAGATCTGATCGGTCCGATCGCTGCTTTCTACCGTCTGCTCGACATGGCGTTTACGACAATCAATGTTGAAGGAGATATCGCTGCCAATCTGATCATATCCAAGTCAGAAGGGCTGTGGGATCCCTCTATGGCCGGAGCAGCAAACGGGGGATAATTATTACAGAATATAGAATGCCGGGAACTCGAAGACAGGATCACATCCTGTCTTTTTTTTAACGAAGTTTGATTAATACATACATACTGATATATCATTTTTATAACAGAGTTACTCCATATCGAAAAGGTGCAAATAATGCCGAGATACGGATCGATTGGCGGCAATCATGGCTACAGCCAGCTGCGGCGGATACACAATGAAATAGCGGATTATGAATACGACGAGCTTGACGTGACACCTGAGGGCGGTCTCGAGGCGATTTTTGCTGATACCAGATATTCAGGCTTCAACATCTCCAATCCTTACAGATATGAAGTCCTGAAGTACCTCGATGAGATCTCTGAAGACGCGAGGAAGGCCGGCGCTGTCGACGTCGTAAGAAGACTTCCGGACGGAAGACTGGCAGGCTTTAACACGGATATGTATGGCTTCAGGTATCTGGCTGAAGGTTCAGTTGAAGGCAGGAAGTGTATAATACTCGGGACAGGCGGCGCGGCGACATCGACAGCAAGAGCACTCAGAGAGATGGGCGCTTCAAGAATAGTCCTTATATCCAGGTTCCCGGAGATGACATCCAAGCGCCCTGTACCGTCCACGGACGGTGAATCTGTCACATTGGGCGAAATGTATGAGGTCACAGGATATAACCGGCTCCATCTGCATTATGATGCGGAGGTACTGATCAACTGTACTCCTGTCGGCAGAGCGCCGGACATAGAGAAGTCACCTCTCGGAGAGCACAGGATCACGGCGAGGATGTTCAGCAGGCTTGAGCTCGCCATAGACATGATATATGATCCTTACAGGACAAAATTCCTCCAGGACGCCCGCAGGCTTACGGGGTGCCATACAAGATCAGGGCTTGAGATGGTGATCTACCGTGCGATAGCATCACGGAACATATGGCTCGGAAAGCCGGACGATACTGACGAGGACAGACGCTTTATCATACCGATCAAGCGCAGGATACTTCAGGATCAGCTCAATGTGATCGCGATCGGAATGCCGGGAAGCGGCAAGACGACGATCATGCGCAGATATGCGTATGAGCTGGGCCTCAGGTTTATAGATACAGACGAAGAGACAGAAAAACTGATGGGCGGAACCATACCGGACGTCCTGGCGGATAATGGTCTCGGAGAAGATTATTTCAAAGCGGTAGAGCATCAGGCTGTCCGTGAAGCGTGTATGAACCGCGGAGCGGTCATCGCAACGGGAGGCAGCACAGCGCTCAATCCTCTCAACAGAGATATAATGAGGGCTAACGGCATTGTTGTTTATGTCAGGCGCCCGCTGGAGCTCCTGGACAGAAGGGGAAGAGATATAAGCATCAACGCGGGCTTAACCGACCTTTTCCATATACGGGACAGAGTGTACAGGCGGACTTCTGACTTGTCGATACTCAACTCAAGAGTATTCGGAGAACGAAGGGCAAAGACCGGAGAAGGCAATACATATAACTATGAGCTGAAAGGATTCGTGTATTACATCGCGAGAAAGATCGAGAGGTATCTGAATGAAATTGCTGATAATAAATGGACCTAATATGAATCTTCTTGGAGTAAGAGAACCTGAGCTCTTCGGGACAAGGACATATGAGGAACTCGTGGATATGATAAGGGAACAGAGAGGAGAAGGAAACGAGCTGAGATTCGTCCAGACCAATCATGAAGGTGATATTATCGACGAGATACAGCAGGCTTTCTTCGAGAACTATGACGGCATTGTTATCAATCCGGGAGGACTCGCTCACACGAGCATAGCTATCATGGACGCGATGAAAGCAGTGCGGACACCTTGTGTTGAGGTACATGTGCTGGAACCTCTTCTGAGAGAAGAGTACCGGCACCACTCATTTGCCGGAGAAGCTGCTATCGCAACCGTTGCCGGAAAGGGTTTCGATGGCTATCTGGAAGCCATAGATATCCTGAGCGACTTCATCAATCACAAATAAGGACATTAACAGCAGGACAGCAAAAGAGGCGCCTTCAGGGGCGCCTCTTGGTATTGAGTGCAAATCGTGTTATACCAGGATATCTCCTTCCATTCCCGCAGGGACATCCAGACCCATCAGTGTCAGGAGCGTCGGAGCGATATCTGCGAGCTTGCCGGTGTCCTTTCTGAATGGTACAGGATCATTGCAGATGTGGCAGAGAGGAACCAGAGCTGTGCTGTGCTTGGTGACAGGGTTTCCTGATTCATCCAGCATGGTGTCAGCGTTGCCGTGGTCTGCTGTAAGGAGGATCTGTCCGTCCTTCGAGAGGACCGCGTCGGCGATCTGACCTACGAGTCCGTCGAGCGTTTCGATCGCCTTGACAGCAGCATCGAATACACCTGTGTGGCCGACCATGTCAGGGTTGGCAAAATTCAGAATAATGAGATCGTAGATGTCTTCTTTGATCTTTTCGATGACGGTGGAGGCTACTTCAGGAGCACTCATCTCAGGCTGCATATCATATGTAGGTACTTTCGGCGAAGGAATAAGTATCCTGTCTTCGTTGACATTAGGTGCCTCGACACCGCCGTTGAAGAAGAACGTAACGTGTGCGTACTTCTCTGTCTCTGCGATACGGAGCTGTCTGAGGCCGTAGTCTGCTATAGTTTTGCCCAGCGTCGGATCAACGTCTTCAGGTGGGAAAGCAACAAGTACATTAGGCATGGTAGCGTCATATTCAGCCATGCATACATATACAAGGTCTGTCAGTTCGACTTTGCGTTCGAATCCGTCGAATTCAGGATCTACAAGAGCTCTTGTGATCTCGCGCGCTCTGTCCGGTCTGAAATTGATGAACACGACAGAGTCACCGGATTTCATCGGTATCGCGTTCACGACTGTAGGCTGCACGAATTCATCATTCTCATCCTTAGCATATGAGTTGTCGATCGCTTCCTGTGAGCAGGATGCTGTGAGACCTTCGCTGAGAGTGAGAGCGTCATAAGCTCTGACGAGTCTTTCCCATCTCTTGTCTCTGTCCATAGCGTAGAATCTGCCTGAGATGACTCCGATCCTGCCTATGCCTTCCTGCTCCATATACTCTTCAAGCGCGCCGAGCCATGTCATGGCGCTTCTTGGAGGAACGTCTCTTCCGTCGAGGAAGCAGTGAACGACGACTTCTTTTACATTATTCTTCTTAGCCATATCGATGACAGCCTTGAGGTGCTCAAAATGGCTGTGTACTCCGCCGTCTGAAACGAGTCCCATGATGTGAAGCGTGTGTCCGTCTGCCGCGTTTTTCATAGCGGCGAGAAGCGCAGGGTTCTCAAAGAACTGGCCGGACTGGATCGAGCGTGTGATCTTGAGAAGGTTCTGGTATACTACGCTGCCGGCACCGATGTTCAGGTGACCGACTTCGGAGTTACCCATCTGTCCTGCAGGCAGTCCTACTTTTTCGCCGCTGGCCTCGATAGTGATGAAAGGATATTCAGCGAAAAATCTGTCGAGTACCGGGGTGTTCGCCGCAGCGATGGCGTTTCCGTATGTTTCTTTTCTGATCCCGAACCCGTCGAGGATCATGAGCATAGTTGGTCTGTGTTTCATATTTTTTCTCCTATATATTGACAGAGTTTTAACTCTTATTATCACTAGTCACTATTGTATCAGAATGCAGGGATTTATCCAACGTTATCCAATGATTTGAAGAATGTATTATTATGCGGTCCGGAAAGTAGGACAGAGCGTCCGGAGACTTATGGTATAATATCCACATGGCTGTTAGTTTTACTGATGAACAACTGAAAGCGATTGAGACACTCGACCGGTCTGTGCTTGTTTCCGCTGCTGCGGGTTCCGGCAAGACCGCTGTTCTGGTGGAGAGGATCCTCAGGATCATCCTTGAAGGCAAAGCAGACGTTGATGAGATGCTCGTAGTGACATTCACACGGGCCGCTGCAGCTGAGATGAAGCTGCGTCTTTCTGCTGCAATAAGAAAGAGAATGAAGGAATGCCCGGAAGACGCCGGGCGCCTCTCTGAACAGCTGTCAAAACTCTATCTGGCGTATATCACAACAATAGACAGTTTTGCTATGCGTGTAATCAGGGAGTTCTTTTACGAGATAGATATAGAACCGGACTTCGGCGCGTGTGACGAAGTGCAGGGGGAGCTTATGAAGAGAGAAGCGCTTCAGGAGCTGCTGGAAGCCGGTTTTGAGGATGATCTGTTTCTCTCTGGGCTGTCCGGAGAAGGCGGGACTTCAGCGCATGAAGCAGACAGCGTAGGATTCAGGGAATTCATGCGTCTGTACAGCGAGGAGAGACAGGAGGAGACTTTCAGAAATAATCTGCTCAGTGCATACAACGGACTCAGGTCGATCCCGGACTATTTCAGCTGGGCTTACAGCAGGGCAGAGATGCTGCGTGTAACGCCGGAGACCTTCGAAGGCTCAGAGCTGGAGAAAGTGATGCTGGAAGATACGGCAGCGGTTTTCAGCACGGCGGATGATGCGGCGGAGCAGCTTAAGAAGCTTATGTATGATGCCGGGCTCTCCGACATGTTCGAGGAGAAGCTCGCCACAGAGACAGCTCTGATACATGATATCAGACAATCTGTATGCCGCGGCAGGATGGATGCGGGGCTGCTTGAAATGGCAGCGTCCATTGAATTCAAGACTCTTAATACCAGGAAAGCGTGGAAGGAAGCGTATGAGCCGATCAAAGACGAGGTCAGGGCTTTGCGCCAGGGATACAAGGATGAGATCAATGACTGGAACAGCAAGTATATGATCCCGGACTTCCGGACACGGCTTTCTGAGATGAACAAGGCATACAAGTACACCGTATACTATATCAGACTGCTGGAGGAATTTGAGCGCAGATATTCAGAGAAGAAGAAAGAGCGCCGTGTCATGGATTTTCCTGACATGGAACACAGCGCCGTCCGTATTCTTAGAAATGCCGAAGCGGCAGAAACCCTGAAGCGCAGATTCAGATACATCTTCGTGGATGAGTATCAGGATACCAACAGGATACAGGAGACCCTGATCAGCAGTATAGCCAGACATGACAATGTGTTCAGGGTGGGCGATGACAAGCAGAGCATCTATAAATTCAGACAGGCAGAGCCGTCTATATTCGAGGATCTGTACAGGAGATTTTCAGATTCCGGAAATGGCGAAGGTACAGCGATCGATCTCAGCATGAACTTCAGGAGCAATGACGCGACTGTAAGATACATCAACAGAGTCTTCGGAGAGATTATGGAAGGCTATGACGAACGCGCCATGCTGCACACCGGGACACGGTGTCCGTCCGAATATGACTTCATACCGGAAGTCCATGTCCTTATAGAGCAGAAGGATGACGGCCCGGCAGCAGAGGCTGTTCAGGATACGTCATATGAAACAGGCCCGGATGTAGATGAAGAGATCGCTTCACTGTCGAAGGAAGAAGCAGAAGCTGACTATATCGCGCGCCTGGCGTCCGGTCTCATAGGGACGGAATTCTATGACACCAAGGCAGGAGAGGTGAGAAAAGCGCAGGCGAGGGATATTGTGATCCTTCTCAGGGCGGTCAGACTGAGAGGAGATATTCTGGCGAGGGCACTCCGGAGTCATGGAGTTGATCCATATGTCGAAGAGTCTGACGACTATTTTGACACGGTTGAGATAGGCATAGCACTCTCGCTGCTCACATGCATCGATAATATGAAGAGGGATGTCCCGCTGATAGCAGCTCTGCATTCAGACGCTTTCGGCTGGACTCCGGAAGAGCTTGCTGAAGTCAGGATAGCCCACACGGTTCATACGCGCCAGCCAGGGACATCAGAACGCGAGGAGAACAGCGAAGATGCCGGCAACAAGGTAAAACGGGAACCGCGCCCTGCATACTGGGAAGCGCTGAAGTGGTACAGAGAGGAAGGTCCTGACTGCGAACTGAAGGAAAAAGCCAGATACGCGGCGGACCGGATCCTTGAGTGGCGCAGACTGTCGAGGATGATGCCGCTCGATGATTTTGTCTGGAAAGTGCTGACCGATTCCGGATGCTACCGTATGGCCGGAGCCATGAACGGAGGCTCCAGAAGGCAGGCCAACCTCAGGGCTCTTGCAGACAGGGCAGGCAGATACAGCAAAGACAACGTTGCTTCACTGAGTTCGTTTATTTCATTTGTTGGGGTAATGAAACAGAAGAAGATAAGCAATGGACAGGCTTCTGCTGCGGGCCCGGGTGAGGACGTGATAAGGATATCTACGATCCACAAGAGCAAAGGGCTCGAGTACCCGTTCGTGATAGTGGGAGGTCTTGGCCACAGGTTCAGATTTGACAGTATAGCGAAGGCTTTCAGTTTTGATACGGATATAGGAGTATCGCTGCCGTATATCGATCCGGACAGGCGTTACTGGCGCTCGACTATTGTACAGAGGGCGATCAACGCAAAGTCGCACCGTGACAGCTATAAGGAAGAGCTCCGGATCCTGTATGTGGCGATGACCAGAGCCCGCAATAAGCTGATACTGGTCGGTACCTGTGCAAGCGAGGAGAGCCTTAATAAATACACAGCGAGGCCGTCAGACTTCCTGAAGGTCATGAGGAGTGTTATACGCACCGGTGTGAACACCTATCACATCGGGCCACTTGAGCAGTCGGCCGTTTCTGAGAAGACTCACCGGCGCAGCATACCTGATCCGGCGAAGATCGATCTGACAGAGGAGGAGAGGCAGCTGTATGAAGAGATAGACAGAAAGTTCGCCTTTGAGTACCCTTACTCAGATCTGCTGACTGCAAAAGCAAAATACTCTGTAAGCGCGCTGAGGCGCGAGTCCGCGGAGGAAGAAACGCAAGTCTCAGCTGCAGCGGCTGAAGCGGAAGAGCAGCGCCCGGGATCTGTAATGACGCCGGATGACGAAGTGGTGAAACTTTGGGAAGCAGGAGAGAAACGCAAGAGAGCGAGCGCGGCGGATATCGGAATCGCATATCACAGGATAATGGAGTTCATTGATTTTGCCCGGGCTTCGAAGCCGGACGGAACCGTGGACACAGATTATATCTGTGAGCAGGCGAAGATTCTCCGGGACCGCGGAGCTGTGGATCGTGATGTATATGAAGACATCCGGCTCGAGAGAATAGCAGGATTTTTCAGGTCTGACCTCGGGAAACGCGCTGCAGCCGCCGCGCGGAGAGGTACACTGAGGAAGGAAAAGGCGTTCACTCTCAGTACGATAAGAGAAGGACGCGGCATCCTGGTACAAGGTGTCATAGACTGCTGCTTTGAGGAGGACGGACGGGAAGTCCTTATCGACTATAAGTCGAGTTTCATTCACCCGGGCATAGACCTGGATGCTGAAATGGAACGCATCAGGAGGGAATACAGAGTGCAGATCGATCTGTACCGCGAAGCAATTGTTAAGGGTACAGGCATGGAGGTCAGCGAGGCATATCTGTACGTCTTCCACACCGGGGATGCCTTAAGAATGATTTGACAAGAAAAGAGACCGCCGAAGCGGTCTCTTTTGAGTTTCGGTTTACACCTAAAGAGTCATCTTAAATCGAATGAGTTCGATTTATACAAGACCCTGAGCCATCATAGCGTTAGCTACTCTCTCGAATCCAGCGATGTTAGCGCCAGGTACCAGAGCGTTCTTGTTGCCATAGTATGTCTCACCAGCCTTAGCGCAAGCGCTGTAGATGTTCTTCATGATCTGGTGGAGCTGATCATAAACTGCCTGGTGCTGGAATGCAGTGTGACCTGCGTTCTGGCCCATCTCGATGCAGGAGCAAGCAACGCCGCCAGCGTTAGCTGCCTTAGCAGG
>JAFRLN010000112.1 GCA_017431175.1 Mogibacterium sp.
AGATAGTTGGGAACACCGGACAATTAATCGTCAAAAATTTTGTACGTTTTAACCAAAAAAGTGTTGACCAGAGTCATCCTCATATGTAAAATATTGTACGAAGCAAAAGGGTTAACATATAGAATGTCTGATTCGTTACAGGATTAGGGGACCTTCTCGTTTTAGATATTCGACATTTTGCGGATAAGCCGGGTGACCGGCTTTTTCTCTTGCCTTAATTTTGGCACTACGATACAATTATCGTTGTGACTGCACAGCAAAGGAGACGCGAATGGCTTTTATCGAGGTCAGAGACCTGGTCGTAGAATTTACCCGAATAACAGAGGAGGGCGTTGAGACTGCCGGAAAGAGGGCGGTCGACGGCGTCAGTCTTGACGTAGAGAGAGGAAGTTTTGTCTCCGTCATCGGAATGAATGGCTCGGGAAAGTCCACCATGGCAAAATGTCTCAACGGGCTGATCATCCCGACATCCGGGACTGTGACAGTAGATGGAATGGACACACGCGACGACAGCCGGATATGGGACATACGCCGCAGGGTCGGAATGGTATTCCAGAATCCTGACAATCAGATCGTATCTTCCATAGTGGAGGATGACGTGGCGTTCGGGCCGGAGAACCTCGGGATACCGCCTGCTGAGATCAGAGAGAGGGTTGACAGAGCTCTTAAGCAGGTCAATATGTATGAACACAGACTCAAGGGCGCGCATATGCTTTCCGGAGGCCAGAAACAGAGAATCGCGATTGCCGGAGCAGTAGCTATGAGACCGGATTGCATCGTGTTCGACGAGCCTACCGCAATGCTTGATCCAAAGGGCAGAGAAAGCGTTATGTCGATCATCAGGCAGCTCAACTCAGAAGGTATCACAGCGATACTGATCACGCATTTTATGAGTGAGGCTGCACAGGCAGACAGGATCGTCGTACTTAAGAACGGTAAGGTGCTTGCGGACAGGACGCCGCGGGAAATATTCTCTGACAGAGAGCTTATCAGAGACGCGGGGCTCGAGCTGCCTCCTGTCATACAGCTCAGGGAAGAGCTCGGCATGCCTGACAGTGTTATGACTGCAGAAGATATGATCGATGAGCTGAGGAAACAATGTCAATAGAAGTAAAAGATCTCACATACATATATAATCCCGGAATGCCGGGCGAGACAAGGGCGCTTGACGGCGTGTCTCTTAAGGTGAATGACGGCGAGGTCCTCGGCATCATAGGACATACCGGGTCCGGCAAGTCTACGCTTCTTCAGCATCTCAACGGGCTGCTCAAACCTGCTTCCGGCGAGGTGTACGTTGACGGGCAGTGTATCACAGACGGCAGCGTCAAGCTTGTAGATATACGAAGAAAAGTCGGGCTGGTGTTCCAGTATCCTGAATACCAGCTGTTTGAAGAGACTGTATCGAAGGATGTGGCTTTCGGACCGCGCAACGTCGGGCTCAGCGATGAAGAGGTCGATGTCAGAGTCAAAGCTGCAATCCAGCTTGTCGGCCTGAATTATGATGAGATATGCGATTCTTCTCCTTTCGAGCTGAGCGGAGGACAGAAGCGCAGAGTCGCTATTGCAGGTGTAATCGCAATGAGACCTTCCGTGCTCATTCTTGACGAGCCTACTGCAGGACTCGATCCCGCTGCGCACAGAGAAATACTGTCGATGATAAAGGTCATCCATGACAACCTTGGGATCATTATCATTTTCGTATCTCACAATATGGCAGATATCGCCAATCTGTCAGACCGCGTGGTGGTCATGGACAAAGCCAGGATCGCTATGCAGGGTACTCCGCAGGAAGTGTTCTCCCATGAGAAGGAACTTACAGCAATGGGGCTCGATGTACCTCCGATGAGGTCGATCATGAGAAAGATCACAGACGCGATACCATCAATCCACAGCAGCGCTCTTACAGTAGAAGAAGCAGCGCATGACATCAGGGCAGTGATCCCTGCTCCTGCGCAGAAATAATAATAAACAGCGAAATGATCAGAGACATCACACTGGGCCAGTACTATCCGGGCGATTCTCCGGTGCACAGACTGGACGCGAGAACCAAAATAACAGCGACACTGCTCTATATAATAGAGCTTTTTATCGTTAATAATTTCTGGGGATTCCTTATCGCAGCAGCGGCCCTTTTCGCAGTGATAGCGGTGTCGAGGGTTCCGGTAAAATTCATATTCAGAGGTCTGACCGCAGTATTCATAATCATATTATTCACATTCGTGATCAATCTCTTCATGGTAGACGGAAGAGTTCTGTGGCACTGGAAATTCCTGACGATCACGTATGAAGGCGTATCCAGAGCATTCTTCATGGCTGTCAGACTGGTACTGCTCATCATCGGATCATCGATGATGACACTGACCACCAAGCCGATAGAGCTGACCGATGGACTGGAGAAACTTCTCAAACCGTTCAGCCTGATAGGGCTTCCGAGCCATGAGATCGCCCTTATGATGACCATCGCGCTCAGATTCATACCGACACTCATGGAAGAGACCGACAAAATCATCAAGGCTCAGGAAGCCAGAGGCGCTGACTTCGAATCCGGCAATCTCTTCCAGCGTGCCAAGAGCCTGATCCCGATCCTGATACCTCTTTTCATCAGCTCTTTCCGCATCGCCCAGGAGCTTGCACTTGCCATGGAGGCAAGATGCTACCACGGAGGCAGCGGCAGGACAAGGATGAACGAGATACACTTCGCAAGAGGAGATGCCGCAGCCGCTGTGCTGATGCTACTCTTCCTTGCAGTCATCATTGCATCCAGATATATACCGTTACTATTCTGATACATTGACACCCGTAGTTGTGACACCCGGGACGTTTCGTTTTGTCAC
>JAFRLN010000113.1 GCA_017431175.1 Mogibacterium sp.
CGCGGTCAGGGCTTAGTATCTGACCGACCGCAAGGGAGAGGATCATATGATCCGCACAGCGGCTTCGGGAGATAAAACACTCATTTACTGACACATAAATAAGCAGGCGCCCGGGAGGCGCCTGCTTTTAATCATGCTGCGGTGATTATCCGCGTCCATACTGAGATCTGAGTCTGAGGAACATGTTCCTTACAGCAGGGATGAAGAGGACGATGACTGTGATGGCGCCCTCTGCTGCGAGATAAGTCAGGTTATACCAGAGCGACCATGTCCACGCGTTGAATCCTTCAGGCGCGTATGCTCCGAAGAAAATGACACCTGACAGTACAGCGCAGATATAACGCCCGATCAGACCGATAATGTAACCCTTGATCAGGCCGTTCTTGGAGTTGCGTGTCAGACCCGCGAGTCCGAGCGCGCCGAAAGCGATAGGGTAGTCCATCAGAAGCTGGACCGGGTGAATGACATAAGGGCCGAAGATAAGGTTGATCAGACCCACGCAGAAACCTGCCATGACACCGCGGCGTGTGCCCAGAAGGTAAGCGCATACGACGATCGGAAGAATGCTGAAGAGTGTTACAGATCCACCCTGCGGCAGCTCGAAGACCTTGATCTGACCGAGTACTGCAGCGAGCGCGATCATCAGCGCGGAGATCGTCAGAGCGCCTGTATCTGCCTTCTTTTCGCTGTCTTTTCCGCCTCTCATGATGAGGAAAAGAAGAATAACGATAACCGCCATTACAGCGATCTTGCCTGTAGTTGATTCAAAAAAAGCCTGCATAAAAAATCCTCCTTAATCAGAAATTAAGGAGAGCTGCCGTTGAAAACATACGTGAGAATGCGTTACGCAATATCTCATGTGCCACTATGTTGATAATCCTTCCTACGCCGGTATTATCCGGATCAGGTATGAGGGTTCATCCCGCAAGCGGGAAATCTCAGCATCAGCTCCCCTGGTTAGGTTTTTACGACAACAATTATATACCAGATATATGTTTAGTCAAGGTAATTGTGCTATACTGTTAGCGATGACAATTACCACCGCTGAATGGACTATCACTGAATGGACAGGAGGGTAAAAGATGGCAAACAAAGACACCGTTAACAAGGTAAAATCACTTCTTGAAGGACATTGCTACGGACCATTGAGAGAAGCTGCCGAGAAATGGCTGAATGCTGTTGATGAAAAGTATGATGTCAAGGATAAGGCTGACAAGGCATGGGACAAGATCAATGAGGTTGCCGACAAGTATTCAGACGCTTCTATCAAGTTCGGCGAAAAGATGTCAGACATCAGCGAGAACGTAGGCGAGGCTTATGACAAGCTCTCCGAGAAAGCTGCTCCTGTGGTCAGCAAGATCTCTGAGAAGGCAGCGCCGGTAGTAGACAAGGCCGGTGACAAGCTGCTTGAGATCGAGCTTATCAAGCAGCTCAAAGAGGGTGTTTCCAGCGTCGGCGACATGATCGAGACATTCGGTGCTGATGATGCGAAGGAAAAGTTCGGCGGCGAGTTCGCTGACAAGATGAAGGCTCATGCAGAGGCTCTCAAGGAAAAGGGTGAAGCATTCTGTGACTGCGAAGCATGCCAGAAGGCAAGATCCATCCTTAAGGACTTCGGTGAGGATTTCGATGATGTCAAGGAAAAGGCAGCCGGCAAGTTCGAAGAACTCAAAGCAAAAGCCGATGAGGCAATCGGCGATGCTGCTGATGAAGTAAAAGAAGCAGCTGAAGAAGTTGAAGCAGCAGTAGATGAGATCACAGAATAACCGGTCATAAGACATACACGATATTCATGTAAATTAATAGATCCGCGGATCGCTCCGCGGATCTTGATTTTTGTTCCGGCTGTGTCAGAAAGTGATGCCGAGAAGATCGATCAGAAGTCCCCATGCAGCGCCTGCAAGATACAGAACAGATATGACTCTGAGATTCTCTGCCTGATGCCTGTTGGTCCTGATCAGGACGATCACTCCGACTCCTGCGCCTACGAGCAGCCCTGCCATCATCTGGCCGGCTGTCAGCAGCCCTTCAAGATAGAGCTGAGTGATGATGACCGACGCGGCGCAGTTAGGAATGAGCCCGATAAGACCTGAGAGGAAGACTCCGAGTACAGGGATACCGGTCATGAATGACGCGAGGGCATCCTTGCCTATGGACTCGACAAGCAGGCTTATAATAAGTGATATACAGAAAATGAACGCGGTGATTTTGGCGGTATGGATGACAGCAGAACGCACGATCCCGCCTTCTTCATCTTCACAGCCGCAGGCGTCCTGTTCGCACAGATCGTGTATGTGTTTGTGTGTCCTGAATGTATAATTGATGAGGCGGATCGTCATGTCTGCCGTGACGCCTGTGATCAGCGCTATGATAAACTTGGCGATAAGCAGTCTGCCGATCGTACCCGGACTGACAGCAGAAGAGATGAAGATCGGGACCATCTCATCGGATGTCGAAAGGAATACGGCCAGGAGAGTGCCTGTGCTGATGACTCCGCCTGAATACAGACTCGCGGCTGCGGCGGAAAACCCGCATTGCGGTATGATGCCGACAGCGGAACCTATGACAGGTCCTGAATTACCGATACGCGAAAGAAGGGCGACAGACTGATCTTCTGTTTTGCGTTCGAGCCACTCCATCACGAGATATGTGAGGAAGAGGAACGGGATCAGCGTCACCGTGTCTTTTATTGTATCAAGCAGCGAGTCAATAAACAGTCCATTCATAACTTTTTAATTATATGCTATCACACGGCAATACACAAGACTGATCCAAAGTACTCTGTTTGCATTGTCACGCCGGGGAAAAATGTAATACAATAGACCGAGACTGATGGGAGAAGGAGAGATATACAAGATGGCAATAACTGCAGAACAGGAAAAACAGAAAATAACCTTTCCGGAGATAAGAGATGTGCCGGAAGACATGCAGCAGGCAGAGGCTGCTGCCGCGGCCGCATCCGAAGAAGCAGAGAATCCGGTCGCGATCGATGTGGACATAGAAAACATGGAATGGGAGGTCGAAAGCGCTCCGGCGGAAGATAACAATTCCGGCCTTGATTATGATGACTATTCTGATGAATACGATGACTACGCCCAGGGCAACCGGCCGGGTTTTGGTTACAGAGGTCAGATCCGCTATGCGAGAAAGATCAACAAGCACTTATTCACCTGGCTGTTCTCGTTCTTTCTTGGTATGTACGGCGTAGACAGAATACTGCGCGGCCAGGTCGCGCTCGGAGTGATCAAGCTGCTCACTTTCGGAGGGTTCGGTTTCTGGTATCTGACAGATATATGCATTGCCGCATACAAGTCGTATGCTTCGGAGAATGCTGAATTTGAGGATCTCCTCTTCGATGAAAGAGGAAGATACATATTCTGATGGGGGGACAGATATGAATGCATATGAAAAAGAGCATCTGGATATGCTGAGAGGATATCTTCCGGGATGCACAGTGCTCCTTAAGAAAAACGGAGCATTTCCTCTTGACGGTCCGTGCAGGATCGAGGCAGTCGGAAACGGGGTCAGATATACCGTCAAGGGCGGCACAGGATCAGGTGAAGTCAATTCCAGATATTTCTGCAGCATAGAGAAAGGTCTGCTGGACGCCGGCTTCAGGATAAGCAACATGATCTGGTCGACTGTATACGGCAGCATAAGGGACAAAGCGAAAAAGCAGTTCATCGAGGGTGTCAGAAAGAAGGCGAGAGAACAGAAGATCAGTGTGCTTGCCGCTTCGATGGGCGCGGTGATGAAGGAACCGGAGTATGATATTCCGCTCAGGTTCAATGCTGACGCCGCGATCTATGTCGTATCGAGGATCTCCGGCGAAGGAAATGACAGGCTGCCTGAAAAGGGTGATGTGCTCCTTACAGACAGTGAGGTCAGAGATATACTCGCTCTCGATGAGAAATACGATAAGTTCATGCTGGTGATCAACGCGGGCGGCCCTGTGGATCTGTCTCCTGTAATGAGCGTAGGAAACATTCTCGTGCTGTCGCAGCTCGGAGTGGAGACAGGAAGCGCTCTCGCGGATATACTGCTCGGAAAGGGATATCCGTCGGGCAAGCTCTCGACTACGTGGGCCCGCTGCGGGGACTACAGCAGTATAGGGGGCTTTGGAGAAAGAGACGATACTGAGTACAGAGAAGGTATCTACACCGGATACCGGTATTTCGATATGGCGGGCGTAAAGCCTCTGTTCCCGTTCGGATACGGGCTCGGATATACTGATTTTGAGCTGGAGACTGAGAGCGCAGGATGTGCTTTCGGGGAATTCAGCGTCAGCGTCAGAGTCAGGAATACGGGAGACTCAAAAGGCCGCGAGACGGTGCAGGTATACGCAGCTTGTCCGAAGGGCAGACTCGACAAGGAAGTCAAGAGACTCGCGGGCTTCGCGAAGACGGGAGAGCTCTCTCCGGGTGAGGAGGAGACGGTTACAGTGAGATTCACTGCGGCAGACCTCACAAGCTATGATGAGAAGAGATCCTGCTATGTCCTGGAACCGGGCAGATATACTGTACTGACCGGTCCTGACAGTGAGAACATTACTCCTTGTGCGGTGTTCGAGCTCGATGAAGAGTTCGAGATCAGGCAGGTAAGCAATCTTTTCGGTTCTGTGCCGTTCGAGGACGCAGAAAACAGCAGAGAACTCGTATTTGACGCTGAAGAATTACCGGTCAAGAAGTTCGACATCGAGGACTTGCAGACTGAGATCGTCACATACGGCTCGAATACAGCCGGTCCGGACCCGAGGCTGGATGGGATGAGCGATGAAGATCTTGCTTATCTGGGTATCGGAGCCTTCGATCCGAAAGGAAGCCTGGCAGGTGTGATAGGAGACGCCGGCACGACCGTTCCGGGCGCGGCAGGAGAGAGCTGCAGTATCTACGAAGACAGGGGGATCAGCAGGATCACGATGGCTGACGGCCCTGCGGGCGTAAGGATCGCAGCCGGTTACTATGTTGACAGAAAAGGAAAGCACGCGATCGGCTCTGTTGTTCCTGAAGGTATGATAGAGATGATGCCCGGGATCGTTAAGCATATCCTGCTTAAGGCCGGTGCCCCGAAGAAGGGTGCCGAGATCTTCGAACAGTACTGCACCGCGGTCCCGATCGCGACGGCCCTTGCCCAGAGCTTTGACACGGATTTTGTCCGTATGTGCGGAGAGATCATCGGAACTGAGATGGAGATCTTCGGTGTCGATCTGTGGCTTGCACCTGCGCTCAACATACACAGGAGCATCCTCTGCGGAAGGAACTTCGAATACTTCTCTGAAGATCCTCTGCTGAGCGGCAGAATGGCCGCGGCAATCACCTCAGGTGTGCAGTCGCATCCGGGGCGCGGAGTTACGATCAAACATTTTGCTGCCAACAATCAGGAGACCAACCGCTACGCAAACAACAGCGTGATCAGTGAGCGCGCACTCAGAGAGATCTATCTGAGGGGATTTGAGATATGCATTAAAGAATCCGATCCTATGGCGCTCATGACTTCATACAATCTGCTTAACGGCACTCATACGTCAGAGAGCGCGGCGCTCGTGACAGCACTGCTCAGAGATGAGTTCGGTTTTGACGGCCTGGTCATGACTGACTGGGTAGTCGGAGGCGACCTGCTGCTGAGCAAGGGGTCAAAATACGGAACACCTGATCCGGCTCTTGTCGCTGCTGCGGGACACAGTCTCTTCATGCCGGGATCGCGGAAGGATCTGAGAGACCTGCTGAAAGGACTGAAAGCCGGCAAAGTGACCAGAGAGAAGCTGGCCGAAAACGCAGGATGGCTCCTGCATGTTGCTGACAGATTGGGAAAGTAGAAAATGAGTTATAAGATATTAGTGATCAATCCCGGGTCGACATCGACCAAACTGGCATATTTTGAAGACGAAGAGAAGCTTTTCGAGACCAACATATTCCATGACGCGCCTTTTCTGGCGAGTCTTGGCAAAGTAAGCAATCAGCTGGAATACAGGTCCAGACTCATCAGAGAATTTCTCGATGAGAACGGTATAGACCTGCGCGGCGTGGACGCGATCGTCGGCCGCGGAGGCGCGAACATGCCTGTACATGAAGGCACATATGAGGCAAATGATCTGCTTCTGGAGGATAATAAGAACGCTGTGTCCGGTGTCGATCATCCTGCTAACCTCGGGCTGCTTCTGGCTTCAGAACTGCAGCGCGAATACGGCGGCAGGGTCTTTATGGTCGACAGCCCTAAGACAGATGAATTCTGCGATCTCGCGAGGATCACAGGTGTGCCGGGCATCTACAGGACCTCGAGCACACACGCGCTCAATCTGAAAGGCACTGTCAGGATGCACTGCCGCAGAAATCATGTGAGATACGAGGACGGCAATTATATCGTCTGCCATATAGACGGAGGCATGACTGTTTCCGCTCATGAGCGCGGAAGAATGATCGACGCGACCAATAACGCAGCCGGAGAAGGGCCTTTCACTCCGACGAGAACAGGAGCTCTGCCTGTCAGCGGCGTCATAGACTATTTCTTTGACAACGCGCACAAGAACAGCATAGGTATCGAAGACAGTCATTATGAGAGTTTTGAGGAAGCCCTCAGAGCCGCGAGAGAAGTTCTGACCAGAAATGCAGGTCTTACCGGTCATTTCGGTACGTCCAACTCCGACGTTATTCATAAAATGGTCGAGGAAGGCGATCCTAAGGCTGTCAGGGTCTGGGACGCGATGATATACAACATATGCAAAGCGATAGGAGAGATGGCGGCAGTCCTGTCCGGCAAGGTAGACGGGATCGTCTGCGGCGGAGGTCTGCTGCGTTTTCCTGATCTGCAGCAGAAGATCCGCTCGCGCTGCGAGTGGATCGCGCCGGTCAGCTTCTATCCCGGAGAGGTCGAGCATGAAGCCATGGCTGCCGGCGCCCTCCGCGTGCTGAGAGGCGAGGCAGAGCCGCAGGTGTACACCGGCGAGCCGGTATTCAAAGGCTTTGACGATTGATCCAGACTGGGACCGGCCGGTTTCACTAAAACGATAAATACGCTTCACAAGACCGCTTTGAAATGAATACGCAGCAATACCTGAAACAGGCATTGCTGCATTTTTGTTATCTTTTTCTGCCGGCCGGTGCCGCAGGCGCCTGACGGCTTTCCTGCTCCATACCCGTGCCGGGTCACAGGAGGCAGGCTGCCCGGACGGCTATGCTTTTGCCTTTCCTGCTGCCAGCTCTGATACGATGCGGTCGTATTCGTCTTCGTCGAGTATGTAGTGCTTCTTGTAGAGAAGATAAGCGCATACCATCATGATGAACGGGATAAGGCACATTACGAGAAGCAGCCCGTGACTCTGGGCTGTACTGACCGATCCGATGACAGCATCGATCTGCGAGAGCTTCTCGGCTTCTGTGATGGCGCCTGAATTGGCTGCCTGCTCCAGTGCGGAGATCTGATTGGTGGTGCCGGTGACGCCGAAGATGAGATAAGTTACAGTTGTCAGCAGCACGCAGACAGCGCTTCCCATCTTGGTGAAGAAAGGTCTGATTGAAGCAACGATGGCCTCGTCTCTGGTGCCGTTCTTCAGCTCATTGTATTCTACTGTGTTGATGATGGATATCATCAGGATCACATAGTAGCAGTTCATTCCGAGCTGAGCAAGCATATAGCCTGCAGTCGTGATCCAGAATGACGGCATGCCTACCGGCATGAAGAGTCCCGCTGTGAGCATGATCACGAATCCGGCTGTGAGTATTATGCCAAAAGACTTCATCAGCGTCTTCCGGTTCCATCTGGATGACAGCCATGGATATGCTATGAGGAGGATGCCGGATGCCGACAGGCCTATAGTGGAGAAGAGGGAGTACAGTCCGCCTTCATATCCGTATGTGAAGTAGATATATGTCGAGCCCATGCCCGCGAGCATCAGGTCCGCTCCGACCTGGTGGAGGAGGAAGATCAGGCACATCCATGAGAGCTGATCATTATTCACTATGGTGGAAACGATCTTCCTGAAACTGACAGGAGGCGGTGTGACATCCATATAGGAACGGTCTTCTCTGACCCCGATGATCGTGACCGAAAGGAACAGAGGCGCCAGGATACAGAAGAGCAGCGCTACCGCTCCGTACGCTGTCTGGGCATTGCCTCCGATGGTGCCCGACCCTGTCGTGAGCATAGGTACTATGATACCCGAAATACCCATGCCTACACCTGCTGCCAGATTGGTCATCGCTGTCAGTTTGTCTCTGGTGCCGCCGTCCTTGCTGAGAGCAGGGATCATGCCCCAGTAAGAGATATCGTGCATCGTATAGGTGATGCTGTACGCAAAATATATGACGCCGAAGAACCATATGAACGACCATCCATCGAGCCTGACATTGAATGCCAGATAAACCACGACAGATGTGCTGAGGATACCGGCGACCAGCCATGGCTTGTATTTTCCCCAGCGCGTCCTCGTCCTCTCTATGATATTGCCCATCAGAGGGTCGTTCAGAGCGTCAAAAACACGCGCGCCGATCATGATGCCCGTGATCGCCATCAGCTGGGAAGCTGTCAGATTGTGTGTGAACAGCACATACAGCAGGATGTAGTTCGTAAAAAGATTGTAGATCATATCTCTTCCGAACGTTCCTATCGGAAAGCAGAAGAGGTTGCGTCTCTGAGCTCTTGCGTCCGGCGCGCCGGCGTTCACAGCTCCGGTATTAGTGGTGTTATCCATATCTCTGTATCCTGTCTTATTCTGTGGTATTGCCCGGGCATTGCCCGCCGGTCAGGAGAGATCCGCCGCCTCAGAGCGGGGGACATCCGGCGTCTGTTATATGTTTTCCGTGAAAGAAGTATCGTGCCAGTCCTTCTTCTCCCACAGCTCTCTCAGCTCTCTGTATCTGCCGAGCTGCTCCTCATCATAGTCGCCCATGTTGTCAGATGTCATGAAGACACTGCCGTACTGAGCCAGGACCCTGGCATGGAGAAGTTTCTCTTCGTCTTTCATCCGGATATTGTCTTTCCTGAGGAAGAAAACATCAGGATCGCTGAGGAAAGCTCTCCCGTCCAGCTGCCTGCGGTAATACGCGTTGCCTATAGCGTTGCGGGTGCTCGGGAGCTCCCTGACCCTGCGCATAAGCGGGCGGTTGTTTTCCCATTCCAGACCGGAATCACAGCCTATCCTGCAGTACTCGAATTTGCCGAACGCTGGCATCAGAGGAACACCGCATCCGAGGATCAGTCCGTCGCCGCACCACTCTCTGAGCAGACCGACCGCGCGGCACATCCTCTCGCCGCGGCTCTCACCGTGATATCTGCCTCCGGCGGTAGGCCATGGCGCGGCACTGTACAGGAAGTCAAGTTTTACCAGTTCAAAACCCCAGTCATTGAATACTGTATCAAAAGTGCGTTTCAGGTGATCGCAGACTCCCGGACGGTCGATATCAAGCGAGAAAAATCCTTTCCAGTTGTAACCGGCGTACCACGGCTTGCCCCTGTGGGTGAGAAGCCAGTCCGGATGATCTCTGACCAGTTCAGAGCCTGCCTGAGCAGAGAATGGCGCAAGCCACAGACCGGCTTTGAATCCTCGAGCGTGGATATCATCCGCGGAGGCTTTGAGACCTCTCGGGAACTTGACCGGATCAACGGTCCAGTCACCGACAGCCGTCTGCCAGCCGTCATCGATCTGGAACAGATCGCCGGGTCTGAGCACCGAGCTGCAGCCTTCAAGGTCGGCAGTGATCGTCTCATCGGTGATCTTGTCAAACCGGTTGTACCAGCTGGAATAACCGGCAATAGGCTCTGCCGGCCTGCGGGTGATCCCGGCCTCCCTGAACCAGGCGTCGAATACCTCATCCTCGGTACCTTCGAAGATAGCTACATGGAGCTCCGGGTCGAATCCCGGTCCGCGTCCCGCGTCCTTGACGATCTTCAGCTCGCCGGTGACGACATCGTAGAAGAAGGTCGTATATCCATTAGTCTCATCGACAGAGGCTACAAGAGTATACACATCGCCGGTGCGGCGGTACATATATGAAAATCCGTGAAAGCATCCCTGTCTGCCGGAGTAATCGATGAAATATCCGTCGCCGTATTTCATGGCACCGAAAGGGGCTCCGAGAATGCGGAGAAGAGGGTGGGCGCCGGGCATCCGGTCTGCCGGATTCAACTCGTGCGATGTAGTCCACGTCTGAAATCCATTAAAAAAGAGCCTGTCTGCGGAACTGCACCTGAAATCAAGTACCCAGACAGATAAACTGCGGATCTTGGCAATAGCTGACGGATCGATCTTCCTCATGAAATACCTCCGGAAAAGGGGTCTGATAATGCTGCAGATATTTTATCATATGCAGCATTGTATCGCGAGTTCCTTTCGAGTATAATACGGAAATGCGACATTACAGAACAGAGGCAATATGAAGAAGAAAATTAGTACAGGAGCGGGAATACTGATAGCGTTGCTGCTGTTTGCCATCGCCGGGACGGTATACTGGATACTGCTCGGACAGTGGCATACAGTCTCTTATGCTGCAGGTAATTCAAACGAAGTGAAGATATACAGAATAACGGAGAATGAGAACGGAAAGAAGAACGCTCCGGAGGAAGCGGGCACTGTGATCAGAGGGTCGGCAGTCAACCGGTACATGGAGAGCGTTACGGTTGACGGAGTGACCTACCACAAGGTCAGCACCGCCCAGTTTCCGGACGAAGAGGACCTCTATATGGCAGAAGCCGACCTTGTAAAATCCGTTGACGATGTCGTGAAGGAGACAGAGGTCTTCGTCAGGACACCTGCCACGATATACAGTTCGCCTGACGATCCTGCTATCGCTTCTTTTGCGCCGAAGGGAACAGAACTGAAGATAACGGGTCACGACAGACTGCTTGACAACGGCTATATCAACATGTACAAGGTCAGCTATACAGGCAGTGACGGGAAAGAGGCCGAAGGCTATGTATACGGCAAGTACATGACGGGAACGCAGGAGGCGGCCGATGCGCCGTATAACGAGAACGGGGAGTACGATACAGCCAGTGAAGACGGCTTCCGCTTTGAACTCTACGGAGGCGAGGCGGCCGATCTGGACTTCTATCCTTACGAGAGGACACAGATAGAAGGCAACGAATTCCTCAGATACGCGAGGGCGATGTATCTGAACGCTTATGCCGCGGTCCATCCGGAGCCATACCTGGAAGTCATCAAGTCAAGCGGCTGCAATGCTGTTGTTATAGATATCAAGGACGGTCCGCTGACGTACAAGTCAGAAGTAGCGTCAGAACTGTCTCCGGCCTCCTATGACTCTGCTTATTTCTCCATGGAAGAGATGAAGGCGGGGGTCCAGGCCTACAAGGACGCGGGAGTCTATCTGATCGGAAGGATAGTGACTTTCAATGATTCATATTATGCAGAGGATCATCCAGAGGACTGCATCGATTACGCGGGATCATCCGGATGGCCGAGCGCTTTCTCAAGAAATGTGTGGGAGTACAATGTAAGGCTCGCACAGGAGGCGGTTAAGGAATTCGGCTTCAACGAGATACAGTTCGACTATGTCAGATTCCCTGAGTCGACATACGAAATGTCAAAATCCGGCAAGGCGGACTTCCGTAACGTCTATGATGAGTCAAAGGCGCAGGCGATACAGAATTTCTGCTTCTATGCTGCTGACCAGCTCAGAGAAGTCGGGGCTTACACTTCGATAGATGTTTTCGGAGAGAGTGCTTACAGCTATGTAACGGCATATGGTCAGTACTGGACTGCGATAGCCAATATAGCGGACGCTATAAGCGCGATGCCGTATACAGATCATTTTGACGGTGATGCTCCGTGGGCAGATCCTTACGGCGCTGTCTACAGATGGGCTGTGAAAGCAGCGAAGCAGCAGGAGAGGCTCCAGAACCCGGCCGCTGCAAGAACGTGGATAACAGGATACAACACGCCTCACTGGGCTCCGAGCGTCGATTACAATGAAGAGCGGATGGAAGAGCAGATCAAAGCTCTGGAAGACGCCGGACTCAACGGAGGATTCATACCGTGGAACGCTCTTTCCGACCTGGCCAAATACCGTCAGTATAAGGGCATATGGAATGAATAGATGACAGAAACGCGGAGATTTGTCTCTCCGTGTTTTTCTTTGCATGTTTTTTACCTTTTGGTCAATTTTAGTCCCGATTTTGGATTATGAGAATTGACTAACAAACGGGATAATTATAAAATAAACCCAATAGTATAGGGTCGTATGCCCGCATGTATCCAGACGTGCCGGGCAGGGCGGCCGGCGCAATTTTTCCAGGAGGGATAATAAGGATGAAAAAGGAATATGAACCTTTATTTACGCCTTGGAAGATCGGCAACGTAGAGATCCCTAACAGGATCGTGCAGACTTCCATGGGAGGAACGTCTCTGTTCGGATGGCTCGAGCCTTGCCACTTTGATAAAGAAGCAGCTCATCACATCCTCGGCCGTGCCCAGGACGGTGTAGGTCTGGTGCTTCCGGGCATGCAGTGCGTCAGAGATACAATGGGCAGAAGATGGCTCTATCAGAACAAGAAGATGTTCAGAGATCTTGCTGAGTGGATGCCGGAATTCCACAAGACAGGATC
>JAFRLN010000114.1 GCA_017431175.1 Mogibacterium sp.
ATCAGGAGCATAAGTCATTTTAAGCCCCTCTATCATTTCTTTCTGTTCAGGCTCCGCCACGAATATTACTTTGTGCTTTCTTACTATCCTGGCAAGTATCTGCGAGCACCACTGGTCAGGAGCGGTATCATTCTGCTCAGTCGCAAGGAACTTCTGATATGCGTCCTCAATGGTCGGTTCATCAGCGATTATATGATAGAAGAAATCTCCGCCATTCCCGTCCGAGCAGCTTGCCAGCATTATGATGACACCGTCCTCATTTACCGTCGCTTCTGCTGCAGTCAGTCCTTTAGGTGACTGATATGCATTCTGATCCAGAGGATACCCTCCGTTTGTAGTAATGACTAGATCTGCAGGATGCGGCTTTACCGCTATATAGTCAGAGATGAAGTCACAGCCTTTACGGTGTGCGGTCTCGAAATTGCCGGCAAAAGCTGCAACTGTGTTCTTATCCTCATCGATCACTACATTGCAAATAAATGCAAGATCCGCCATGCGGGCAGCAGCAAGCATATCCTCATGAATCGGATTTTTATCCAGTATGCCCGTCCTGGCGAAAGGACTGTCAATAAACTTTGAACAGTGATTTCCCATAACTGTTACCGCATCGGCCACACCGGGCAGCACCGATTTGCGTCCTCCTGAGAAGCCTGCAAAGAAATGTGCCTCTATGAAACCCTCCGCTACAAGCAGCGATGTGTTGATTGCCGCCTTGTCGATGATACAGTCCGGGCCGGAAGGAAGTTTACCTATTCTGGCATTCCTTGAAGGATCATGGGCGTCATGAACAATAATGCTGTCCCTGAACTCCCCGTACAGGTCCTCACCCAGTTTTGCCTTAAGTTCTTCCGGCTTCGTCATGCGGTGGAATCCGGTTGCAACAAGAAGTGTAATAGCTATATCAGGATTTCCGGCCCTCAGTTCTTCGATCATGACCGGAAGTATATCCTGAGATGGCACCGGCCTTGTATGGTCGCTTATTATTATTACGCAGTCCGGCTTTCCTTTGGCCAGTTCGCTGAGGCGTGGGCTGTCAATCGGATGCTCCATTGCCTCCCTGACGATCTCGATGCCTGTTTTATCACTCGATAGCTTGTCCACATTTGAAGTCAATACCGCTGTGTCGTCCGGCACTTCAAGACTGCAGGTCGTATGGCCGTAATAAAAATCTACTTTTTTCATAAGTCCCCCTGTTTCACAGCCTTAAAAGCATCTATCAGCGCAGGAACCACATCGTTGAGATTGCCTACTATACCGTAATCGGCGACGCTGAATATCGGTGCTTCAGGATCTTTGTTGATTGCAAACACCTTATCAGCTCCGGCAATACCAGCCAGGTGCTGTATGGCTCCGGAGATACCGACAGCTATGTACAGCTTAGGCGCCACAGTCTTACCCGACTGACCGACCTGATGGATATGAGGCATCCAGCCGGCATCCACAACTGCACGGCTGCAGCCCACAGTTGCTCCGAGGACCTCAGCAAGCTCAAAGATCTGTTTGAAATTATCAGCTGAGCCTACGCCTCTTCCTCCGGAAACAATGATTTCTGCTTCTTCCAGGTTTACAGCATCAGCTACCTCCTGTACCCTCTCAACAAGCTTTGTTCTAATATCACCGGCCGGTACATGAAATTCTTCATGTATTATTTCACCCGTCCGTGACTCGTTATAGGCGCCTCTGCGGAACACTCCCGGACGGACGGTTCCCATCTGCGGACGGTGATCCGGGCACATGATGACAGCCATCAGGTTTCCCCCGAAGGTCGGCCTTGTCCACGCCATATTGCCCGTTTCTTTATCTATACCTATCTCAGTGCAGTCTGCGGTAAGACCTGTCTGGATACGGCATGAAACTCTTGGCGCCATGTCCCTTCCGTTATTTGTAGCCCCTATCATAAGTGTTTCAGGCTTGTACTTCTGCACCATTGCCACCAGCGCATTCACAAATGCATCTGTTGAATAGTACTCATACTCCGGTCCGTCTACAATGATCGCCTTATCCGCTCCATAACAGATGGCATCTCTGGCAGCACTGTCAACCTTACTGCCTATGACAACAGCAACGAGCTCACAGCCCTTCTGGTCTGCGAGAGGTCTTGCGGCATTAAGCAATTCAAACCCGACGTTTTTTGCTTTTCCGCATTCGGTCTCTATATAGACCCACATATTCCTGTATTCGTTCATATTCGTCATGGCAGCCTCCTATATGATCCCGGCTTCAAGCAACATTGCAGAAATCTTTTCTGCCGCCTGATCAGCGGGCATCCTGCTGAGGATAGTTCCGTGCTTTTCCCTGACAGGTGTGTATGACTTTTTCACCTTTGTAGGCGATCCGTTCAGCCCGCACCTTGTGAGATCTACAGTTTCCAGGTCTGCTTCTGTCAGAACCGGTATTTCACGCTTTTTTGATTCAAGCCACGGCCCTATACTCGGATAACGAGGTTCAAAAGGCAGTCTTACTACAGTTATCACAGCAGGCAGTTTTACCGAGATGATGTCATATCCATTATCACAGTCTCTCTTGATCCTCAGTTCTCCATCCTGCTCCTCTATCCCGAGCGCATAGGTTACCTGCGGGAGGCCGAGATGCTCTGCGATCTCAGGTGCGACCTGAGCCGTATCTCCGTCAACAGCCTGTTTCCCGCCTAATATAAGATCGAATTTGAGGCCTTCCTTTTTCTCTACGGTCCTTATTGCCTCCGAAAGAATATAGCTTGTGGCAAGTGTATCTGACCCGCCGAATTTACGGCCGGAAATCAGATACCCCTCATCTGCTCCGACGGCAAGGCATGAGCGTACAGCCTCCGCAGCCTGCGGAGGACCCATGGATATGACTATAACGCGGCCTCCGAGTTTTTCCTTGAGGCGCACGGCGGCTTCAAGCGCATATGTGTCAAACGGATTGACTATACTTGGTACACCGGCCCTTATCAATGTATGTGTTTCCGGATCTATCCTGATTTCCGTAGTATCCGGGACCTGTTTTACGCATACACATATATTCATAAACTCCACCTCCTACAGCTTATAGCAGACTTTGCCCGGATTGAGGATCATCTTAGGGTCGAACACCTTCTTGATGCCTCTCATGAGCTCCATGTTGGTCTCGCCGACAGAATCCACAAGATACTTTATCTTGCCTGAACCGATACCGTGCTCTCCGGAAACGAGCCCGCCGCATTCCGTCGCCTTGCGGTAGATGATGTCAAAAAATGTATCTACGCGCTTTTTGAACTCCTCTTCTTCCAGGTCATTGGAGCACTGATATATGTGCAGATTACCGTCTCCGGCATGACCGAATGTCTTGATCTCGAGTCCGCACCTGCGTCCCTGTTCATTGACAAATTCAAGGTAGTCCGCGATCTTATTGACCGGAACGACTACATCGCATTCATCGAGCAGCTTCGTCTCTTCCATGATTGCCTCGAGGAATGACGAGCGGGCTGCCCAGGCATCCTTGATCCTGTTGTTGGTATCTGCGATAAGCACATCCATGGCTCCGGAGTCCAGTGCTATATTTGCCGCCTGCTCTATAAGCTTGTCCACCTCTTCAGTTGAAGTACCATCCAGAGTTATCAGGAGATATGCATTTATCGGCTCTCCATCAAGTTCCTGCGGAAATACAGCTTTGCCCACATACCGCTCTGAAAGCATTACGATCTCCCTCTCCATGAACTCTATTGCCTGAGGATCCATGTGATTCATTCTGAATTTAGGAACAGTAGCAAGCGCTGTCTTCAGATTCCGGAACGGAATTATCAGGGATGCCGCAGCTTTAGGTGCCGGGATGATCTTAAGAGTAAGCTCTGTAATTATGCCGAGAGTTCCCTCGGATCCGATCATCAGGTTCATGAGAGAATATCCCGATGATGTTTTGGACACCGTAGCTCCCATATGTGTGATCTCCCCGTTTGGGAGCACAACGGTCATTGCCCTTACATAATCGCGGGTGGTTCCGTATTTAACTGCTCTCATGCCTCCCGCATTAGTAGCGACGTTGCCTCCCACACAGGCAAATTTTTCACCCGGATCAGGCGGATACATCATTCCTCTTGTGAGACAGTCAGCAGCCAGATCAGCCAGCAGCACACCCGCCTCAATATCCACGACAAAGTTTTCAAGATCATATGACAATATGCGGTTCATCTTGGAAATATCCATAAGAACTCCTCCGAAGAGAGGAACCGCGCCGCCTGCCAGACCGGTTCCCGCGCCGCGGGGTGTTACCGGAATATCGTTTTCATAACAGATCTTCATCACAGCCGCTACTTCTTCAGTCGAGCGGGGCTGAACAACAAGATCCGGCATTCTGGTTCCGTATATAGGCATCTCATCTTTTGCGTAATCCGGACTAATGTCCTCACCTGTGTATACGTGATCCGATGCCTTACGGATCTTTTCGATGGTCGCAGGTGTTAATTGCTTGTACAT
>JAFRLN010000011.1 GCA_017431175.1 Mogibacterium sp.
CTTTTTATTAACGAGTTCCTTCCGGGGGCCCCGGGGGACTGTGTTAAGGTGTTTCTTGTTGGTCTGATGTACGCGCAGTACCCTCAGGAGATCGATTCACGGACGATGGCTCTCACACTCGGGCTTACTGAAAAAGACGTCGATAATGCCTGGAAATACTGGGAATCCAAAGGCCTTGTAAGACTCAGCGCTTCTGCTGAAGACAGCGGAACATATGTTGAATTCATAAGGCAGATCGAACAGTTCTACGGTAAGTCATATGAGGAACCGTCTGCACCGCCGGATACTTCTGAGAGCACTGAGGAGAGCGCGGAAGACATCATAGAGAGAGTCGTCAGCCAGCAGCTCAGAGCGATTTACCTGAAATACCAGGACCTTACAGGAAGGACTATATCCAGAGTGGAAGCGAGAAAGCTCGAAGACGCGATCAAGACGTTCAATGTCGAGCCGGATGTTCTGGATTTCGCAATCGACTACTGTACGGGAATCGACAAATACAGCGTGGATTATATCTGCAAAGTCGCTCTGCGCTGGACAGAGGACGGCGCGAGAGATGTCTCGACGGTAAAGCAGATGATCGACAGACGCAGTAAGCGTAACGATGCCTACAGGAAGGTTTTCGCGGAGCTGGGATTCAACAGACTGCCTAACCCGTCAGACCGTGAGATCATGGACAGATGGTTCGATGAGATGGGATGTTCTCTCGCGGATGTTCTTGATGCCTGCAGGGCTGCGGGAGGAATGAGAGAGCCTCATCTCAGATATGTGAACAAGGTCATTGAGAACCGGATCCTTGAAAAAGGAGGGGTCAATACGAGGGCTGCTGATCAGTCGCGCGGCAGATCTCAGGCTGAATACGTCACACAGCCGCCTGCAGCTGAAGAGACGGCTAAGGTCAGCCGGAAAGTCCTCAAAGACTATTATGAATACATAAGAAAAGAAGAAGAAGACGCGTTCAGAGCGCGTGTAGCGGAAGCAGCTGAGGCAATACCCGCGCTGGAAGATATTTTTACCCGCGAGGCTGGTCTGAACAGCGCTGTCGTGACGATGAGACCGGGTCCGGATGCCAGGGAAAAGAGACAGCAGCTCAAAGAGAAGAGAATGGAGCTTGAAGAACGCAAGAAAGAGCTCCTTACACATAACGGCTACCCTGCCGATTATCTGGAGAGAAAATACAGATGCAGGATCTGCAGGGACACCGGTTATACAGATGAAGGAAGGGTCTGCACGTGTGCAAAGGAGCGTGCGGAAGAGGCTTATAAATGGATCCAGAAAAGAAACCAGTAGAAGTATATGCTGAAAGAGGTGAGACAAAGCTGCCGGAAGTCAGTCCGGAAGAGCTGAAGGCTCTGGCTTTGGCATACGCTAAATATCTGGCGGAGCACGATATGGAGCCGGGTGAGCCTACATTCACTGATTCAGTACCGGAAGAAACAGCTGTGCAGGACGCAGACGCTGAGCCTGAAAAGACATCCGAACCGGAAGAGACGGCAGTATCTTCCGAAGCACAGCAGGAGGAAGCAGAAACAGATCCTGCGGAGACGGAGCAGGAAGAGTCTGAAGAGCCAATGCCGGAAGTGCCGGAGGAAACACCGGAAGACGCCGGTCCTGCTGAAGAAGAGGCTCCGGAGGAACCGGCCGTTTCCGAAGAAGAGGATGCTCCAGTAACAGAGGCAGTGCCGACAGAAGAAACAGATCAGCCGGAAGAAAAGACAGAAAACGAAGAGAAACAAGAGCAGGAAGAGAAGGAAAAAACTCCTGCCGCTCAGACCAGACATCAGGAAAAGTCAGAGAAAAAAGCCAGAAAGATGTTCGCGGCGGCGGAGTTATCTCAGAAGCAGATAGAAAAACTTGCCGCTGAACTGGAGAGATCCGGGAAAAAGCCCGGCGTTATGGCGAAGCTCGTTGACCTGCATGACAGACTGCAGACCGGAAGCGATGAAGCCGGACGGATAACCAGAGAGAATTTCATCAGGGCAAGCCACAACATTGTTTCGACTTACCGTCAGTCCAGAAGAGCTATAGGCGTAGCTCTTCTGATCATCGGTATCATTGCGGCTGTCATTCTCGCGATATTCGACAAATACACTGTATACGAATACGCGTACAACGGTATGACGCTCGGATATGTCAGCAGCCAGGAAGAAATCACTGACGTTCTGGATGTTGCCGGAACAATGATGACGAAGAATTCATCCGGGGGAACGGAGATCAGGTTCACAGCGAACGAGAACGTCACATTCAAACTTGTCGACGGAAGGGGCAAGAGCCTTGACGATGCGGACACAGCAGTCAATAAACTCGTCTATATGACGGATATTGAGACGGAGGCGTTCGGAGTATACGACGGAGACAAGCTTGCCGCTGTTGTGAAGAGCAACGAAGATGCAGAAGAACTCCTTGCTGACGCGAAGGCAGTTCTGAGCGAACCGGACGAGGGCATGAAGATCGTTTCGGCGGAATTCTCCAATCAGCTGGATATCCGGCCGATCAATGTACTGCTGACAAGCGTACAGAGTAATGACGACGCGCTGGAAATGATGACCGAAGGCGGCAGCATGGAGATCTATCATATCGTTGAGGAGGGCGAGGACGCTAAAAGCCTGTCGGCGTCATTCGGCACGGATGCGCTGAATATTTTCAACGAGGACAACAGCGAGGTAGCATCCGATATCAGACAGGGAGACAAGGTCTGCATCCATGAGATCGTTGATCCGGTCAGCGTCAAGCTCGTTGAGACAGGCAGGATGAAACAGATCATCGAATATGAGACGATCAAAGAGGAATCCGAGGATTACTACAAGGGAGACACTCATACTGCGCAGGAAGGTGTTGACGGAATCCAGATCTTTGAGGGTACGCTCTACAAGATCGGAGGAAAGGTCTCCAGAAGAGATGCCAAGAGCATAGAGACCGTAAGAGAGAAGCAGGATAAGATCATTATCGTCGGTACAGCAGAAAGACCGAAGACTGCGCCTACCGGAACCTACATGGTCCCGCTTGATCACTATATCATCTCATCCAACTTCGGACCTAGATGGGGACGTCTGCATTCAGGAGTCGATATGGCGGCGCCGGGAGGCACACCGATCTACGCTACTGACGGCGGAGAGGTAATCAGAGCGAATTACTATTCCGGTTACGGAAACTGTATCGATATAGACCATGGCAACGGAAGAGTGACCAGATACGGACACTGCAGCAGAATTCTTGTAAATGTAGGAGATATGGTATATCAGGGACAGCTGATCGGACTTGTAGGAAGTACCGGAAACAGTACCGGCAACCACCTCCATTTCGAGATACGCTTCAACGATGTACCTACTGACCCGAGACCTTATCTCGGAATATAAAAAAGACTCCGAAGTCCCCGCCGCCCGGGCGGGGGTCACGGGGAATCAAACATCTTAGGGAGACCTGATGTCAAAAGACACTGAAAGATATACGAATTATACAGAATTTATTGAAGCAGACGCGCTGTCGGAACTGCCTCCTGAAGATCAGGAACTGGCGGAAAAGATACAGAAACGCCGGAAACGCAGCAGAAGAGGTAATAAGCGCAGAAAATTCCTGATGGTGTCAGGCACTATCCTTCTTTTCGCTGTGCTTCTTACCATGTGCGGACGGGAGATCGTAAGACTCAAGGCAGAGAACCTCTCTCTCAGGAGACAGCACGCGCAGCTCGAAGAAGAGAGGGACCGTCTGCAGAAAGAGCTGGAAAACGTCGGCAACAAGGAATACATCAAAGACCAGGCCCGAAAGCAGCTCAGGCTCCTTGATCCGGGAGAGCTGGTGTTCATCTTCGATGACGGCACAGGTAATACTGACACCGATTCTGATACTGAACAGCCAGAGACTGCGGATACTCCGCCGGACGCACTGGATATGGCAGAGATCATCTCATCAGGAGTAGATCAGGCTGCGCTGACAGGTCAGTCTGCCGCGAATGCCGGTGTGGATGAGTATGAATATGAATATGGCGAGGACTGATGATTACATATACTGATTCAGGTAAGCTCCGCGTGGACAGGGCGATCGTAGTAGAGGGCCGGGATGATATCGACGCAGTTTCCAGAGCATGCGACGCTCTTATCATAGCCACTCACGGAGCCGGCATAGCTCAGGAGACCTGGGATATTATCGGAAAAGCTTACCGGGAGATCGGGATCGTGATCATGACGGATCCTGATCATGCGGGAGAAGAGATCAGGCGCAGGATCACAGCAAGATTTCCCGACGCGCTGCAGTGCAGACTCGCGAGAGAAGACGCCGTATGCGGCGATGATATAGGGATAGAAAACGCAAGCGCAGAATCGATCCAGGCAGCTCTGATCAGATCGTACGAGCTGCATGACGCCAGGACGAGAGCCGGAAAGGAGTCCGGAGACGGAGATGCTGATCTCCGAGAGGTCTGCGCGGCGGACCTGATTGAACTGGGACTGTCCGCAGCGGATGGCGCTAAGGAACTCAGGGCGGCAGTATGCCGCAGACTCGGGATCGGATACTGCAATTCCAGAGCTCTCGTAAGCAGACTCAGAGGATTCCGGATAGGATATGATGAACTCAGAACCGCGGTTCTGGAGATCAGCAAAGACAGATGAGCAAAAATAAAAGAAACAAACACAGCAGCAGGAACAAGGCTCCGAAAGGAGTAGGCGTCAGGCCCTCCAAAAGCCTTGGTCAGAATTTTCTCATAGATGAAGGTGTCATCAGTGAGATCGTCGAAGGCAGCAGTATCAGCAAAGATACGCTTGTGATCGAGATCGGACCGGGAACGGGAGCACTGACACTTCCGCTCGCGGAAAAGGCAGGACACGTAACGGCGGTTGAGCTTGATGAGAGAGTTATACCGGGACTGAGAGTCAAGACTTTCAGCCTGGGCAACGTGGACATCATCCACGATGATATCCTCAGAGTCGATCTCAAAGAACTTATATCAGGAAACCTTGAGAAGTATGGCCTGAAAGAGGTCAGGATCGTGGGCAATCTTCCGTATTACATTACGACCCCTATCATCATGAAACTTCTTGAGGAGGATACCGGAGCAGCAAGCATCACTGTAATGATGCAGAAAGAAGTTGCTGACAGGATAGCATCAGAGCCGGGAACAAAACCGGCAGGCGCGATCACTTACTCTGTCCATTACTATGCAGATGTAACCAAGATCGTTGACGTCGGACGGGAGTGCTTCTATCCGGCGCCTAAGGTCGACTCTGCTGTACTGAGACTGGACCTCAGAGACGAGTGCCCGGTGAATGTCGCAGACGAAGATCTGTTCTTCAACTGTATAAAAGCAGGCTTTACGCACAGAAGGAAAACACTTCTCAATTCGCTTGCGTCCCTTGGAGGATATGAGAAAGCAGCGATAGAGAAAGCTCTGCTGAGAGCCGGGATCGAACCGGAGCGCAGAGCTGAAAGCCTGAGTATGGAGGAATTCGCCAGACTGGCGGACTCACTCAAGGAGGCATGATTTGCGAAATATCGAAAAACTGAAATGGGTCCTTGCGCTTATCGCAGCTCCGTTCAGGAGACTGGGGAGCGAAATAGGGCGGGTTTTTCTGAAAATTTTCCCGAGGAGAGCAGCGAAGTATTTCGATGCTGATCTTCACGAAGTCAGATATATCCTGCTGATGGCGTTATATGCTTTCGCTATCAATCTGTATATCGAATGTTTTGCAAGGCTGCAGACCGGAATGCTTGAAGGGTTCCGGTGGGCCGCATCACATCCGGTCATTTTCCTGTACAACGCGCTGATCATATTCAGCACCATGACATTATCCCTTCTCTTCAAAAGACGAAGATTCGCCTGGTTCATCATTTCGCTGATATGGATACTGATCGGCTCTGTCAACGGCGCTATCCTTCTCTCCCGAATGACCCCGTTCACACTGTATGACCTGCAGAATTTTGCTGACGGTCTTACGATCATGACCACATATTACAGTATGTGGCAGATCGTTCTCGGAGCGATCGGTGTAGCTCTCGGCGTCATGGCTATCGTTATGATATTCATAAGAAGCGAGAAGTGGAAGAATATCAGGTACCGGAAGAGCATTGCAGCGATCCTGATCACTGCTGCGGTTACGGCAGGATCCACCGCGGCGATGATCAACACCGGAGTCATTGGCACATTCTTCGGAAACCTGAACTATGCTTACAGAGACTACGGCATGCCGTATTGTTTCATGATGACATCTGCCAATGCGGGAATTTCAAGACCGAAGGGATATTCAGAGTCGATGATAGCAGGGATCCTGAATGACAAGACCGAAAGAGGCACGGATACCACACTTACGCAGAGAGACGACAGTAAGGATCATCCGAATATCATCGTGCTGCAGATGGAATCTTTTACCGTGGCGCAGGATTATGCCAATATCCAGGTGGACCGCGATCCGACTCCGGTATTCAATGATCTGTTCAATCGTTATTCATCAGGGACATTTACTGTCCCGGCATGCGGAGCCGGCACCGCCAACACTGAATTTGAGGTCCTGACCGGTATCAGCGCCAAGTTCTTCGGACCGGGAGAATATCCGTACAAGGGCAAGCTCCGCAAGAAGACGCTCGAGAACATGGCGTATATCGCCAAGAGTCACGGATATGAGGCGAGCGCGCTTCATGACCACAGAGCGCTCTTCTATAACCGCAATGAAGTATACGCGAATATGGGTTTTGACACCTTTACATCGGTCGAGTACATGAACAACCTGACATTTACTCCTACTAACTGGTGCAAGGATACCGTTCTGACCGGAGAGATCATGGAGATCATGGAGTCTACGGAAGAGAGAGACTTCATGCATGTGATCTCTGTTGAGGGTCACGGGGCTTATCCTACTGATAAGGTCTTCAAGAATCCGTATACTACTGTCACATGCGATGATGAAATAACAAAATGGAAGTATGAATACTATCTCAATGAGTGTCATGAGATGGATACATTCATCGGAGAACTGATTGACGAGATCAATGCTGCCGGGGAACCGACGGTCATGATAATATACGGTGACCATATCCCTGCTCTTGATGTCAAGGAAGAGAACTACAAGCTGAATAATCTGTATCAGACCAGGTATGTTATCTGGGATAACATAGGGCTTGAGAAGCACGACAGAGATATCGCTTCGTACCAGAGCGGCGCGATCCTGCTCGAGGATGCCGGTCTGGAGCACGAAGGTGTCATATTCGATTATCAGCAGACAACATCACCGGACGATCCTGACTATCTCGATGATATGGAAGCGCTGGCTTACGACATGCTGTACGGAAAGAATTACGCTTTCGGCGGCAGTACTCCTTATGTGACATCCGAAATGAAGATGGGACATAAGGATATCAGTATCGATGAGATCAAAAAGATCGGAGACAGATACTATATCAGAGGAAACAACTTTACTGAGAGATCGATCATCAGCCTGAACGGCAAACAGCTGTCGACAGTATATCTGTCGCCGACTCTGCTTGCCCTGACGGAAGAGGTTGCCCCTGAAGATTTAGAGAAGCTGGAAGTCAGCCAGGTCGATAAGTCGGAGGAAGAGATCCTTACGACAGTAGGAGCCAACGAGGAACTGTAACTGCTGAATGCCGGTGCACGCTGCAATATGCCTGAAGTTCGCGTATCACGTACTGCGATACGTCTGAGGTTCGCGTATCACACACTGCATCGGCATGAAGCAGGTGTTTTACAGCCCGTAATGCGGACCTGCGTCCATTTCTTGTACTATTTACCGGTATTAACAGGATCTGACAAGAATTGCTGCAAAAAACTTGTAAAATGCTGTTATTTCAGCAGTATAGTTCAAGATTTTGCGGTAAAACAGCCTGAATTTGCGCCAATTGCGTCCGGATTATTGTCATATTCCGGAGAATCTGTAGTAAAGTTCAAGTTTTTACGGCAAAACGGCCGTGAATCATGCTGATCGAGCTCAAATTCTACGGCAAAACGGTCCGGAATCTTGCTGATCGAGCTCAAATTCTACGGCAAAACGGTCCGGAATCACGCTGATTGAGCCTGGATTCCTGTCAAAACACTCAGAAACAGAGCTTTATTTCAAGAAATAATATTAAACCCTTTCTTTATCACCCAATCTTAACTAATGGAGGACTAGCATACATGTCTGAAGAACTTATCAATGAAGTAATCGAAGAAGAAAAGTCCGGATCTGCCGGAACCCCCGATATGGAAGAGGCTGCAGAACAGTTAGCGGAAGCTGCCGGCCAGGAGAATCAGGAACAGCAGGAAGAGAGGCCTGAGGTAGAAGGTATTCTCGAAATCGCTGAGGATGGTTTTGGTTTTCTCAGATTCGACAATTTCCTCACTTCGAACAAAGATATTTACGTTTCGAACAGCCAGATCAGACGCTTTGGTCTGAGAACAGGAGACAAGATCCTCGGAATCACCAGAAAGCCGCGTGCCAGCGAGAGGTTCGGGGCACTTCTGTATGTAAAGGCTGTTAACGGGATGGACCCGGGAGCTTCGAAAAGGCGCCCTCATTTTGATGATCTGACACCGGTATTCCCGGATGAGAAGATCGTACTGGAAAATTCGAGCATCGACCTCTCCACGAGAGTAATGGATCTGGTCGCTCCGATCGGGCGAGGCCAGAGAGGTCTGATCGTTGCTCAGCCGAAAGCAGGCAAGACCGTTCTTCTCAAGAAGATCGCGTCGTCCGTGGAGGCAAAATATCCGGATATCGAGCTGATCGTACTGCTCGTAGACGAGAGACCGGAAGAAGTCACGGACATGAAGAGGAGCCTGCACCGCGGCGAGGTCATCTATTCGACCTTCGACGAGGAGACCAAGCATCACGTCAAGGTCGCGCAGATGGTCATAGAGAGAGCCAAGAGGCTCGCGGAATCCGGCAGGGATGTTATGATCCTGCTCGATTCGATCACAAGACTTGCGAGAGCATATAATATGGAAGTGCCTTCATCCGGAAGGACGCTTTCCGGCGGTCTCGATCCGGGCGCGCTGCATCCGCCGAAGAAATTCTTCGGAACCGCGCGTAACCTGGAAGAGGGCGGCAGCGTTACGATCCTCGCGACGGCACTCGTTGACACCGGAAGCCGTATGGATGATGTTATTTATGAAGAATTCAAGGGAACCGGGAACATGGAACTCCACCTTGACAGGCAGCTCAGCGAACGCAGGATCTTCCCGGCAATCGATCTGTACAAGTCGGGAACAAGACGGGAAGATCTCCTGCTTACACAGGAGGAATATCAGGTTATGTTCATGCTGAGAAGAGCTATGTCATCCGGCTCGGTGCAGGATGTGACCGAAGAGATCATAGATAATCTTTCAAGCACCAAGAGCAATCAGGATTTTGTGAATTTTATGCTCAAGAAAATGAGATAGAGACTTACGATAATGGCAAAACTCGATTACAGTAAAATATTCATCAAAGAAGCCTGCCCGACTTCTATCGGAGGGCAGGCAGTCATGGAAGGAGTCATGATGCAGGGACCGGAACGGATCGCTCTCGCTATGAGACTGCCGTCAGGGGAACTGTATCTCAAGACAAAACTGAAACCAGCAGATCCGCCGGCGATGAAGGTGCCGATAGTGAGAGGCGTGGTCGCTTTTGCGCGCTCGCTGATCAACGGCATGACCACACTGATGGAATCGGCCGATATCCTGGAGAAGTATGCTCCGGAGGAGTACGCTGAAGAAGAGACCAGGTTCGAAAAGTGGGTCAACAGCAAGTTCGGAGAGAGGACGGCATGGAACATTCTTATGTCGCTGTCCCTAGTTCTCGCGGTCGTGATCTCAATAGCGATTTTCGTTATTTTCCCAACATGGGTCGTCAATTTCCTCGGCAGATGGATCTCGAGCTCAATCGTGCTCAATCTGATCGAAGGAATACTGAGGATCCTGATCTTCATCGGGTATGTAGTCCTGATACGGAGAATGGAAGAGATCAACACTCTGTTCCGCTATCACGGAGCGGAGCACAAAACGATACACTGCTATGAGAATAATCTCGAACTGACACCGGAGAACGCGCAGCAGTTCTATACACTGCACCCAAGATGCGGCACGAGCTTCCTTGTCTTCGTTCTGATAATAAGCCTGCTGCTGTTCAGTTTTCTGGGATGGCCTAATCTGATCCTCCGTATCGTGTCGAGAGTGATACTGATACCTGTGATCGCGGGGCTGAGCTATGAACTGCTCAAGTGGGCCGGCCGTTCGGACAACAGCATTGTCAGGATCCTTAGTTATCCCGGGCTGATGCTCCAGAAGCTGACCACAGCAGAGCCGACATATGAGCAGCTCGAAGTCGGGATCCTGTCGCTCAAGGCAGTACTGGTGGACAAGGATATGCCTGTGATAGAAGGATTCGTCGACAAGGACGGCAATATGATAGGTGACTCGCTCTGGAAGCCAGGCTCAAAGGTGATGAGCCAGAAAGTGCATGTTGACGAGGAAGAGATCGGTCCGGCTGACGAGGACAGCATCAACGAGGCGATAAAGTTCCTTGACGGGCTTGACGAAAACGGATACACGATGGTCGTGCTTCCTTCAGAGGACAGCGTGTCTCTGCCTCAGGCAATCGCGGATCATAATAAGGAAGAAGCGAAGTCTTCTATACTCCAGAGAAGGTTCACGGCAGATATCAAGACGATCGAGAATGCTCTCAGCTGGGGTCAGGCAGCGCTCAGCATGGTAGAGAACGGCAGGAATGAAGCGCGCATACTGTTACAGTACGCGGCAGGACTGACTCAGACTGAGATCATAACCAACAGCAAGGAACTCATGGATGAGGAAGATTTCAGGGAATATGAGAGATGCATCCATGACAGACTGACCGGTACGCCCCTTCAGTATATTGTCGGAATGCAGGAGTTCATGGGCTTGCCTATAACGGTCAATCCGTCCGTCCTGATCCCGAGGCTGGATACAGAAGTTGTTGTTGAGGAAGCGATCAGGATCATAGGCGAGAAAGGCTGGAACCATCCGGATGTTCTGGATATGTGTACGGGCAGCGGAGTGATCGGGGTGACGATCGCCGCGAAAGTGCCGGAATCCATCGTGACGATGACAGATGTGTCAGAAGAGGCGCTCAAAACAGCAATGAGCAATGCCGGTCTTAACGGAGTCAACAGAAAGTGTGTTTTCCTCCGGGGAGACATGTTCGACGCACTTCCGGCAGACCGGGAATACGATATGATCATCTGCAACCCGCCGTATATAGAGACTGAAGTCATCGATACTCTGAGTATAGAGGTAAGAGAACACGAGCCTAAAATGGCTCTTGACGGAGGGAAGGACGGGCTGGACTTCTACAGGATCATTGCCAGAGACGCGAGCATGCACCTGAGAACAGGCGGTGTCCTGGTACTCGAGATCGGCGCGGATCAGGCCGGCTCTGTCAAAAGACTTCTCATGAAGAGCAAGACTTGGGACAATATCCGCAAGATACAGGATATGGCCGGTCTGGACAGGGCAGTCATAGCAGAGAGAAAATAGACAAGCGGCCCGACTGGAGGTGCTATCATGACAGAGAGAGAAAAGATGATCGCCGGGATGCTCTACGACCCTGGTGACAGAGACATTCTGAAAGAACAGACCGCATACAAGGACAGGCTGTGGGAGTTCAATAATCTGCGCCCGTCACAGCTTGAACGGAAACAGCAGCTTATGAAGGACCTGTTCGCGGAATGCGGGGAGAACAACTTCCTGGAGAACCCGATCAATGCCAACTGGGGATGCAGCCATGTGCATCTGGGTTCGAATATATATGCCAATTACGGTCTTACTCTTGTGGACGACGGGCATATATTCATAGGAGACTGGGTGAAGATCGGACCTAATGTCACTCTTGCGACAGCAGGTCACCCTGTTTTGCCTGAACTGCGCAAGGGCGTGATCCTCCAATACAATAAGGACATACATATCGGCGATAATGTATGGATCGGCGCGGGGACTGTAGTCTGTCCGGGCGTTACCATTGGTGAAAACACTGTGATCGGCGCCGGCAGCGTTGTTACGAAAGATATACCTGCGAATGTCGTGGCATTCGGCAGTCCGTGCAGAGTGATACGCAAGATCAGCCGTATAGACCGTGAGTGTTTTTTCAGAGATGAGAGGATCAACTGGAAAGAGATCAAAAGATAAAACGGGAAGGCGTTATTCCCTGATTGTTAATAAGGAGGAGCTATGTGTCTTTCAACTGTATATAAGAATGAAGTAAGCGACGCAAACATGCTTGCTAAGAATGTCGCAGACGTCAGGATAGAGAACGGTAAGATCCTGTTTACGGATCTGATGGGGATCCGTACTGTTTTCGACGGAACTCTTGAAAAAGTAGATCTGATGGACAATTACATCATCGTTAAGGATCTGTAGGCTGACTTAGAGAGAGGGGAAAGTATGTATTACAACAAATTTCAGGATCTGGAACTGTCGGCGCTTGGGATGGGCTGCATGAGACTTCCGTGTATCGATGGAGACGACGCGAGACCTGATGCAGAGGCCGTTCAGGAGATGGTCGATTACGCGATGGCGAACGGCGTTAACTATTATGACACCGCGTGGGGATATCATAACGGCAACAGCGAGACCGTTCTCGGTAAGGCTCTGGCAAAATACGATCACAAGGATTACTATATCGCATCGAAGTTCCCGGGCTATGATCTGTCGAATTTCGACAGGATAGAGGAGATCTTCGAAGCACAGCTCGAAAAGTGCGGCGTGGATTATTTTGACTTCTATCTCTTCCACAATGTATGCGAGATGAACATAGATAAATATCTCGATGATGAGATCGGTCTTCGTGACTTCCTGGTGAAACAGAAAGAAGCAGGCCGTATAAAGCATCTCGGTTTCTCATGCCACGGTACTCTTGAGACCATGCACAGATTCATAAAGAAATACTGGAGGGATCTGGAATTCTGTCAGATCCAGCTCAATTATCTTGACTTCGAATTCCAGGATGCGAGATTCAAAGTCGAAGAGCTCAACAACCTCGGGATGCCTATCTGGGTAATGGAAGGCCTCAGAGGCGGAAAGCTTGCCAAGTCATGTCTCGGCGCTGAGAAAATGCTGGCGAAGAGCAATCCGGACTGGACACCTGCCAACTGGGCTTTTGCGTTTCTGGAGTCAGTACCGGGAGTCACAGTGATCCTCTCCGGAATGTCGGATCTTGAGCAGATGAAGCAGAATATAGAATTCTTCAGCGAGAAGAGATCCATCAGTGATGATGACATCGCGACCCTGCTGACCGCAGCTCATTTCGATGTGACCGGAAAGAATTCCGGAACAGTCCCTTGCACAGCCTGTAAGTACTGTACTACCCACTGTCCGCAGGAACTGGATATCCCGAGACTTCTCTCCCTGTACAATGAACACGCGTACAGCGAGGGCGGCTTCATTGCGCCAATGGCACTTGCGGCCATCGACCGGGACAAGCTGCCGTCAGCATGCATAGGTTGCGGATCCTGCGCGAAAGTATGCCCTCAGCAGATAGATATACCGGGAACGATGAAGAAATTCACAGAAATGCTGGGATGACAGGTTCTTTCGCTAACTGTATACAATGATTTCTGACCGCTTGTACAATTAAATATGTGAATCCGGCTGTTAATTCTTGAAAATACAATCTGTGTAGGATACACTTTTAACAAAGAGAATGAGATCCTGTCCCGGGGATAGGGATGTGAAGGAAGTGCTTCCGATGCGGAAGATTTCCTTGATAATCACTGCCCCTGCGGCGGTTTCTGTATCTGTTTTTGAGAGGGAAATAAGAAAGAGGTGTTCCATGAAAGATCTTAAGCATCTTTTGTACTTTGAGGATCTCCTCCAGAATGCCAACAACGAACTGATTGAACAGGCTAAGGCTGATGGCGGGATCTGCGCAGCTTTCACATGTGAAAACTTGCCGGAGCCGCTGATGAACCTTGGAAACGCGTTCTCAGTTCGTCTTTTTGCGCCTAATTCCGGATCACTGGACATTGCGACATATTATATGACCAATCTCCTGTGCGAGACGAGCCGCGCGCTTCTGGAGAGAGCGATCGAAGGAGGTTATAATTTTGCCGACTGTCTCATCGCTGCTGACGGATGCACGATGATGAACCGTGCGGCGGAAAACATGTATCTCCTGAATACCATGGACGAGGGGAAGAAGAACTTCTTCTACGAGTTCATGGAGATTCCGCTCAAGGCTGACGAGAACGGAGTCGAACTGCTTGTACTGCAGTGTAAGAATCACATACTGAAGCCGCTTCATGAAAAATACGGCATAGATATTTCCGACGAAGCGATCCTGAAGGCCGTAGAAGAGCACAACGAAGTGTGCCGCCTGATCAGAGAGCTCGGAGAATTCCGCAAGGAAGCTGATCCTCGTATTACAGGATACGAGTTCGCGGTGTTCACTCTTGCGACTTATGTCGCTCCGAAGCGTCTGGTCATAGACAAGCTCAGAGAGACACTTGAAGAGGTTAAGACAAGAGAACCGGACGGCAGGAAATGGCGCGCCCGCGTCATGGTCGTCGGTTCTGAGGTGGATGATGTTGCGTTCATCAAGCTGATCGAGGACTGCGATACTTATGTATGCGCTGACAGATACTGCTTCGGATCCTTCCCGGGCAGAGAACCCATCGTGATCGATGAGAACTCTGATGAGGACATCCTGACACAGGTCTGCCGCCATTACGTATACTGGGGACAGTGCCCGCGTATGATGAATATGGACAAGGTCTACGGCCGCAAGAAATACGTCAACGACGTAGCGAAGGAATACAATGCCGACGGTATCATCTACGAGCAGGTCAAGTTCTGCGATCCATGGGCATATGAAAGGATGCTCGGCTCGCATATGCTGCGCGAGGATTACGGCTTCCCGGTGCTCTCTGTTGACAGACCATACAATATCGCAGGAGGCGCAGGTCAGATGCGTACCCGCGTCCAGGCTTTTGTTGAGAGCATAGAGATCAAAATGCTGCAGGGAGGTGAGAAGTAATGGCTTACAAGAGAATGAAGAAGATCACTAACCCTAAGAGGCGCAAAGGCGAGCAGACACTCGGTCATCTCTATCCGACCAACGGCAAGAGCAAGGTAATGAGGCGCCGCGAATGGAGAGGTGTCAAAGATACTCTGTACGATTACACAAGATGGCTTTATATCATGTCCATTCTTGCCAGATTCATCTCCAAGCCGAGGAATGTCAAAGCGATGTTCCGCTACAGATGGATGGCGAACTACCTTGCGGTACCGCACATGATGGATAAGTTCACGATGGGGCTGCGCGATGAGCCTCTGCGCATCACCCATACAGCGATGAACTTCGTCATCTACGACGTTGCCAAAACAATGGACAACATCTTCAGAGGCGACCGCAGGACCGGAAATGACGAAGAATTCTCACGCCACTGCGTTCTGACTGACGAAAACGCGATGACAGCGTTCATGATGGGTTTTGACGAGACCAAGGCTATCCTCAGAGAAGTGCCGACAATGTTCGTAGCCAACCTCCTGACACAGTACTCGACGACACACTATCTCGACGTCGCGCAGGAGTTCGGACTTCCGGGAGATGTATGCCCGATGCCTGAGGCAGAGGCCGGGATCTCGATCGACGATGACTTTGCCGTACTCGGCTGCTGCGCTGTACAGGTCAATACGACCTGCGACGGATCGCTGATGGGCAATGGAGTCATCGCGAGCAGACTGGAGAGAGAATACGGGATCCCTACATTCCAGCTTGCCGCGCCTATGCGCCACCGTGAGGATGACGTTCAGAAATATGCCGCAGAGGATATCAAAGCTGCCATTAAATTCGTAGAGGAGCATGCCGGAGAGAAATGGAACTGGGACCGCTACTTCGAATGCGCCAAGAGAGTCAATGACGCGACACGCAACAGGATGGAATGGCTGGACATCAACAGTACATTCTACCCGCAGTTCGTTGGTTCTGTCTTCTCTCTCTACAATGACACCAACTACATGGGCAACTGCGGCAGATCCGAGCTCTTCCCGCCGATCGACAGGAAGATCATGAAGCTTGTCCAGAAAGGCTATAAGAGGAAGACGATGATGGCGCCTGAGTACAGGCACAGATGTATCATCTGGGGTGTACAGCCTCAGTACAACATCCACATGCTGTACTGGATGATCAACTGCTGGGGAGTTCTGCCTCTGACAGATATGCTTTCGATGGTCAATACCAGAATGATCGCGGAAGAGGATACTCCTGAGAACAGAGAGCAGGCTTATTACGATATGGCATGGCTCAATGAGAACATGATCATGCGTAACCGTACTCACGGCGGATACAAAGTACTCGTCGATGAGCTCTGGGAGTTCTGCGAGAAGATGAACGCCGACATGGTAATGATGTGGGAGCACATGTCCTGCAAAGCGCTCGACGGTCTCCACGGTATGTTCGAGGAACAGGGCAGAGAGAGGGGTATCCACGTAGTATGGGTATGCCATGACCTCTGCGATCCTCGTGTATACACACGTCAGGCGATCCGTGATGAGTTCAGCCAGTACATGAGAACAGTAATGCGCGAGGAACCACTCGATCCGACGATCGAGAACATTCCGGACGAGAACATGTGGTAAACAGCATAAGCTGCAGAGAACAGCAGGCCCCTTCACAGGTAATCGTGAAGGGGCTCTTTTAATATATGTACCCTTTCGTTTATCATTAAAAAATGTCGTATAATAAGGGTGCAAGGAAAGCGTAAAGAAACAGACAGGAGTAATAAACCTATGCCGGAAGAAGATAAACTGATGAACAGCCTTGCGGATATCGCAGCTGAGACGTTCAGGCTCAGGGGAGTTTTTGTGAGAGCGGTCAGGAATGCGGATCCCGCAGAGTATAAGAAATATATGAGCCAGTTCAGCTGGTTTGAGAAAAAGGTGTACAAAGCACTGGAGGAATCCGGTCTCAGTGTCGTCGATCTGAGCGGTCAGCGCTACGATCCCGGCATGGCAGTGACTCCGCTCAATCTGGATGAATTCGGTCCTGATGAAGAGCTGACGATCGACCGGATGATAGAACCGGTCATCATGAAAGACGACAGGCTTATCCGGACAGGCACAGTAATACTGAGAGAGGAATGAGGATATGGCATATTATATAGGAATAGATCTCGGGACGACCAACAGCGCGATCTGCTCATATGACGGCATGACGACCAGGATATGGAAGAGCCCGGAGCAGACTGATGTGACCCCGTCTGCTATTTACATCGACAAGAGGGGCAACCGGTATTACGGACAGAAAGCCTGCAGTCAGGCAACGTACAATCCGGGCAACTCAGCTACGCTGTTCAAGAGATTCCTCGGAACAGACAAGAAGATCCATTTTGAGGACGCGGATATCACAATGAGCCCGGAGGAATGCAGTGCTGAGATCCTCAGGGTCCTGTACGGATATCTCCCGGATGAGATACGAAGCGACCCTGAGACTGCGACAGTCATTACTGTTCCTGCTGCGTTCGGCGTAATGAAGAAGGACGCGACTATGGAAGCCGCCCGCAAAGCAGGCATAGGCAGAGTTGCTCTGATGCAGGAGCCGGTAGCAGCGGTAATGAGCATCCTCAAAGAGTCACCGGAAGACGGACTGTTTCTGGTATACGATCTCGGAGGAGGGACCTTCGACGTATCGATCGCTGAGAATATTGCGGGCAAGGTCAGCCTGCTTGCGAACGGCGGTATAGAGATCTGCGGCGGACGTGACATCGACCGCAAGATGTTCGATACTATCGTAATGCCGTGGCTCAGAGAGAATTTTGTCCTGCCGGAAGACCTGAGCGAAGAGAAGAAATACCGCAAGTTAGTGAGGATCGCGCAGTGGGCATGCGAGAGGGCCAAAATCGAACTGTCATATTCCGGTACGGGGACGATCGCAATGACTGAGGATGAAGTCAGATGTGATGACGAGGAAGGAAATGAGATCTACTTCGATATAGTCGTCACTACCGATCAGATGAATGAGCTCATGGAGGGGATCATCAGTGATACGGTCAGCGCTTCACGCGAGACGATAGCCAAAACAGGACTCAGGACGGAGGATATCGCCAAGATCGTGTTCATCGGAGGCCCGACGAATTACAGCCCGCTCAGAGAGAAGGTAGCAGAGATGCTGGGAATACCGGCCAATACCGGTGTCAATCCTATGACTGCTGTTGCGGAAGGCGCGTCTGTGTTTGCCGAGTCCATCGACTGGTCCGGCGTCAGCCATAACCGCAAGAAGATGAATGATTCCAGAGAGATCGCGGCGGATCTCACGCTGAAATACATTACGCGCACGCCTTCTGACAAAGCTAAAGTAATGCTGGCGGCAGACAGCGGACACGAAGATCTTTTCATCCAGTTTGAGAGTACAGATACAGGGTGGGTGTCAGGAAAGATGCCTGTAAGGGACAAGCTGATCAGTGAGCTTCCGCTGACACAGATGGGAGACAATCATTTTATCGCTGTCATCACGGACGGAAACGGAGACAATGCGGGCAGAGAGCCGGAGAACATCGTCATCACCAGAACTTTGGCGACGGTCAGCGCCATCCCGGCTTCTCATTCGATAGGGATCGAGGTGCAGAGCAGGCTCGGAGGCGAGTCGGAGCTGGTGTTCCTTGTCAGGGAGGGAGACCGCCTTCCGCACAAAGGTGTGATAAGGGTCAAGGCAGGCCGGACTGTCAAAGCGGGCTCAGCAGAGTCTCTGAATATCAAGCTGTGGGAAGGTGACATCCAGAGCCGCATTGAGGACAACCGGTTCATCGGAATGCTCAAGATCCGCGGTGTGGATATCGAGGCCGGAGTCATTCCCGTAGGGGCAGATATAGACTGCGAATATGAAGTGTCCGATTCAGGCCATATCACTCTGGAAGCATCCGTCCCTTACATCGCCGCGACCTTCAAAGGACACAATCTATACTCCAGACAGGAAGGCGTGGATTCAATAGACAAAAACATGATTGCCAACGCAGGCACCGCGCTGCTTATCGAGATCGAAAGCATGCTTACCAGGATCCCTGATCCGAGGCTGTATGACGCTAAGGTCAAAGCGATGAGTGCTTCCTGTGCTGCACTGCTTAAGGATGACGATACAGAACAGATACAGAAGGCTGACAGCGATCTGCAGGAAGCGAGGAAGATCGCCGGAAGATTCCGTAAAGAGAATCAGCGGCTCGTCAAAGAAGTAAAGCTTTCGGAACGCAAGTCGTATTATGAGAGGAACGTCAGAGAGTACGCAGATGCTGCTGAGCAAAAGGAAATAGAAAATTACTTCACTCTTGCAGAGCTTTCAATGGCAGGGACCGGCGAATACTTCGAGGATATCATCAGTGATCTCAGCGGCAAATTCGCTTCGGTTCTGTGGAAGCAGGACTGGTATATACTGCTTATTTACGAAGACTACACTGCAGATCCGTCTGAATACACTAACGAGAAAGAGTTTGCCAGACTGAAGAAGAGCGGAGACGCGGCCCGGGAAGACGCTGATTTCGCTGCTCTGAGAAGGATCGTGATCAGATTGTCCAATATACGGATCCGGAGAAATATCGCTGAAAACGGCAGCGCCGCGATTTTCGATCCGGCTAATATCATAAAGGGGTGAAAAACATGAGCAACTGGCTTTCTGAGGGAACGGTAATCAACGGCAATATCATTAAATCGCAGACAGCGGAAGGTGAAGGCTGGCAGATCTGCAGAACTGCCGGAGATCAATATGTCATTGCTGTGGATAATGTACTGATGAAGATCTGGAGCGAGTATTCTGATGCAGTCCCAGGATTCTTCAGTAAATATTTCGATGAAGAAAGCATAAATGTCTTCTGCGCGGCTCCGGAACACCTTGTATCTTCACTCGACAAAGGCCCGTATCCTGACGGCAGAGAACAGATAGAAGCATTTACAGATGTGTTCTGCAGCTTCCTTGACCGTTATCCGGAAGCAGACCTGCGCGGCGCGATATACATAGAGGAGCATGATCTTTTGCTGCCTGTAAGAGCAGATGGCTTTGCCGGTGAGAATGGGTATGCGTTCGGTAAGTGGATCACACGAGGCGTCAACGTTTCTATAGAAGATACCGCCACGGTGCACAGACTTATCTCATGGCTGCCGGAGGCAGCTCTCAGGAGAATAGCGGACAGAGTGTGCAGGCATCTTAATACCAAGGGGGACAAAGGACTCCGGATGAAGAGCAGAGAAGACAGCGAGTCATATATATTTGCGGATCTCACAACTGCCGCAGATCAGGGAACTGCCGGACCTGCAGCAAGGAAAGATAAGATCCCGGATGAGGATTTCCACCTGCCCGGCAGCAGCAAGCTCGAGAAGTTTTTCAATGAAGAGATCGTAGAAATCATCCGGCGCGCAGATGAGTACAAACGGATGGGGATCGGATTCCCGGGAGCTGTCGTGCTCTACGGACCGCCGGGAACCGGCAAGACTTTTGCCGTGGAGAGACTGGCGGAATACCTTGGCTGGCCGAGATATGATATCAATTCCGACAGCGTGGGAAGCACATATATACATGAAACCAGCATGAAGATCGCCAGGATCTTCGACATGGCGATCAGCAACGCGCCGTCTGTCATCGTCATAGATGAAATGGAAGCATACCTCTCATCAAGGAGTGGATGGGTACACCAGCACCATGTGGAAGAGGTTTCGGAATTCCTGAGGAAGATTCCGGAAGCGGTGGAGCACAATGTGCTGGTGTTCGCGATGACCAATATGATCAAGAATATCGACCCGGCTATACTGCGGAGAGGGAGATTCGACCACATGGTTGAAGTCGGCTATGCAGACAGGAAAGATATCCGGGATCTGCTGGAAGACAGGAAGAAAAAGCTCCCGATCGATGATAACGCAGACCTGAACAAGGTCGCGGGAGCGCTTGCCGGAAAACCAATGTCCGATGTGGCTTTCGTTATCAAGGAGGCCGGGCGCTATGCTGTTAAGAACAGACAGCAGACAATAACTACAGAGGCCTTTGAAGCTGCGCTGCGGAAACTCCCGGCGGCGAAGAAGGAACGTTCCATAGGTTTTTCTGTATAACGATATGGTCAGAGAGAATCCGTTTTTCATACTGAATATACCATTGTCGGCTGACAAACATACTATATATGCGAGCGCTGATGATCTGAGTCTGCTGCTGGATCCTGCTGTCTGCGATGAAGCAGCAGCGGAGCTTAGCAGTCCGCTCAGGAGACTTGAGGCTGAGCTCGACTGGTTTCCCGAGGATGAAGAGGCAGTCATAGATCTGATCCGTGAGGACGTATCCGCAGGCAGATCAGTCAGCCCTGCGACTATTGAAAAACTCAGCCCAAGCGGCAGACTGAATGCCGCACTGTATAATCTCGCTGTGCCGGTATCAGGGCAAGGCCGAGTCAGCACGGTCAATCTGGAGACCGGTGTACGTGAGATCGACAGCCTGATCGATAACTGCAGTCTTGCTGATATAACAGAAGGGATCAACTTGCGCAGGAGGACCGCGGGAATCACGGAAACAGATGCGCTGGCAATTAACATAGCCTGGGACAGGAAGCTGCAGCGGATCCATGCTGAGATCGCCGGGCTCCTGGATCAGCTGGGCAGCGAGGATTATGTCAATGTTATCAGTGAGCTGTCTGACGGTTTAGAATACGCGGGCAAGGCATACAGGCATGAGTCGGTCATCTTCGGTCTGACAGACAGGTATGAGATCCGGATGCAGCCTGAAATAGAGAGGCTGACGGAAAAACTGACCGGGGCATCTGATGCAGCGGAAAAGTACGCGCTGACATCGCTGGATTTTCCACTGCACTACAGATCTTTCATGAGAAAATTCAAACGGTGGACAGACTGCGTAAAGCCTGTTCAGAAAGTAGCTGCTGCGAGGGGAGCGGAATATCAGCTCAGCAAGGAGACATGGAGACGGATCCACGGGTTCAGCCAGCTTGCTATACGCAAGGCAAGCCTTGAGGCAGCCTATAAACTCGCGCTGTTATTCAGGGAGAGTTTTGGATGCATCCCATCGCTGAAAGAGGCCCTCGATCAGGATGTCAGGACCGCGGAAGAGGCGATCCGGTTTATCACGAAGAAAACGCCTGAACAGTTTCTTAAGATCGAAGCCAGAAACCGCCTGAGCTCAAAAGTAACAACCGTTATGCTGCTGCTGGCGTTCCTTTTCATGGGCATAATGTATTTTATTCTGCCGACTGAGGCAGAGCAGGCGCAGGATCCTGACTCTGATGTGTACAAAGAGATGTGGATGCCGGAGAAGCGGGACTATCACGGGGATTATGAGGCAGTGAGAATGCCTGCGACCGGTTTCGTATTCCAGGATACTCTGGGTGATGAAAGCGCGCGTACATGCAGCGTAACGATCAGAAACAATACCGGCTACAGCTACTTTATACGGTTCAGCGACCGGGACTACGGAGATACCACCCTGGCAGGATTTGAGACTGAAGGATACGATCCTGCAGAGGAATTGCTTAAGGATATACGTGAAGGCCAGACTGACCCTAAGAAGTATTACGGGAATTTTGATGGAAAAGTTCTGAGCTTCGTTGTAAGGACCATGGAGGAGACAGAGGTCACATTGCCTCCGGGGGAATATCTCATCAGCTATGACAGCGGACCTACCTGGTACGGCTGGAAATTCAGGTTCAATCGGCAGTTCCGGACGATCACAGGTCTGCCTGAATATGACTGGCCGGTAATGACCTTCGATACTGACGACCCGTATTCCTTTGAAGGCGGACATATCTACAGTATTGAAACAGGCAGCGGGACTGTGGACGGCTCAATTGTTTTAGATGAACACTGAGGGAAAACCAGATGATCAGGAAAAATCCTTTTTACATACTCGATATTCCTATGTCTGCCGGAGGCAGGCAGATATACGCAGCGGCCGAGGAGCTGAGTCTGCTAGAGGATCCGGCAGAATGTGAAGACGCTGCTTCGACGCTCATCAATCCGATCAAGAGACTTGCAGCAGAACTCGACTGGTTCCCGGAATGCGACGAGCCGGTCATAAGCAGCATCCGCGAGTCAGTAAGCAGCGGTAAGGCAGTCGATGTCGGAGGCCTTTCCGAAATCAGGGGCATCAGCATGGTAAATGCGGAAGTCTATAATATGCAGCTGAGGAACGGCAGCTCAGAGGCAGATGCCGGCGCTTTGTCAGGCGCTGATGCCGCGCGTCAGATCCTGGCGCTCGACTATGCTCTTCGCGGCTGCGGACTGGCAGATGTTCTGGACGCGGTCAATGAGAAACGCCGGGCTGCGGGGATCACTTTGGCAGACAGCGCGGATCTCGCGGCCGCTCTGGCTGATAAGAGATCCCGTATGGTATCCGAGATCACGAAGATGCTTACTCTTTTGGACGATGAGGAATATGTGACGGCAGCATCCCTGATGGCAGAGCAGCTTAGAGAGGATCCGGCATCATCTGTCGGATCGGTACTCCCGGGGCTGATCGACCGTTATGAGCTGCAGGAGCAGCATCTGATACAGACCCAGACAGAGATACTCCTCAAAGCGGCGTTCAGGCTCGAGCTGCTTGCGATGGTCTTCGATATTCCGGGAAGGTTACGTGAGTTTACCGCAAGGATCGAGGAGTGGCTCCGGTATGTAGGTCCTCTGATCACTGTAGCTGCACTCAGAGGGACAGAGAATAAGATGGTCGCCGATGCAGCAATGGATGTCCGTGATCTGGTCAGGATCATCAGTAAAGCCAAGTATGAACTGACGGCATATAAATTTGCGAGGATTCTCAGAGAATACTTTGCGGATATGCCATCTGTCACCGAGGTGCTGGACAGGGATATTGAAAATGCGACCAGTTTCATAAGGAACGTCTACCATAAGACACCTGAAGAATTCGAGGCAAGAAAGTGGAAAGGCAGAAGTAAAATCTGAAATACCTGCTTAGAATTACCGGCGCATGCACATCAAGGGATGTCATGGTTTCTTTTTTCTGATACTATATAAGATGAATTAACCGGACGGGTACATTGCCCGTCACTGTGAGAACAGGATATTTTCAGCGTAAAGACATTCGTGAAACGACCGGAAGGGGGATGACATGAAGAAACTATTGGCTTTATTAGCAGTATTACTCATGATTCTTTCAATGACTGCATGCGGCGGGAAAGAATCAGCACCGGAGGAGTCTGCGGCAGATGATACTGCGGCAACAGAAGAGGCTCAGGCTGATGAAGAGGAGACAGAACAGCAGACAGGTATCGCGAATCCTTGGTCCGAGGCTGCGACTCTGGAAGAAGCGGTACAGGGAGCAGGGATCGACGGTTTTACTTTCGTCGACGGAATGGTGCTGACTCTCGGAGAGGTCAACGCAGAGACCTACAGGTATATGGACGGCATCGTTGACATCGAGGCGCCTGTCGCGGCTGTTGAAATGACGATACGCAAGGGCAGGTCATCACTGGAGGCAGAGTCCGGGGACATCTCAGGAGACTACAATAAATACACATATGAGTGGACCCAGAATGTCAAAGGCCTCGAAGTAAAATGCTTCGGTAACCGCGAAGGAGAAGCGACCAAGACGATCTGGACGGTCGACGACTACAGCTATGCGATCCTCGCGTACGGCGCCGGCGGTGATGAAGACTTCGGGCTGAACGCAGACGACATCAACTCACTCGTCAACGGGATACAGTAAGGCTGCGTGCCGTATCTCAGGGTATTTTTAAAAGATCTTCACTTGAGTTAATCATTCAGAAAATCAGCACCGAAAGGGGAGAAGGTAAATGTCAGGGAAACCTACCGCTTATGAAGGCAGGGAAAACTATATATTTATCAGCTATGCGCACAGCGACAGAGAGCAGGTCTTCGAGGTCCTGTATGAACTGGAGAAAAACGGCTACAGATTCTGGTATGACGAGGGGATCACGCCGGGCGCGGAATGGGCAGAAGACATCGCAAGACATCTCATGGATTCCGCTGCAGTGATGGCGTTTATTACCAAAACGTCAGTCGATTCCGATAATTGCCGCAGAGAGATCACATACGCGCTCGCCAAGGACAAGCCGGTGATCGGAGTCATTCTGGAGAAGACCGAGATGTCTGCAGGGCTTGAGCTGCAGCTCTCCGCTCAGCAGAATGTCATCAGATACAACTATTCTACTTATGAAGCGTTCATCAGTAAGCTTCTCTCAAGCCAGGGTATAGAACAGTGCAGAGAGCAGCCGGAAGCAGGAACGGAAGAAGCTGAGGCGCTCTCTCCTGAGGATCTGGCATCAGAGCTGTTCAGCTCCACTCCACAAGAGGAAGCCAAAGCCACCAAGAGAATAGATAAATTCTATACACTATACCGCAAGAATGAGGAGTTCCAGAAAATCCTCGACAGAGAGTACGAAAAATTCAAAGCCGCAGGAGCCCTTGTACCGGGACCGGAGCCGGAAACGGGAGATATCACAGCTGTTGCAGAAGCAACCGGTGAGCAAGGGATGATCCGGAAGCATGAACCATCTCCGGGAAAAGAGTCTCAGCCAAAAGCAAAACCGGCTAAAACCAAAAGGAAGACATCAGCTGTAAAAGCCTCTGCGGGAACGAACGTTGCTGCAGCCAGAAAACCAAGGAAAATTACGATCGCGCTCGCAGCGGTCGCGCTTATCATACTGCTTGCTGTAATAGGCAATACAATGACTACGTATAAAGCTACATGGGGAAACAAATATAAAAAGA
>JAFRLN010000115.1 GCA_017431175.1 Mogibacterium sp.
AACAAGTTGACACTGCCGAAACGCAACAAATTATTGATATAATTTATCTTGTACCGTAAAATAAATTAACAGTGATAATCAGAAAGGGGAGAAATATGGACAGACTGAAAATCATTACCGACTCCAGGGCAGAAACAGCAATGAAGGGTTTGCTGGGTGACCGCATCCGCAGAAGTCAGGTAGCCCCTGCAGGAAACTGCCCGGTAAGTCAATGCGCATCATTTGCGCGCCAATGTCTGGCTGAGAGCTGCGGCAAATGTGTACCTTGCAGGGTCGGCCTCTCCAGAGTCTCTCATATCCTTGAGATGATCGATGAGGGTAAGGGAACAGCTGCTCAGCTTGGGGAACTCACAAGCCTGCTGGATACGATAACTGACAGCGCGGACTGTGCCATCGGCTTCGCAGCTGCACACGAGATCAGGGCGGCGATCAGCGAGGCCTGGGACGACCTTGAGTCCCATGTCAATGCAGGAGTCTGTAAGGCTGAGATCAAATCGATCCCATGTATGGCAGTATGTCCTGCACATGTAGACATCCCGGGCTATATAGCGCTTACCAGAGCCGGAAGATATCAGGATGCGGTCCGCGTCATCAGACAGGACAATCCGTTCCCTGCCAGCTGTGCGATGGTATGTGAGCACCCTTGCGAGAATTACTGCAGAAGGAATATGATCGATGACTCCATCAATATCCGCGGCATCAAGCGCGCTGCGATCGAAGGCGCCGGCAAGGTGGATGTACCTGCCTGCATGCCTTCAACTGGAAAGAAAGTTGCAGTAATAGGCGGAGGACCATCCGGCCTCACAGTAGCATATTATCTCCAGCTCATGGGGCATCAGACAGAGGTCTTCGAACAGAGAGCAAAGCTCGGCGGAATGATGAGATACGGTATCCCAAGATACAGACTGCCTGAAGAGTATCTGAGCTATGATATCGATGCCATTCTGTCTACAGGTGTAAAGGTCAACATGAATACGAGCATCGATGCGGAGAAACTGAAAAAGATCAAAGAAGAGTATGATGCGGTTTACATCTCCATCGGGGCGCATCTTGCCAACCGGATGCGTATCGAGGGAGAGGATGCAGAAGGCGTCCTCTCCGCAGTAGAACTCCTGCGCGCCATGGGCGACAACGATAAACCTGACTTCAAGGGCAAGAGAGTCGTCATTGTCGGAGGCGGCAATGTAGCCATGGACTGCACCAGGACTGCTGTAAGACTCGGGGCCGAATCCGTGACATGTGTTTACAGAAGACGTCAGGAAGACATGACAGCTCAGGCGGAAGAAGTCGAAGGCGCGATCGCAGAGACTTGTGAGCTCATGACGATGATGGCACCTGTCAGGATCGAGACCGACAGTGAAGGAAAAGCCTGTGCACTCATCGTTCAGCCGCAGATCCCCGGCGCTTATGACCGCGGCAGACCAAAGCCGGTCAAAGCGGACAAGGATGAGGAACGTATAGCGTGCGATGTCGTCATCGCTGCGATTGGACAGGCTATCGATGCCACCCTGTTTGAGGAAGCCGGAGTTCCGGTCAACAGAAACAGGATCAAAGCCGGAGCAAACACAGCCGTGGACACGGATGGACTTGTATTCTCCGGAGGAGACAGTGCGAGCGGTCCTGCTACAGTGATCAAGGCCGTTGAGGCCGGAAAGACTGCGGCTGCAAACATCGACAAGGCGCTCGGATTCAATCACGTGCTGCCAAGAGATGTTGAGATACCTGAAGCATCTGTAAATATCCTCGGCAAGACGGGTCGCATCAATCTTCCGGAAAGAGCGGCTCTTTGCCGCAAGGATGACTTCGATCTGTTCGAAGGAACAATGACAGATCAGGAGATCCTGCAGGAGTGCTCAAGATGCCTGCGCTGCGATCATCATGGTATGGGAAGCGTGAAAGGAGGTCGTAAGTCATGGTAAAGGTAACTATCGATGGAAAAGTAATTGAAGTCGCAGCCAGTACTACGATCCTTGAAGCTGCCCTCAATGCCGGAATCAAGATCCCGACGCTGTGCTTCCTGAAAGACACAAATGAAGTCGCTGCATGCAGGGTGTGTGTCGTTGAGATAGAAGGATGTGACCGCCTTTCAGCATCATGTAATACACCGTGCGAAGACGGAATGGTTATCAGAACCAACACCAGGAGAGTAAGAAATGCACGAAAGGCGAACGTACAGCTCATCCTTTCACAGCATAACACATCCTGTACAACATGTGTAAGAGACGGCAACTGCTCTCTTCAGGATATAACCAAAGAACTCAATATAACCAATCCGGTAGAGGAAGTCGACCCGAGACCGCTCAGGTGGGATCTCTCACAGCCTCTGATCCGCGATGACTCCAAGTGCATACAGTGCTTCCGCTGCTACAATGAGTGCGAGAAGATCCAGGATCTTGCAGTATGGGATGTTATAGGGACCGGCAGGAACTCCAGGATCAGTATTGCTCCGGGCAAGGGCAAACTCACGGAGATATGTTCTTTCTGCGGACAGTGCATAACACACTGTCCGACGGGCGCGCTTTCAGCAAGAGACGATACTGCTAAGTTCTATGCTGCCGTCGATGATCCTGAGCTGATTACCGTTGTACAGATCGCTCCTGCCGTAAGGAGTGCATACGGCGAGATGATAGGCCTGCCTGATGAGATCGCAACAGAGAAGCGCATGGCTGCAGCAGTCAAGGCTTTGGGCGTAGACTATGTATTCGATACGAATTACTCCGCTGACCTGACGATCATGGAAGAGGGAAGCGAATTCCTTGAATTCCTCGGAAAGAAGGACAACCTGCCGAAGTTCTTTGAAGGCGAAGTCAACGGCAAGGACAGATGCGGCGATCTTCCGATGTTCACATCCTGCTGCCCGGGCTGGGTAAGATACTTCAAGATCAAATATCCGGAACTCGTACCTCAGCTGTAGACTGCAAAGTCGCCTCAGCAGATGTTCGGAGCAGTCACAAAGAGCTACTTCGCAGAGAAGATCGGCGTTGACCCTTCAAAGATCTTCTGCATCTCGATCATGCCATGCTCGGCCAAGAAGTTCGAGTGTGACGTGGAGGCAGTCAATGACGCATATAAGGTCAAGGACGGCGATGCCGCCATGAAGGATGTAGACATGGTGCTCACCACAAGAGAGCTGTCCAGACTGCTGAGATCTGTCAATGTTGCAGAGCTTGAAGAGACGGAGTTCGATTCACCGCTCGGAACAGGTACGGGAGCTGCTGTCATCTTCGGACGTACAGGCGGCGTGATGGAGGCTGCGCTCAGAAGTGCATATTATCTGGTGGTTGGAGAGAATCCTGATCCTGAAGCGTTCTGCCAGATGGGAATGGACGGAACCGAAGCAGGAGAGGGCAGACCGTGGAGAGAAGCTGTGTACAAGGTAGGACCTGCCACAGTAAGGACAGCAGTTACAAGCAGTCTTGCAAATGCCGGAAAGATCATAGAAGCGCTTAAGAAGGGCGAGGTCAGCTATGATTTCGTAGAGATCATGGCATGTCCCGGCGGATGTGCCGGCGGTGGCGGACAGCCTATCCATGACGGACAGGAATGTGCTTACAGCCGCGGTGGCAAGCTCAACACACTCGATGAGAACAACCCGATCCGCTACTCACACGAGAACGCTGATGTGGTGGCTCTGTATAGCGAATATCTTGAAAAACCGTTGTCGCATCTCTCGCATACACTGCTCCATACAGATCAGACCGAATGGAAGCTCGGTTGATGATCCGATCGATGCGGAACCTCCCTTCTTACAATAGGTCCGGTGACAAGCCTCGAGTTCGGGTCCCATGTCCGCAGACGCTATTTTTGGCCCTGAGATGAAAATCTCGGGGCTCTATTTTTATGAAAAAAAATACAGTCTATTGACATGATATAAATAATTATATATTATATAGAAACTATTATAAAGACTGAAAAAGAGGCAAGAAAATGAATGTAAAATCTTTCCTTAAACCATATGTCGCTGTTGCAGACATGATAGCCAATACATTCGGGAAGGACTGCGAAGTCGTGGTCCACGATCTTGAGAATCCTGAGCATTCGGTAGTATATGTGGCCAACAACAGGGTCACTGGCCGTGAGATCGGTCAGAGCTTCTATACACTGGTAAGCGAAGTGATGCTGTCAGAAGAACTCATTGATGACCATGCTGACAATTACTACTTTACCGCGGCGAACGGCAAACTCATCCGCTCTTCGACTTTGATGATACGGGATGCGTCCGGTGAAGTTGCGGGCGCGATCTGCATCAATCTGGATACCTCACGCATAACGCAACAGATCGAGTATCTGCAGTCCTTCATGCCGAACAGAGAAAAGCATGAAGTCACCAACAAAAAAGAGACCTCTGCATCAGAAAGCAATATCTCGGTCTTGGTAGATGATCTCATACATCGCATCGCTGGCAGCAGCCCCGTCGAGACCATGAGCAGAGATCAGAGGATAGAGAAGGTCCGGTTCATGGAAGAGAAAGGGATCTTCCTGATGAAAGGCAGTGTGGAAAAGGCTGCAGAAGAACTCGGTGTGAATAAAGTGACGATATACAGTTATCTTGATGAA
>JAFRLN010000116.1 GCA_017431175.1 Mogibacterium sp.
CGTCCATCAATGCGGCGATGATGTTTTTCTTTCCTTCGGTCAGTGGACCTACATGGTATACATCTTTTTTCTTGCGTGCCATAACAAAACCTCCTATGGTACATTCATATGCTACCATAGGAGGCTGTCTCAGTTAACATTAACAGACTTTTTCTCACAGTCTCAGAAAGGAGGCTCAAAATTCCTTGGAGGTGGTTTTGATCAGAGAGGAAGAAGCATCAAGCCAAGTGTCTGTCCAACTATATCCCTTTTTGGCGACATTCGTCTACGATATACTTTATACAATCAGGATTGTCTTCAATTTGTTGTTCATAAACCAAATAGGTGATTGTTATGACTGTAAAGAAATTAAAGGATATATTAGCTTGTTTGAAGCTGGATAAATATGCATATTTGAGTATCAATGAAATTGGACGCGGACCACGAAGAATAAGTATAGTAGGTGAAAATGATAAATATGATGTATTTACTTCTAATGAAAAAGGTAATGTAACTAAAGAAGGAGAAAACTTATCAGAAAAGGATGCTTGCGAAATGGTTATCAAAATATTTCAAGATGAAAAATATTTATATGATTATTATGAATCAAAAGGAATATTAGAAGAAAATGGTTATTATCCTATAAGCTAAACTAGGCCAGAGAATTCCGTATACCCTAACCTGCCAGAGTCCCACATCGCATCAGTCAAACGGGTCTCTTTTTAATTCTCCGTATATATAGTAAAATGCAAAGTAGTAAAACATGAGTAGTAATTACTACTAAAATCCCTGAAAATGTCACTTTGCCGAGGGATATTTCGGAGTAGTAATTTCATAGTTTTTACTACCGTTATTACTACAATCAACGTCTGAGATGTGCCAGATTATGCCGAAACATGCCGATAAAGCCCTGTTTTCCAAGGTTTTCAGGAGTATTGCAAAATCGGCGTAATTCCGCATATTCCGGCACTTTGGAGCATATTATGGATATGATAAAAGTACTTTTCGTTTGCCACGGCAATATTTGTCGCAGCCCTATGGCTGAGTTCATTATGAAGGACATGGTCAGAAAGCGCGGGCTCGAAGACCGTTTTGAGATCGATTCCGTCGCAACGAGCCGTGAGGAGATCGGTAATCCGGTCTATCCGCCGGCCAGGAGGAAACTGGCCGCAAGCGGGATCAGCTGCAGCGGACACGCGGCAAGGCAGATCACAAGGGCGGATTATGAATACTATGATCTCATCATCTGTATGGAAGAGTACAACCTGATCAACATGCAGAGGGTCCTGAGGATGAGCAGCAATGAGATGAAGGCTGCGATGGAGCAAGGTTCTGGTCTGAAAGGCGGACCTGCTAAGATCAGCCTGATGCTCGATTATGCTCCGGAGTCGTACTGCAGGGGAAGACGCGATGTAGCCGACCCGTGGTATACAGGGAATTTTGACGCGACCTGGGACGATCTCATGCAGGGGATCGAAGGCCTGATCGATGAACTTGTCTGACGGAGGTACCGGGATGTTCGAGGCAGAGAAAAGAGGTCGAGAATATCTGGCTGCCAGGGGCATGTCAGACAGGATCATAGATTTCAGGAATACAGATATCACGGCAGAGAGCACTGCTCTGGCGCTCGATGTCGATGTGGACAGGATATGCAAGGGACTGGCGTTCAAGGGCAAGAACGGAAACGCGATCGTGATCATCGCATCCGGTCATTCAAGAGTGGATAACGCACGCTTCAGAGATGTGTTCGGATTCAGGCCGAGCATGCTCTCTCCGGAGAAGACCGAGGAACTGATCGGCCACGTCGCGGGGACGATCAATCCGTTTTGCCTGAAAGAGACAGCGATGCTCTATCTCGACATATCTATCAGGAAACATATGAACGAGACGGTATTCCCCGGGATAGGCGGAGAAGACTCCGTTGTAGAGCTGACAGTCGACGAACTTGAGAAACTCTCAGACCCGGTCTGCTGGGTCGCGGTCACAAAGTAGCGGAGCCGCAAGAAAAGTCGGCCGTAGTGATATTAAGACGCAGTGAGAGGTAAAAAACATCAGAAACGCGGCTGCAAAGACATCTGCAATACAGAGGTGGGGTATCATGAAGCTTGACGCGAGTAATGAAAATATACGTATCGGGAACACGGACTGCGATTATATCGTCTTCGGATCAGGAAGAGAGCCGCTGATCATGTTGCCGGGAGTCGGCGACGGCTTCAGGACAGCGCGGGGCATCGCCCTGCCTTTTGCTGTGATGTACAGGAGCTTCGCGGAACACTTCAGGGTATACGTCTTCAGCCGGAGGAACGATATGCCGGAAGGGTTCACGACCCGCGATATGGCGGATGACATTGCGTACATCATGGAGGAAACAGGCATCGGCGCGGCGCATGTATTCGGTGTATCGCAGGGAGGGATGATCGCCCAGGAGCTGGCGGTACATCATCCGGACAGAGTGAAGAGCCTTGTTCTCGCAGTCACGGCATCAAGGCCTAACAGCATAATGGAAGAAGCTCTGGGATCATGGCTCGTGATGGCTGACGAGGATGATTACAAGGGCATCATGCGGGATACCGCGCTTCGCTCATATACAGGGGAGTATCTGAAGCGAGGCCTGATGATCAATAATATGATCTCCGCGGCCAAGCCGAAGGACTATACGAGATTCAGGATCCTGTGTAAGTCATGTCTTGCGCATGACGCATATGATGAACTGGACAGAATAACATGCCCGACCCTTATCCTGGGGGCGGATCAGGATAAGGTGCTGGGCGCGGAAGCGTCACTTGAGATGAAAGAGAAGATACCGGGAGCGGAGCTGTTCATATACGAGGGATACAGTCATGGCGTCTATGAGCAGGCGAAGGATTTCAACAGCAGAGTCAGGAAGTTTTTACTCAGGCAGCTGATCTGAAAGGACGGGGGGAAGGCATATGAGATACAGACAGGACAGATACGGGAATGAGCTGTCTCAGCTCGGATACGGGTGCATGAGATTCACTAAGAAAGGCAGCCAGATCGACTACGAGAAGGCTGAGAGAGAGGTGCTGTATGCCATAGAGCACGGTGTCAACTATTTCGATACCGCTTACGCTTATATGGGCAGTGAGGAGTGCCTCGGCAGGATACTCGAAGAAAACGGTGTCAGGGACAAGGTCAATATAGCGACCAAGCTGCCACAGTATCTTCTGAGGTCAATGAAAGTGATCGACAAGACTTTCAGGGAAGAACTAAGAAGGCTCAGGACAGATCATATCGATTATTATCTGATGCATATGTTCACAGACCTGTCAGAGTGGGAGAGGCTCCAGTCTTACGGGATCGAGCAGTGGATCGCAGACCGCAAGGCGGAAGGAAGCATCAGGCAGATAGGATTCTCCTATCACGGCGATACCGCGATGTTCCTCAGGATACTCGACGCCTATGACTGGGATTTCTGTCAGGTGCAGTATAATTATCTTGACGAGAACAGCCAGGCAGGACGCAAGGGCGTAATGGCTGCTGCGGAGAGGGGCATACCGGTCATCATCATGGAGCCTCTGAGAGGCGGCAAGCTTGTCGACTTGCCGGTCAGCGCGAAGCGCGAACTCAGAGAGAGCGGCACCGGTTATTCCGCGGCCGAGCTCGGACTCAGGTGGCTGTGGGATCAGAACGAAGTGACCGTAGTGCTCTCGGGCATGAACTCACTGGAGATGGTCGAGGAGAATATAAGGATCGCGTCAGACGCGGCGCCTGGATCATTCACTGACTCCGACCGTGATCTGATCGACAGGATCAGGAAGATCATCAAAGAGAAAGAGAAAGTAGGCTGCACAGGATGCAGATACTGTATGCCTTGCCCGCAGGGCATCGACATCCCGGGGACCTTCTATTACTACAATCTCATGTATATTGAGAAGGGCAAAAACAGAGCAAGGTTCGAGTATCTCAGGAATGTCGGCATGCAGAAAGATCCGATCTACGCGTCAGCCTGCGTCAGGTGCGGCAAGTGCGAGCAGCACTGCCCGCAGCACATACAGATACGCGACATGCTGAGGACAGCTGACAGAGACCTCAGACCGCTGGCTTACAGGGCCGCAATGAAAGTCGTGAGGAAGGCCGCGTCAAGATAGGATCACAGAGCCTGGAATGTGGCGCCGGATAATATCGGATAATACAGGAGATATATTTACATATGCTGGCTAAGGCGCATATCACGGCCGGGATGGCCGCGGCTTTTACAATCATCATGCCGGAGAATGTGCCGGAATCACTGCCGGTGGTGACAGGCGCGGCTTTGGGCTGCCTGATCTGTGATATAGACTGCGATAATGCTTCTGAGAAGGCCGACTCTTCACACTGGAGGAAAGTGATGGTGCTGGTCGCTGCGGCAGCCCTCTTTATGGACTGGCAGCTGGATGCCGGCATGTGGGCTGCTCTCGGGCAAAACGGGCAGTACCTGTCGTTCGCGGGGCTTGCAGGATTCGTGCTGACATGCGCGTTCGCGAGCATTTCGAGCCACAGAGGGTTTTCCCATTCTCTGGCGGCACTGGCGCTGGAAACGGTATCGCTCCGGCTGATATTCCCGTCAGCGGCGCTGCCGTTCGCGGTCGCTTTCGCGTCTCACCAGATCCTGGATCTTATGAACAAGAGACCGGTGCGGTTGCTGTACCCTCTTAAGAAAGGGTTCAGCCTCGGACTGTTTTACGCTGACAGGCTCGCGAACAGAGTTTTTGCCCTTGCCGGGAGCATATGGCTCGTGCTTATTGTTATATTCTGTCTGAGATGAACAGGGAGGCATCATGAGGGAGAAAGGATCCGGAACTGACAGGTTCAATATGGCGGCCGGAACCGCGATCACTCTCACGGGCGCCGGCCTCTGGGGACTGAATGCCGTCGTGAGCAAATACCTGATGGCCAGAGGGATGGATACGATGTGGGTCGTCAATTTCAGGATGATCACATCGGGCCTTGTTCTCCTGCTTGCGGCCGCCGTCAGGAACCCTCGGGGAATGTTCGATATATGGAAGAAGCGCAGCTCCGTGATACGCCTGCTGATCATCGCCATATTCGCTTTCGGGATATGCCAGACGACATACTATCTCTCGATAGACTACAGTAACGCGGGAATAGCCAGCGCTATCCAGCAGACGGCGCCGGTATACGTACTCATCGCGATAATTATAAAAGAACACAGACTTCCGAGATCGGCGGAGCTCATCACACTCCCGCTGGTCATACTGGGGTCATTTCTCATAGCTACACACGGTGATCCCCACGCGCTCGCGGTCAGTCCGCTCGCTCTGCTGTTCGGACTCATATCCGCGCTGACATGCGCCCTGTACATGGTGCTGCCCGCAGATCTGATCAGAGCATACGGAACATTCGAGACGGTCGGATGGGGTCTCTTCCTCGGAGGATGTTTTATAGCTCCGTTCTGCCGGCTGTGGGAATTCCCGCAGGTGTGGGACGCAAGCCTGGCTGCCGGGATGATATTCATCATCCTGCCGGGAGCCGCGATCGCTTTTGCCATGTACCTGTACGGCACGAGCATCGTCGGTCCGGTGAAGGGCGGAGTATATAATCTGTTCGAACCGGTAGTTGCTGTTACGGCATCTGCCGTCTTTCTGAGGCAGAGCTTTCATATAACCGAACTGCTGGGCATAGCGGCGGTACTGCTCGGAATTGCGATATTGACTGTATCTAAGAATAAGTGATCAATTCAGGAAGTGACTTATGGCTAACGAACGCAAAGGTGACAATCAGAAACTCAAAATGCTGTATCTTGCGAAGATCTTCTCGGAAGAGACTGACGATACGCACCGGCTGACCATGCCGGAGATCATCCGCAAGCTGGCGGCTTACGGCGTCAACGCAGACAGGAAAACGCTGTATCTGGACTTCGCCGAACTCCGCAGATACGGATATGACATCCTCAAAGAACAGGAAGGCCGCAGCACATATTATTATCTCGGAGCTCGGGAATTCGAGCTCGCGGAGCTCAAGCTTCTTGTGGACGCAGTACAGTCTTCAAGATTCATCACGGACAAAAAGTCTGCCCAGCTCATAGGAAAACTCGAGTCCCTGGTCAGCAGATATGACGCGTCCAGACTCCACCGCCAGGTGCTGATCGCGGGCCGTATCAAGAATATGAATGAAAGCATCTACTATAACGTAGACGACATACATGAGGCGATCAGCGCGGACAGGCAGATCAGATTCAGGTATTATGACTGGAATCTCAGCAAAAAGATGGTCGCCAGATACGACGGCAGGTGGTATCAGGTGAGTCCGATGGCGCTGATGTGGGATGATGAGAAGTACTATCTGGTGGCATATGACTCGAGGCATGACGATATCATCCACTACCGCGTCGACAAGATGAAGGATATCAGGATCCTCGATGAACCGAGAGAGGGCAAGAAAGCTTTCCGGGAATTCAACATCGCGCACTATACCAATACACTTTTCGGAATGTACGCGGGCGACGAGACCAAGGTCACGCTCGAGGCTGAGAACTCGATGGTCGGCGTGCTGATAGACCGTTTTGGCAAGGATATCATCATCGTACCGGTCGATGACGGGCATTTTCAGACGACGGTCACTGTCGCAGTCAGCAGTCATTTCCTTGGCTGGATCATGTCACTTGAGGGCAGCATACGGATCGTCGGGCCGGACAGTGTCGTGCAGCAGATGAAAGACAGGATCAGACAGCTGGATGCGCAGTACAGCGAACAGAAATAACCGGGAGAAACTGATGAGCAGTAAATATTGCAGAGAATGCGGTACCAGGCTGGTGCCAAGGGAGCTGGAACATGAGGGGATCATCCCATACTGCGAGAAGTGCGGTGCGTACAGATTCCCTCAGTATAATGTCGCGGTCAGCATGATCGTCGTGAACGAAGAGAAGGATGAGATATTGCTGATCAAGCAGTACGGCAGACCTACATACATTCTGGTCGCGGGATATGTGACCAGAGGAGAGTCACTTGAGGATGCAGTGAGGAGAGAGATCAGGGAGGAGACCGGCATGACGGTCTCGCGTATGAGATTCAACAGGACGCAGTTCTACGAGAAGTCCGATACACTGATGAACAACTTCACGGCATTCGTCAGGAATACAGACGGATTCGATCCGAACTACGAGATCGATTCATGCGCGTGGTTCTCATTCGAAGAAGCCAGAAAGAATATCAGGCCTGACAGCCTGGCGGAGTATTTCCTCGTTTCTTATCTGGATGAAGCGGAGGCAGAGCAAAATGGACGAGAATTTTGATATTCAGAAATACCTGTCAGACGGGGTGCAGCAGATCGTAACAGACGCGATCAAAGCGACCATCCGTGACCCGAGAGGGAGCGCTTTCCTCGGGAAGTTCGCTCTCGCGAGCGCAAAAGCTACGCGCAAGAGAGTAGAAGCGGAGCAGGCCGGACTTCATGTGCCGTCCTATCTCATTGCAAGTATTACTTCGAACTGCAATCTCCACTGCAGCGGGTGCTATTCGCGCGCCAATCACGCGACGGTTGACTGCAAGCCATCGATGCAGCTTACGGATGAGGAGTGGCTCAGGATATTCAGAGAAGCTGAGGAACTCGGGATCAGTTTTATCCTCCTCGCCGGCGGAGAGCCGATGCTGAGGCGTGACGTCGTCGTTGCGGCGGGCAGTCTGCAGAGCATCCTGTTCCCTATATTCACTAACGGGACTTTCATGGATGACAGATACATGGATCTTCTTGACAAGTGCCGCAATCTGATCCCTGTCATCAGTATCGAGGGGGACAGGGAGACGACCGACTCCCGCAGAGGCGAAGGCGTCTACGATATGACTGTCTCAAGGATGGATGAACTGGCAAAGCGCGGTCTCCTGTACGGTGTGTCCGTAACTGTGACCAAGGAGAACATCGGGGAGGTTTTCTCGGATGGATTCCTTGATCTTATGAGGAGCAGAGGGTGCAAGGCTGTGTTCTATATTGAGTTCGTGCCGGTCACCGATGAGAGCACGCACCTGGCGCCTGATGACGCGGACAGAGAGTTCATGATAGCGAGGATCGACGAGCTTCGCAGGGACAAGCAGGATATGATATATGTTTCTTTCCCGGGAGACGAGAAGAGCTCGGGCGGCTGCCTTGCGGCCGGAAGAGGATTCTTCCACATCAATTCGCACGGAGGAGCTGAGCCGTGCCCGTTCTCGCCTTATTCGGATATCAATGTCAGGGATACATCCCTGAGAGAGGCTCTCGGGTCGAGACTGTTCACAGAGCTGAGAAGCGGTGATATACTGTCAGGCGAGCACATCGGCGGATGCGTTCTGCACGAGAAGAGAGATCAGGTAGAGCAGATCATGAACAGCGCCCGCTGATGTCACCGGCCCTGGATGCGGCGGACTTTTCCGCCGGGGATCAGCGGACAGCACAAGGCTTAGCATACAGGAATGATACGATGAAACAGGAAACGATAGACAGAATAAGAAAATTCACTTCAGACCGTGACTGGGAACAGTTCCACACTCCGGCCAATCTTGCCAAGAGCATAGCGATAGAGGCCGGCGAGCTGCTGGAGTGTTTTCAGTGGAACGAGACCGATTTTGACGTTGAGCATGTTTCGGAAGAACTTGCGGATGTGCTGGTATACTGCCGTAATCTGCTCGATGAACTCGGGCTGGATGAAGATGAGATCGTCAACAGCAAGATGACGAAGAATGAGGCGAAGTATCCGCCGGAACTGGCGCGCGGCAGCGCTGCCAAGTACACCGAGCTGAAGCAGCAGGCGAGGGAAGAGGCAGAGTAACAGACGCGGATGGTCACGGCTTCTGAATAAAAGGAAGGCTGCGGCGCGGCGTGACCTGATTGAGAGGATGGAGATATGGGACTTTTCAGCAGGAAGAAAACAGAATACCCTAAGATGCCTGAAGGTGATTACGAGCCGGTACTGAGGTGCAGTATCTGTACCGGAGAACAGGTCCTGTGCGCGAGGGACAGGAAGACAGGGAATCTCCTCGAGCTCATGCTGATCAGGAACCCTTCGCAGCTGGAAGGATTCTGCAGTCAGAACGGGTTCGATCCGGACAGCATCACCAGGATATACTGATACATGAAGGGGCAAATTGTATGAAAGTCACTATACTGACAGACAATAAGGACGGAAACGGGCTCAAAGGCGAATGGGGCCTGTCGTTCTATATCGAATACGGCAGCAGAATCGTCCTGCTCGACACGGGACTTTCGGACCTGTTCTCAAGGAACGCTGATCTGCTCGGTCTTGATCTTCAGAAAGTGGATTACGCTGTGCTGTCACACGCGCATGACGATCATGCCAATGGTTTTGACGCGTTTTTCGAGAGAAATGACCACGCGCCTCTGTACATAGCGCGGGAATGCTATGAGAACTGTTACGACAAGGTCGGCGGCCGATATAAATACGCCGGGATCCCGCAGGGCATTCTCGAGCGGCGCGCAGACAGGATCGTCCGCGCTGATGACGATGAATATATCGATGAGGGCATCAGGCTGCTCGGCCATACGACCCCGGGATTGGAAAAGCTCGGTCTGATGGAGCAGATGTTCCTGAAGACGGGGAACAGAAAATACATCCCGGATGACTTCCGCCATGAGCAGAGCCTTGTGTTCGAGCTTGATGAAGGCGTTGTTATATTCAACAGCTGCTCTCACGCCGGAGCGGACAACATCATCAGCGAAGTGATGCAGGCATACCCGGGACAGAAGATCCTCACGATGATCGGAGGATTCCATCTCTTCAACAAGGATGAAGAGTATATCAGAGCGTTCGCGCGCAGAGTGATGGATACAGGAGTGCAGGATGTGTATACAGGTCACTGCACGGGAGAGAAAGGAATGGAGATCCTGGAAGAAGAGCTCGGAGAGAGGTTCCACGGATTCGTGACCGGGCTTGAGTTTGAGATATGAGGAGAGGCGTCAGGACGATGAGCAGAGCAGACAGAGCAGAAGAACTATTCAGACAGGGCTATAACTGCAGCCAGTCAGTATTTGCGGCCTTTGCCGACGCAGTTGGAATGACTGTAGAGGAAGCGGCAGGGATCGCGAGCCCGTTCGGCGCGGGTTTTGGCAAGATGAGAGAGGTCTGCGGAGCAGTTTCCGGCATGACGCTGCTGGCCGGATATCTGCGAGGATATACCGATCCGGCAGATTATGAGGGCAAGAAGGAACTCTACCATCTCATACAGGATATGTGCGGGGAATTCGAGGCAGAGCACGGCACCATCATCTGCAGAGAGCTCCTCGGCCTTGAGAAGGGGCAGGATATAGGTGAACCGTCTGTCAGGACGGAGGAGTATTACCGCAGCAGACCGTGCATAGGCGCGTGCCGCACGGCAGCGGAGATCGCGGAAAAACTCCTGGCATCGGACTGATACGCGCGGGAGGATTTCCGGCATCAGACAGATATACTGAGACAATTGAGGAAACGGTACAGTAACAGTGAGAAGTATAAGAGTTGTAGCGGCAATAATAGAGAAGGACGGGAAGATCTTCGCCACGCAGAGAGGCTACGGAGACTATAAGGACTAGTGGGAATTCCCGGGCGGTAAGATCGAACCCGGAGAGTCTCCTGAAGAAGCGCTCGTCAGAGAGATCAGAGAAGAACTCGATACGGAGATCTCTGTCGGAGATTTCCTGACATCGGTTGAATACGATTATCCGAAGTTCCATATGACGATGGATTGTTTTATGTGCAGTATCATCAGCGGGCGGCTTACCCTGCTTGAGCATGAGGCTGCGAGGTGGCTGGCTGCCGACGAGCTGTGGCAGGTGAAATGGCTGCCTTCGGATATCAGGGTCATAGAGGAACTGGAGAAAAGGATGAAAGCGGATAGCTGAAACAGAAGCGGAGGACAGAGATGAGGAAGCTGCTTGTAGTTGTGGATATGCAGAATGATTTTATTGACGGATCGCTCGGTACGCCTGAGGCTCAGGCGATCGTCGGAAACGTCAGAAACAAGATCAGAGAATACGATCAGAGCGATATTTTCGTTACCATGGATACCCATGGACCTGAGTATATGAGCACGCAGGAAGGCAGAAACCTCCCTGTCATGCACTGCGTCAAAGGAACCGAGGGCTGGCAGATCAGAGAAGAGATCCGCGAACTGCTGCCGGACGCGAAGATATACGAAAAGCCGACTTTCGGCAGTCTCGCGCTGGCGAAGGACCTTGCGGATATCGCTGTGTGGCGCAAGGATATCGAGATAGAGCTCGTCGGACTCTGCACGGATATCTGCGTAGTATCCAATGCTCTGCTGATCAAGGCTGTGATGCCGGAAGTACAGATCAGCGTGGACGCTTCATGCTGTGCCGGGGTCACGCCGGAGTCGCATAAAGCGGCGCTGGATACAATGAGAATGTGCCAGGTAAGGATAACTGGAGAACAGTAAAGGCTGAGCGGCAAAGCGGGGCAACAGTCTGTCATTCATACATGATATCCAGGTCGACATCACCTGATATGCCGGCGATCCTTCCTGTGCTGCAGGCCTGCCATATTCTGTACGGACCCTTGTAGTCCGGCTTCTCCGCGTACTGCGCGAGCCATACAGGGCGGATATCGGTATCCGTCCAGATCTTCTCAAGATAATTCTTGCTGCCGTAGAGCATGCAGTCATATCCTCCGGCGGCAAGTTCATCAGCGAAGACATCATAGAGCCTGTTCAGATCGGTCAGGCTCATTTTATATGTCTGGAATCTTCCGAAATCCTCCCAGTCGAATACGACCGGAAGATCCGGTTTCTCCCCGCTGAGCTTCTCTATGATCCAGTCCGCTGATGCCCTGACATCTTCTTCGTTGTTGTCATAGCTGTACAGATACAGTCCTGTCTTCAGGCCGGCTGCCCTGGCGCGCTCCCAATTCTGATCGAACTTGCTGTCGACTGTCACTTCTCCGCCCGAGGAGTAGCCGATCCTTATCATCACGAATTCGCATCCGGCTGCTGCGGCTGCCTCGAAGTCGACATCATCCTGCCACGAGGATACGTCTATTCCGAAAGACCGTCCCGAGCCTGCGTTCTTTGATCTAAAATCCGTAAACTGGATACGCTCAGCGTCATCTGTATAGGCAGGCACGCTGTCCGCTACCTCTATCGTCATATCCCAGTCCACAGAGTTGCCGGAAGCATCCGTAACAGTAATATGCAGAGGATAGGTGCCGTTAGTGTTGATGTCAACTTCTCCCTCTGCCTTGAGTTTTGGCTGCGGATCGGCATTGTCGCCATACGCGATATAATCGCTGATATTGAATTCTGTACCTCTCTGTACGACGGATCCGCTGCCGCTCCATATCTTCAGGGGCGGGACTGTGTCGGTTACTGTATAGCTGAGCGTGAAGTCTTTCTCAGGATTCAGAAGGCCGCCGAGGACCGGGGCGGTGACCGTGTATGTGAGTTCTTTTTCCCCCAGTGTGTCAGTATCGAGGAATTTTGCCTGCGAGGATACTTCGCCGACCGCGTCTGCTATAAAAGCAGACGCGCGGTACTCTCCGCCGAACTCGACTGCGGGGTCAGTGTCAGTGAAGTTCAGGCTGAGAGAATCCTTTGCTGACTTATATGAATATGCTGTCAGCGCTGCGCATGCAGCGGCGAGCAGGAATATAAGGATCAGCAGGATCCTTAGTCTGCCGTGCTGTTTTCGCTTATCCGGTTGTGTCCGATGTTCTGTGGCTCTCATAATATCAACAGTATACCTTATTGTTGTGCCGAATGTACATGGGACACTGTTGTGCGCGGCATTGCGCTGTGATAAAATACCCCTGTTAATTGAACAGAATAAGGAGATATCAATGGAAACTAGAGTCGCCGTGATAAGCATTATCGTCACGAAGGCCGACCAGGTGGAAGTGCTTAATGACCTTCTCCATGAGTACGCGGAATACATCCTCGGCAGGATGGGCGTTCCTTACAGAGAGAAAGGACTCAACATCATAAGCGTTGCCATTGACGCACCGATGGATAAGATCAATACCCTCAGCGGTGCACTCGGAAGGCTCGACGGCATCAATGCCAAGGTCGTCTACGCCAAGTCCTGATATCCTCGCCCTGATCAGAATAATCGATTCAGCATCCCCTGAGACCAAAATCAGCCATATCCCGGTATTGCCGGCAAGCGGCTGCTTGAGGCTGAAGTAGATGTAGTAAGGACCAGCTTCGCGCTTTTCGCGCGTATAACTACGGATCTGCGCCTTGCTCTCTATACGGGGAGCAGGGCTTTTTTGTAAAGGTGCGGGACATGGCGGCAGACCGCCGCAAAAATAAAAAAACACTGAAAATGCTGCCTCTGACCGTCAGAAGGCATATTTCGTGTTGTGACACTGGCCCAAGTGTCACAGAACAGAAAGGAAAGAGTTATATGGTTAAGATCGCAGTTTACGGCAAGGGCGGGATCGGCAAGTCCACAACAGTATCCAATGTGTCGGCGGCGCTCGCTGACATGGGATACAGGGTAATGCAGATCGGATGTGACCCTAAGGCCGATTCCACGGCAAGCCTTCACGGGCAGGGAAGGATCACTACGGTGCTCGACCTCGTGCGCGAACGCAAGAATGATTTTGCGCTTGAGGAAATGGTCCGCGAGGGGTACGGCGGTGTCATCTGTGTGGAAGCAGGCGGCCCGACTCCGGGACTCGGATGCGCCGGCCGCGGTATCATCGCGGCTCTTGAGAAGCTCAAAGAGAAAGGCGCTTATAAAGTGTATAAGCCTGATGTCGTCATATACGATGTACTCGGCGATGTCGTGTGCGGAGGCTTTTCTATGCCGATGAGAGGCGGATACGCTGACAAGGTATTCATCATTACTTCCGGCGAGAACATGGCGATCCACGCGGCAGCCAATATAGCCGTAGCGCTCGATGGATTCAAGGACAGAGGATACGCGAGCCTCGGCGGCATCATTCTCAATCACAGGAACGTGCGCGATGAGGACGCGAAGGTTGCTGAGCTTGCGGAGGATATCCACTCCGAGATCATCGGCGAACTGACGAGGAGCGAGACTGTCACAGACGCAGAGGATCTGGGCAAGACGGTCATCGAGGCTTTCCCGGAGAGTGAGATGGCAGCGGAGTACCGTACACTGGCTGAGAAACTGATCGCGATCTGCGGAATAGAGAAGTAGGGTGCGACATGCTTAAGAGGATCAATGATAAAACAGAACATGCGGTTATCCCGGGTGTACGCATAGCGGATGCCGGCTTTCCGGCGCCTTTCCGCTCAGGGCTCGAGTATTCCTCCCCGGCAAGAGGCACCTGGAATATTGTCCATACGGGAATGCTGATCCCGGAGTCACATGAGATCTACGTATGTGCCGCGGGATGCCTTCGCGGCGTAGTGCTCACTGCTGCCGAGATGGGGACTATGGACAGGTTTTCGACTGTCGCGATAAGAGAACACAATCTGCTTGACGGTGATATGGAGGACCTTGTTATCGAGGGCGTCTCGGACATCATCGGCAAACTGCCGAAGAGACCGCCGGCTGTCCTTGTATACACCAGCTGCGTGCATCATTTTACAGGTACGGACCTCGATCTGATCTACGCGAGGCTCAGGGAACGCTTTCCGGATATCGATTTTACGGACTGCTATATGAACCCGATCATGAGAAAGAGCGGGCTCACGCCGGATCAGCTCATGAGATCAAGGCTGTATATGCTGCTGCACGAGCGTCCTCTGTCAGAGTCTGCTGTCGCGGTCATCGGCAATGATCTGCCGACTCTTCAGGACAGCGACCTGATCAGGCTGCTCCGCGCGGCGGGACTGAAGATCCATGAGATCACTTCCTGCAGGAATTATGAAGAGTATCAGCAGATGGCCGAGAGCTCGGTATATATCTCCTACAATCCGGACGCGGCGCCGGGCGGAGATATGCTGGCTGAGAGGCTTGGAGGCACACATCAGTATCTGCAGCTGAGCTTTGACGAAGATGAGATCGACGCGGGATTCGACAGGCTTGCGGAAGTATTGTCCGAAAAGACCACTGCCCGTGCTGAAGATGTGATCGCTGCTCTCGCAGTGATAAGAAGTGAAGGCAGGAACGAGGCGGCAGACGCACTGAGGGAGACTCTCGAACTCATTGGCGATACGCCTGTCGTGATAGACTATACATTCTGCCCGAGGCCGCTCAGCCTTGCAAGACTGCTTCTTGACAATGGCTTCAAAGTAACGAAAGTATACGCTGACAGTATCCCGGGCGCGGACAGACCGGATTTCGAATATCTTCAGGATCATTATCCTGATCTGATGCTGCATCCTACAGTACATGCGGCGATGCGGTTCGCCGCGACAGAAAATACCTGTGCCGCTGAGGAAAAAGGACAGGCGGACGGGTGCAGGGTTCTGGCGATCGGTCAGAAAGCTGCGTATTTTGAGAATACCAATCATTTTGTCAACGTCGTCGAGGGCGGAGGCATGATCGGGTACAAAGCAATAACCGGGACGCTGCAGCTGATGCGCGAGGCATATCTTAACGAGAAGCCGATGCGTGACCTTGTCCAGATCAAGGGTCTTGGCTGCGAAGTCTGTGTGAGGTAAGCAGAATGAAACAGACAGCAAGGATCATTTCAACATATTCAGCCGATGTCATGGGAGTCTCTTCCGCATTGTTTGAGCTCGGAGGCATGACTGTCATGCACGACGCTTCAGGCTGTAATTCTACTTATACTACACATGACGAGCCGCGCTGGTACGATATGGACAGCATGGTATATATATCGGGCCTCAGTGAGATGGAAGCCATCATGGGTGACGATGAGAAGCTGATCGGAGACATCTGTGATGCCGCAGAGCAGCTGAGCCCGAAGTTCATCGCCATCGCCGGGACACCGATACCGACGATGACCGGTTTTGACTTCGAGGCTGTAGCAGAGGTCATCGAATCCAGAACAGGCATCCCGACCTTCGGATTCCCGACGTCAGGCATGAACACATATATCCACGGCGCTTTTATGGCGCTCGAAGGGATCGCGGGCAGATTCGTCACAGAGCCCGAAGCTCTCGACCCGGATTCACCGTACAAGGTCAACATACTCGGTCTGACGCCGCTGGACTTCTCCGTCGTCGGCCAGGACGCTTCGATCGCAAAGTGGCTTGAGGAGAACGGATTAAGTGTCGTGTCAAAATGGGCGATGGGAAGCAGTCTCGAAGAGATCAGCAGAGCAGCAGAAGCAGACGTCAATCTCGTCGTTTCAGCCGCGGGCCTCGGAGCCGCAAGAATACTGTACAGGAAATACGGTATCCCGGCTGTGATCGGAGTGCCTGTCGGCAGCGTTCAGAGTGATCATATATGGAGAGCTCTGACAAGGGCCGCGAGAGAGTACAGACAGTTCAGGATGACAGACGATACGGAAGGCCCGCGCGGGATCACGAGGGTCAAGATCCATCCGAACGAGCTCGATCCTGCGAAGGAAAATGAGTTGGTCGCTGTCATCGGCGAGGGGATCACAAGCCTGTCGCTCGCGAACGCGATCAGATTTGAGAAGGGTCTGCGTACAAGAGTGCTGTGCGCTACAGAGTGTCCTGACGGGATCCTGAGAAAATGGGACCGTATGACGCCTGACGAGGACGATATCATACCGGAACTGGCAGACGCGACAGCGGTCATCGCGGATCCGCTCTACAAGCCGATCTGCCCGGCCGGGGCAAAATTCATCCCTCTGCCTTCGGAGGCGTTCTCCGGGAGGATATTCAGGAAAGACATCCCGGATCTGGTCGCGGATCCGGACGCCATCCTTGATCAGCTGTGATACCACAGCGCATTGGTCCTGACCTCAGCTTCAAGACCGGCTTACAGGCAGGGACCTATTAAAAATATAAAAATAGCGCGGACAGCTCAGTGATGACATTACTGATGCTGCCCGCGTTTTTAGTTTTTGCAGGTTAGATATTGCTGCCGTTCTGCCGGATCACTTCGGAGTACCAGAGCGCGGAATCCTTGAGTATGCGTTCCTGCGTGCGGTAGTCGACATAAATCAGGCCGAATCTCTTCTCATACCCGAAAGACCACTCGAAATTGTCCAGTATCGACCAGACCATGTATCCGAGGACCGGATAACCCTCGTCAGCAGCTCTTCTGAGACCGCGTAGATACCATTTCAGGAACTGTATGCGCTGAGGGTCGTGAACACAGCCGTCGTCCATCACAAAGTCCACGATCGCGATCCCGTTTTCCGTGATCATGACCGGGATCCGGTACCTTTCATGGATAAAGCGGACACCCCAGTACAGGGCATCAGGGGTCACCGGCCAGCCCATATTGGTGCGCGGCAATCCGTTCCACGCCGAGGCGGGAGCTCTGCCGTCAGGGCCGTCGTTATAGTTGTTGGCCAGATAGCAGTTCCAGCCGAGAAAATCTACAGGCTGGTGTATGATATCCATCTCGCCCTCTTCCAGAATGGCTTCAAGCCGAGGGTGGGCCTTTCCGTTCATGATCGGATCGAGCCACCAGTTCAGCAGATAGTGATTGATGTCTCCCGCGAAAGTCTTCGCTCTGGCTGCGCTGATATCCTCATCACTTTCGGAATCCGGCATATACAGTGTGCTGTCAGTTGCGATGCCTATCTGAGGCGGCGTTGCAGCTCTCTCGCGGATCACAGCGGCTGCTTTGCCGTGGCAGAGCAGGAGATTGCGGGACAGCCTGAGCACTCTGCTGTATTCTTCTTCTGTTCCCGCAGGGACCTTTTCATACGGAGGATGGGTGCCGTGCAGATAGCCCTCGCCCAGAAAAGACGTACCTTCATTGAACGTCATCCACCGCGATACCTTGTCTGAAAGCGCGCCGACGACTGCTGCTGTATATTCCGCAAAATGATCGCTGATGCTGTCTGAATACCATCCGCCTTTCTCATGCATCCACATCGGGAGGTCCCAGTGGTAGAGTGTGCAGAGCGGTTCTATGTCCGCGTCGCGCAGCTCCTGCACGAGATCGCGGTAGAACTGAAGACCTTTTTCATTGACGCGGCCTTCTTCAGGCATGATACGCGGCCAGCTGACAGAAAACCTGTATGCCTTGAGCCCGATCTTCTTCATCAGAGCAACGTCCTCTCTGAAATGGTGATAGTGATCGCATGAGACATTACCGTTGTCACCATGCAGAACGTGACCGTCCGACAGAGCGTCCCAGATGCTGAGCCCTTTTCCGTCTTCGTTATACGCGCCTTCTATCTGATATGCCGCGCTGGCCGCGCCCCACAGAAAATCCGATGAAAAACCCATAGCTTAAGCCCCTTTCTTCGTGATTCTGGTATTACTATAGATGAGACTGCCCCTGCGCACAATGCTTATCGCGCAAATTAATATGTCCTGTCTGTATTGTGCGTGTGACGGTAAATGCGGTAACATATTCCCAGCAATAATCAACGGCCGGGAGGAATGTATATGCTTTGTGAGAAATACAGAGATTTTACAAGATGGACAATATATCAGATCTATCCTCGCAGCTTCATGGACAGCAACGGTGACGGAATCGGCGATCTGAGAGGTATCATCAATAAACTCGATTACATACAGGATCTGGGAGCCAACGCAGTATGGCTCTGCCCGTGCTTCAGCAGCCCTAATGACGACAACGGATACGATGTGTCTGATTATACCGATATCATGGAGGAGTTCGGTACCATGGCGGATATGGATGAACTGATCAGCGAACTGCACGGACGCGGCATGAAGCTCATCCTTGATCTGGTGCCTAACCACACCTCGACAGCTCACAGGTGGTTTCAGGAGTCAAGAAAAGGCAGAGACAATCCGTACAGTGATTTCTACTGCTGGTTCGACGAGAAGCCTAATGACTGGGAGTCTGCTTTCGGCGGCAGCGCATGGGAGTTCGATGAGATGAGGGGTCAGTACTATCTGCATTCGTTCGCGGTGAGTCAGGCAGATCTCAACTGGGATAACCCTGCCGTGATCAAGGCCATGCAGGATGTCATAGACTTCTGGGTGGACAAGGGCGCGGACGGTTTCCGCATAGATGTTGTAGATTCGATATCCAAAGACTATTCAAATAATAACCGGGGCAAGTTCGGTCCGCATCTGCACGAATATATCAGGGCGATGTTCGGAAGGGAAAATGTCTCTCACATCTATACTGTAGGAGAGAGCAATATCCACGATATCGACGAGCTGGTCAGGCACTGCAAAGCAGACAGAGGGGAACTGTCATCCGTGTTCATATTCGAACACATGGACTGCGGCCGTTCTGACAAGTTCACGCCGAAACAGGACAGCCTGAAGTCACTCAGAGACATTCTCATATACTGGCAGGACCAGGCGGAGAAAAACGACATCCTCTATACACTTTTCACAGACAATCACGATCAGCCTGCGATGATCTCACGGATCGGGAACGACCGTGAACTACGGTATGAATCCGCGACTGAGATTGCCGCGATGCTCTATCTGCTCAAGGGCGTGCCGTTCATCTATCAGGGCCAGGAGATAGGTCAGGCGGCTGCGCACTATGATGACATCTCCTGCTTTGATGATGTAGAGTGCCTCGGCGCGTACCGCAAACTCCGCAGGACACTGAGTGAGGCGGAAACTCTTGAGAAAGTGAACTTCGGCAGCCGTGACAACGCGCGTCATCCGATGCCGTGGGACGGCAGCGAGAACCACGGATTCACAACTGGTACGCCTTGGCTGCTGCATCATTCGCGCGCCGGCGAGATCAACGTGGAAGCAGACCTTGTTTCAGAGCGTTCGGTATACAGGTTTTATCAGAAACTTCTGAAACTGCGCAGAGAGAATGAGGCTTTCCTTGACGGCGGGCTCGAAGTCATATCGCGTCCGGAGGACAGCTTCATCGTGTATACCAGAAGCCTCGGGGACGAGAAATGGGCCGTGGTATGCAATTTCGAAGAAGGGCAGGAGATCAAGCTTCCGTTTGAATGCGAGGCTCCGGCGCTTGCCAATTGCGGAAGACAGACAGCAGACGGACTGTACGCTCCTTATGAATGCGCGGCGGCAAAGGTTATAAAATAATAAACGGGGGTGTTTTATGAGGGAATTCTATATCGAAGATGACGGAATCAGACTGCACGCGAAGCTGGATATGCCTGCAGGCATAACTGATGAAGAGGCTGAGGCGGGAAAGGTCCGCTGCCCTCTTGCGATAGTCATCCACGGACTTACGGGACATATGGAAGAGCCGCATATCAGGGCGGTCGCCTCACTCATGAACGAGATGGGGGCCGCGTCTCTTCGCGTGGAGATGTACGGACACGGACAAAGCGGCGGTAAATTCTATGAGCACAATATCATCAAGTGGCTCAGCAATGCCATGAGAGTCACAGACTATGCGAGATCGCTGCCTTTTGTCACAGATATGTACCTGTGCGGACATTCGCAGGGCGGTATCACCGCGATGCTGCTCGCCGGGATGGAGCCGGAAGTATATAAAGCACTTCTGCCGCTGTCTCCGGGAACGATGATAGCCAGAGGGGCCCGCACCGGAAGATTGTTCGGAACTGAGTTCGATCCGCTCCATGTTCCTGATGAGATCTATGTCAATTCAGAGAGGAAGGTAAGCGGCAATTATATCCGCGCGGCGCAGCTGGTCGATGTTGATCAGGCGATCAGACAGTACAGAGGACCGGTATTGATCGTCCACGGTGACGAGGATGAAGCTATTCCTGTTCATTTTTCTGCTGAGGCGGCGTCTCAGTACGGCAATGCTGAGCTGGTGATAATACAGGGAGATGACCACTGCTACAATTATCATCTGGATCAGGTACTCAGCGCGGTGAGAACTTTTATTGAGAAACTCTGAATGAACGAACGACCGGTAATAATAAACGTGCGAAAAACAGCTGCATAACGCTGATTGTATCATTGTATTTTTTTTTCGCAAGCCTTTATATTCATTGACATACAAGCTGTATAGCTGATAGAATTCTATCGTTACAATTCAATAAACAGATAACAGGAAGACAGGGCAGACGAATAAATGACCGTACCAGGTGTCACAATCCACAGCAAAGGAGCCGCCGACATATATGCCGGCGCGATCTCATTAAATAATATAACTCCTTATGTGAACGAATCGTCTATCCTGCCTTTTTCTATAGAGACAAGTGAGAATACTGCAGTCTTCAGGACTGAAGAAGGCAGCATCACTTACCGGTTCCGCCGGCAGGGAGATGAGCTGATCATGTCGGTCGTCGCGGAAGGATATGATTCCGTCCATGACGTCGAGCCTTTCGGACGCGCTCTTCTGAACGGAGCCACACATGTTTACTATCAGGGCTTCGGGATGGAAGGACCTTCCGGATTCCGAACGATAGATGACAAAGCGGCAAGATCATACGGATTGATCGGGCTTCAGGGCGCAGACTACGCACTTGCTGTATTCACGACCGACCACCGCAGATATGGTTCAGAGTTTTCTGTCAGACGCGAAGAAGCACTGTATTCCGTAAGGACGGTCTTTACAGCAGGTATCAACCTTGAAGGGACCGCATCCGGAAGGATAGAACTGCCGGAGCTGCATTTCATAGCCGGCGATGATGTCGTCAGCTGTATGAAAGCGGCAGCAGAGAGAATAGCGGCTGAAATGGACGCGAGGACTTCTGCAGAGCCGGGGTTCCACTGGTGCAGCTGGTATTTCCACTACGAAAACATGAGTCAGCAGATCCTTGACGGGTTCCTGGCTGACCTTGACAGAGATCATAAGGACTTCCGGTATATACAGCTCGATGCGGGCTATACAGCACACATCGGAGACTGGCTGATCCCTAATCACAGATATCCACATGGCCTCGGAGAAGCCGCGGCATCCATCACCGGAGGCGGATACAAGGCCGGGATATGGATTGCTCCATTCATGGTCGGAGACAGCTCGGAATTATACAGAGAACATCCCGACTGGGTCATCCATGAGAAAGACGGGAGCCCGTATGTAAGATTCCGCAGCTATACAGAACCCAAAATCTGGGGCAACACAGACAACGACTATTACGTCCTTGACCTGACTCATCCTGACGCATTCGCGTACCTGAAGAGTGTTTTCGAGACATTCCGGAACTGGGGATTCACGCTTTATAAAGCTGACTTCCTGCTCTGGGGAATGATTGACTCGTCGGAAGTCGTCAGATATGACAATTCGAAGACTTCCGTTGAGATCATCCGCGGGATGCTCGCCATGGTCAGAGATATCATCGGTGAAGATGGGTATCTCCTCGGAAGCATCGCGCCGTTCATGCCGTGCATAGGTCTTGCGGACGGTATGAGGATCGCTTCGGATATGGGCGCACAGTGGACACAGGGAGCTTTCGGACCTGCCAATCTGCTGCAGGAGCTTCCGTTCGACAATTACTTTAACAATATATTCTGGCAGAATGATCCTGATTCCGTTATACTCAGACACTTTGCGTCGCATCTGACGGAAACGGAGACAAGAAGCATTGCGCTTCTTCAGGCTCTTTCAGGCGGGATCATCACTACATCTGATCCGGTGACACAGCTCTCTCAGGACAGGCAGAAGCTGCTCAGCTTTATCAGACCGGACGGACGAGTACACGCGGAATTTCCGTTCCTGACAGAAGACCGCGAAGAAATAGTTATCACTCATTTTTTACCTGATTGGAATCTGTTTTATGTCCTGAATCCAACAGATCATTTGCTGAGGATCCATTATGATCTTGAGGATTTGTTCGGTCATGAGACATTTCAATACCGATTCGACTGGAATGATGAAGACCTGATCGTATCGGAGAAAAGCAGCTGCTTCTCCGAAACCCTGGGACCGCATGAGTCGGCGCTTCTGTTTATCACTGAAGAACCGATGGCAGTCAAACCATCAAACCTCTGGGGTCGGGATACAAGTTATTATTTATAGGTTTTATCTTTAGGAGGATAATATGAAGAAAGGCTATTTTAAGAAGGCACTCGTTCTGATGCTGGCATTCGCAATGGTACTTGCGTTCACAGCATGCGGCGGTGGCGGCGATGAAGCTGCGTCCGGTGGTTCCGGAGACGGTACATCCATCACACTGTTCAACTCCAAGAATGAGATCCAGGAAGACTTCGAGAATCTTGCGAAGGTCTATGAGGAACAGACTGGTGTCCACGTAGAAGTTTATTATTCACAGGACACAGTATCAGCTCACCTTGCTACAAAGTATGCTTCCAAGGCTCCTTATACCATCAACATGGTAGATGCTAAGGACATTTATTCACTTGGTAAGCAGTACGGCGCTGACATGAGCGACATGGCTTGGGTAGGCGACACAGATTACGCAATCAGCGTAGACGATAAGGTTCTCGGTTTCCCAACCTGCATCGAGTGCAGAGGAATCCTCTACAACGAAGCTGCAATCAAGGGCGCTCTCGGCGAAGACTTTGATCCTGCAAGCATCACATCCCTTGACGATTTTAAGGCAATGTGCGACAAGCTCGTAGCAGCTGGTATGGAAGCTCCTACTGCCATTCTCGGACCTGACTGGTCACTCGCTGCTCACTACCTCCAGCAGGTATATGAGGAGAGAGAAGATCCTGAAGCTTTCGTTCAGTCCCTGTACGCAGGTGAGGCTGACCTCATGAGCGACGCTAAGTTCAACGCTCTTATGGACACATTCGATGTCCTCAAGGAGTACAACCAGTTCAAGACTCAGGGCAGCAATGCTGAAGACGAACTCGTACACCAGGCTATGTCTGAAGGTAAAGACGCATTCCAGTTCGGCGGATGCTGGGAGTGGAATGACCTCCTGACATATGACTACAATGGTCCTGTAGGTATCATGCCTGTTCCACAGAACGTTCAGGATGACTACACAGGAAAGCTCGTAGGCGGCGGCTCCAAGTACTTCTACGTTGACGGAAGTGAGTACACATCAGAGGCTGACCAGGAAGCTGGTAAGGCATTCCTCGAGTGGCTCGCATCATCAGACGAAGGAAAGACATTCGTTTCCGACACATGCGGAATGGTTTCCCCATTCAAGAGCAACACTGTTCCTTGCACAAACGACATCGGAAAAGTTGTTAAGGAGTACGTAGATGCAGGCCTGCTCGTTCCTAACTACGATTATGACCCTGATGACCACTACTCAAAGCTCGGTATCGAGATGAAGAAGTATCTCGACAATGCATGCACACGTGAAGAGCTTGCAAAGGCTATCCAGGATTACTGGGCAAGCACAACACCTGTAGAACACTAATTTCCTGATTTGAAGTAATTGTCCGGGATCTGACTACGGTAAGAGGCAGCTCTGTCACAGGCTGCCTCTTGCGCAATATCCGGATCCGGGCGATC
>JAFRLN010000117.1 GCA_017431175.1 Mogibacterium sp.
AAGGCCTTTCCGGATTCTGTCACTGTGAGCCGCTGGAATTCGTACAGAAGGAGAAGCCGGCGTGGTCAGATGATAAGGTATGGCTCAACATAAAGTCCGGCAAAAAAGTGATCGGATCCATCGGACTGATCTCTGTATCTGCTCTTGCAGAGTCGGGTATCAAGCTGACTTACGCTGCGGCATTTGAGATCGATACCGACGGACTTGTGCCGTATCCATCCAGAACCAATGAATTCAAGCCGCTTCCGCAGTATCCTCTCGTAGAGCAGGATCTCTCACTTCTTGTCGATGAAAGCGTTACATGGGCAGAGATCAGAGATGCGATCAAGTATATGGTCAAGGAGCTCAGGTTCGTAGAGGTTTACCGCGGAAAGCAGATCCCTGCAGGTAAGAAATCTGTGATGCTCAGCATCAAGATCGGAAATGATGATTCAACGATGACCTCCAAGCAGATCGACAAGAAGATGGCAGGCATCATCAAAGTCCTCGGCAACAAGTGTCACGCAGAATTAAGATAATCGGAAATGCCTGAAACAGAACTGAAGCATTATTACATAGTAAAAGAGCATCCGGTAAGGATCATCACCAAGTGCAAAAGCCATTCTAAGGGAACTCTTCTGAGATTCCTTATCGGCTTTTGCATGCTTTACGCTGTTATCAGCTGGGTACCTCAGATACTCAGTCTGTTCATCCCTGCAACGAATCTGGATCTTGCAGCCGCATATACTGACGTTGACCCGGCGCTGCTCAAGCAGCTTCCTGCGACATCTATTGTGGTTATCATATATACGGTTTTTTTCTCGGGTGTATTTAAGCTGAGTGAGTGTCTGTATGATCTGACATATATACGGAACAGACAAGTCGATTACCGTGCTCTTACTGAGAGTTTTCCTTATTATCTCAAGACCCTCAGGCTGTATGTCATCATGATGCTCATTATAGCTTTCTGGTCGATGTTTTTCGTGATCCCGGGAATAATCGTAGCCCTCAACTTCAGCCAGGCGTTCTATATTCTGGCTGATGACCCGGAAAAAGGAGTAGCAGACATTCTGACTGAAAGCAAGATCATGATGCGCGGCAACAGACTGAACTATGTCAGACTGATGATATACTATGCGCCGTACATTATGCTTGCATATATACCGGCCTTTCTGGTTGCGCCTATGGCGATGAATCTCGGGATCGGACAGGCAGGCTCACTTGCCGCACTCTTCATTACCGATATTCCGATTTTTGCTGTGATGGGGCTGATCAGTATGGGAAAAACAGTTTTCTACGAACTGATGATCAATAAAGGTTTCGCAGAATTCAGATACGCGGGGCAGGAAGCATTCCGCGAACTTGAAAAGAGGTAAGAATCAGGACAATAAAGCAGAATCTCCGGAAGGATCACTTCCGGAGATTATTATTTTACGGGATTCTGAAGTTTGCTGATCGCTTCTCTGATATCTTCAGGGATATCTGTTTCGAATTTCATATATTCTCCCGTGGCAGGGTGAGTGAATTCAATATGGTATGCGTGTAGGGCCTGCCTGGTTATCAGATCTGTTCTGCCTCCATACAGTTCATCTCCTGCTATCACATGTCCTGTATGAGATAAGTGTACCCGGATCTGGTGAGTCCTTCCGGTGTGGAGTGTTACCTCAACCAGCGTATGCGGGCCGAATTCTTCAGATTCATATCTTCCGGCCACATTAACCTCAGTGACCGCATTTTTGCCGCCCTGTTCCATGACTGTGCGTCTGATCGAAACCTGATCCGGACGGCCGATAGGCAGGTCGATGACAAAATGATCTTCTTCTATTCTGCCTTCGACTAGCGCATAGTACCTCTTGATCACAGCGTTGTGTCTCATCTGATTGGACAGTTCATTCTGAGCATTCGCGTTCTTGGCTACGATGATAGTGCCGGTGGTGTCCATATCGATCCTGTTAGCGAATCTTACTTTGAATGACTGCCCTGATTCATGCATATAATACATCACAGCGTTAGCGATGGTATGCTCGGGGTGTCCTTTGGTAGGGTGAACGATGATCCCGGGCTGCTTATTGATGAGTATCAGATCCTCATCTTCATAAATGATATCAAGAGGAATGTTTTCCGGTGTGAAATCGCTCGTCTCTTCAGGAAGTCTCACACCAATAATATCTCCTGCCTCCGGACGGAGATATCCGGGAGCAGGAGAGCCGTTAAGATCAACAAGACTCTGATATTTCATTTTGGTGCGGAATCTCGAAGAAAACCGGTAATTCTGTCTGAGTATCTGATTGATCGTCAGACCTGATTCTTCTTCAGTTACAATATGTTCGTATTTCGCCATTACTATCCTTATAGAAGCTTACTGCTCAGTTTTGTCCAGTAGTCATAGTCCGGATTTCTGATAAGGTGTACCTGCTTGTCAGACTGGGTCAGTTCGACGTATTCTACGTTGCTGAACTCATGTGTGCGTCCGTCGAAAGAGAGGATGATCGTTCCTTTCGTACTGCGGCCTGTCCCCGTAATGCGGATACAGTCGCTTGCCGGCAGAAGAATGCTCGAGTGGAAGCACCTGTAAGCATTGGTATTCATAGGAGCTACCGGTGTCAGCTGGAGAACATCGAGATCCGGAGATACAAGTGCGCCGTCGAGGGAATAGTTATAAGCTGTGGAACCGACAGGCGTCGAAACAAGTATGCCGTCTCCTGAAAAATCCTGTATTTTGATGTCATCGATGGATACTGCGAACTGAGACACGTGAGAGTACTGACCGCGTACAAGGATCTCATTGAGCCCGATCCTGAAGAACTCATTCCGGCTCGTTACTATCTTTGCCTCGAGTGGCTTTATAGTCTGGATCGAATATCTTTCCTCTTCTATATCATTGATGGCTTCTTCCATCTTGTCAGGAGAGCATTCCTGGAAGAAACCAAGGTGACCTGTATTGATACCGAGGATCGGAGCGGCAGGGAATCTGCATTTGTGAACAAAACTCAGAAATGTACCGTCTCCGCCGATGCAGAACAGAAGATCTGCTGATTCAGAATACTCATCAAGCAGCGTATATCCTCTCGTCAGAAGTATATGTCTCAGTTCAGACAGAGCAGCCTGAGAATTCTCTTTAAAATTGCTGAAAACAAAAGCTTTCTTAGACATTCCGGTTTCCTTTCGATAACTGATCGAGTTCTTCTACAAGCTCATCAAACACCTTCAGAGCCTCGTCGACCGGTTCAGGAGTGCTCATATCGATACCTGCGATCTTAAGGAGTTCGATAGGTGTATCTAATGAACCGGATCTGAGGAACTCAATATATTCATCGCGCGCAGAGTCTCCTTCAGTAAGGATCCTGCGGACAATCGCATTGGCAGCTGAGAAACCCGTAGCATATTGATAGACATAGAACGGGTTGTAAAAATGTGGTATCCTTGACCACTCATATTGTATCAGATCATCATGTTCCATTGCAGGTCCGAAATACTCAGTATTAAGACGGTCGTATTCGGAATTGAGCCATTCAGCGGTCAGTGAACCGCCAGCCTCAACATATTCATGGGATGATCTCTCAAATTCTGCAAACATTGTCTGCCTGAACAGGGTACCTTTGAATTCATCTATATAGAAATTGATGAGATATGCTTTCATCTCAGGATCATCTGTGTTTTCAAGCAGATAATTGATCAGGAGTGTCTCGTTAACAGTGCTGGCGACTTCTGCAGTGAAAATAGAATGGTCGCCGTAAATGTAAGGCTGAGTATTTCTGGTATACCATGCGTGCATGGAGTGTCCGCCTTCATGGATGAGGGTGAATACATCTCTGAGCGCGCCGCCGAAATTCATAAGAATATAAGGATAACTGTCATATGATCCGAAACTGTAAGCGCCCGATGTCTTGCCTCGGTTCTCATAGCGGTCGACCCATCGTTCCTCCAGAATGCCATGTCTGAAGGTGCTGATATATTCATCGCCCATCGGCATGAGAGCCTTGCATGACAGATCGACAGCTTCTTCGAATGTATAATGGATATCTTTCATCTCTGCAAGAGGAGCATACACATCATACATATGAAGTTCTTCAAGGCCGAGCACTCTCTTGCGTATACCCACATATCTGTGCATAGAAGGCATATGAGCGCGTACTGCACTGACCAGGTTATCATATACACTCACCGGTATATCATTAGGAGAGAGGGAAGCTTCCAGTGAAGAACTGTATCTGCGAAGACCGGCAGTAACGACATCACGTCTGACATTATTCGAATTGATCGACGCGATCGTATTGTTTACAGCTTTGTATCCTTCATAAAGTTTTTCAAAAGCTTGTTTTCTTATGCAACAGTCTGACGATTCCAGGAACCTTATATATGAGGCGACAGTAAGATCTTTCTCACGTCCGTCTCTGTCCTGCAGAGTACCGAATCTCATGTCTACGTTGTTGAGTACGGTAAAAATATTGCCGGAAGCGCGCAGTACCTCGCCATATGAGGCTATGATATTCTCCTCAGCGGCAGAGAGTGTGTGATCGCGTTTTCTGAGAAGAGAGGTCAGCATGAACCTGAACATTTCAAGAGCAGGCTCTTCTCTCATATATTCGTAAACAGCCGATGGCTCTGCGGCAAGAATCTCCGGATCAAAGAAAGATACGAGGGAAGAATACGCAGTAAGCGCTCCGGCAGCTTTTCCGAACAACTCAGAATATTTGCTGTCAGAATTGTCCTCATCCCGCTTCATGTGAGCATAGATATAAGCGCGCTCGATCTTTCTCATAGAGTCAGAATAAGTCAGCAGCGCTTTAAGAAGAGAAGAAGGTGAATCCATGAGATGGCCCTTCATCGATGCGAGTATCTCACCGCCCGCTATCCCGGCAGCTATGTCTTCAGAAAAACCTTTTTCATCCGGATACATAGCTTCGATATCCCACTTGTCAGAAGACGGTATTTCCGAACGCAATTTCTGCTTATCACTGTTCATTTTGACATCTCCGTGTGTTATAATATTCTGTCAGAAATTATAGCATAATGGATCGGCCTTTAAAACATGGATAAAACCGAGCTTTACAGAAAACTGGATATCGATACGATAGACGAATTCAGATACTACGAGAATCTTGCAGCTCTGCTTGAAGAGGATGACTATATCGAGGCGAACCTGATCAGAGATCTGATCAGAGAAGTGGATAAGGGAATACTCGCAGAGCACATGGATTCTTTTTATGAGCAGTTCCTGAATCATATACCTGATAATGAGACGGAACTGTATATTACAGTGGATTCTATCGGAAGAGCGGTAGGCGGCATGATCGCGGACGACATGACGGATGACGATATTACCGTCCTTGCAGACGAGATAGAAAGATTCCGCAAATGGTATGTCCACGACCATAACGTTTTCGACAGGATAAGCGGCGAGGAACTCAGTGTCAGAGACGCAAGATATAATATCATTGCCGCTGGCTTTCTCGGGGATAAAACGGATTACGATTTCAGGAAAGCCCTCGATTATACAGTCGAAGGTTATGATGTAAGGATATCCGGATTCTCAGAATGAACTTAAGGACAGATACAGAAAAAAGGGAATACGAGATACTGTCTCCGCTTGCTTCTAAAGCTGCCGAGTCGCGCGGAAGGGTGTTTTCTGAGGAGAAGTGTGAATACAGGACTGATTATCAGAGGGACAGAGACCGGATAGTCCATTCCAAGGCTTTCCGACGTCTTATCCACAAGACCCAGGTCTTTATCGCTCCGGAGGACGACCATTACAGGACGCGGCTTACTCATACCCTTGAAGTATCCCAGGTCTCGAGGACTGTAGCGAGAATACTCAGATATAACGAAGACCTTACGGAAGCGATCGCGCTTGGCCACGATCTCGGGCATACGCCTTTTGGCCATGTGGGAGAGAGAGTCCTGAATACCATACACCCGGGAGGGTTTTCACACAATATTCAGAGTCTCCGGACTGTGGATAAGATAGAAGACACATCCAGAAGAAGAGGACTTAATCTGACGTATGAGGTGCGTGACGGAATTCTCAACCACAGAGGCAATACTGTCCCGTTCACTCTTGAAGGACAGATCGTAAGGATCTGTGACCGTATCGCGTATGTCAATCATGATATCGATGACGCGATAAGGAGCGGTATCATAAGCATGGCAGATCTTCCGCAGAATGATATCCGGGTTCTGGGTACGACACATTCAGACCGCATCAATAACCTGATCGTCGATCTGTGCAGGCACAGTGAGGGCAAAGACACGATCGCTCTTTCACCTGAATTCAGTGAGGCGCTGCTCAATCTGAGAGCATATATGTTCAGGAATGTATATAATTCCCGGGAAGTACTGGCTGTCGCTGATATGGAGAAGGTCGATCTGATCATAAGGTCTCTGTATAAATACTTCCTGGAACATCCGGATGAGATCCCGGGGATCTACAGACAGATCGAGCAAGAGGACGGCACCCATGAGGCTGTCAAGGACTGGATATCCGGTATGACAGACAGGTACGCGCTCAGACTATACGACAGATTATTCGTTCCGCACAGCTGGAGGTAACTGAATCTGATGGCATGGGACAACTTCATTGATGAACTCAAAATGCAAGTGAATATCGTCGATGTTGTCGGCCGCGAAGTCAGCCTGAAGAAGGCAGGCGCCAATTACAAAGGTCTGTGTCCGTTCCATTCAGAGAAGACACCGTCTTTCATGGTCAATGAAGAGAAACAGATCTTCAACTGTTTCGGATGCGGTGAGAAGGGCGATGTTATCAAATTCGTACAGAGTTATTATAAGCTCCCGTTCATGGAAGCTGTTGAGAAGCTGTGTAACGAATACGGGATCAAGATGCCTGAGAAAAGGCATTCGGGTCCTAAGAAAGACTATTCCAGATATTACGAGATCAATGCCAAGGCAGTCAGGTTTTTCTACAACTCACTTGGGACCCGCGGCAACAAAGGACTTGCGTATCTGCATAGACGGGGTCTTTCAAAAGATACTATCGTCAAGTTCGGTCTGGGGTACGCTCCTCCGTCAGGTACCGCTCTGGTCAGTTATCTGAAATCAGAGAACGTGACGGATGAAGAGATGCTCAGACTCGGTCTGGCCAACAGAGGGAACAACGGCCTGTACGACAAGTTCCGCGACAGAGTGATATTTCCGATCATCAGTACACAGGACAAAGTCATAGGCTTTGGCGGAAGGGCGATCGGCGATATCAAGCCGAAATATCTCAACTCTCCGGAAAGCGAGATCTTCCTCAAGAAGAACAATCTCTTCGGCCTGAATTTCACGAAGAATGAGATATCTTCTGAAGACAGAGCGATCATAGTCGAAGGGTATATGGATGTCATCTCACTGTATCAAAGCGGTGTCAGAAATGTTGCGGCATCTCTCGGTACGGCGCTGACAGACAATCAGGCCAGGCTTTTGTGCAGATATTCCAGGAATATCGTTTTGTCATATGACTCTGATAACGCCGGTATCAACGCAGCTCTGCGCGGCATATCGGTCATAAATGCCGCCGGAGGCAAACCGAGAGTCCTTACGGTAAGTGACGGCAAAGACCCTGACGAATTCATACAGAAGAACGGCAGGGAAGCTTTCCTGAAGCTCGCCGATGAAGCGGTTCCCGCTGCGGAGTTCAGGCTTGCTCTTGCAAGGCAGGGGCATGATCTGTCAACAGATACAGGAGTCCTCGATTACATCGAAAGTGTGGTGCCTGTTCTGAGAGAACTCGGACCGGTTGAGCAGGATCTGTATATCCGCAGGCTTAGTGAGGAATTCGGCATTTCTGAACATGCTATCCTCATGAGCGTTCAGACTGAAGACAGACGCAGACGCGGAGTCTCACCGCGTAGACCGGCCGGTGCGGCTTCTGCTCAGAGCCGTTCTGACAGAAGGAGAGACAGCCAGATAGGGATCGACGAGAGGATCGAGATCTCCTTTGCTCTTCTGGCGATGAACAACACCAGATATTTAAAGAGATTCGAAGAAGACGGAATAGAATTCCGTTCCGGTCTCGCTACACATATTATTTCAGCAGTCAATACATTGAATGTCAGCGCTGAGAACGGAATTCACTGTGTGGATCCCGAACTTATAACACATATGCTGGATCCCGATGAAGAGAGCCGATTCAGACGATATGCGGGAAGCATCCGCATAGGAGCTGATGACGAGGCTTTCTACAGAGAGACAAGGTCCAGCTATCTTATCAACAATTATAAAATGGAGAAGGCTGAGCTGCTTAACGAGCTTGCGATCGCCGAGAAAACCGGCAGACAGGACGATATTGAGGAACTCGCAGCAAGACTGATCCGTTTGGATAATCTAATCAACAAGACAAACCAGACAATGGAGGAACGTAATGCCTGAAACCAAACACAAAAAAGAAAAAATAGTGCAGGATGATATCATGATCGATGAAGCACCTGTTGAGATGACCAAAGCAGAAGAACTTGCGCATACTATCATAGATTCCGCAAGGACTACCGGCAATGAGATCACATACAGCGAGATCAATATCATGCTGGCTGATTCCAATCCGGACAAGGATCTTCTCGAGGAGATATACGATCTGGTCGAAAGTAAAGGCATCAGTATCATGGATACAAGAGAGCCTTCCTCAAATGAGCTCGAAGTTGATCTTGATCTGGACGATGATGACGATCTGCTCGATCTTGATCTTGATGATGACGATCTTGACAGTGAACTTGAAGACGAGAAAAAGAGCGGTGTAATCATCAAGGCTACCGGTGAAATAGAAGTTACAGATTCAGCTAAGAATATCCCTACAGATGACCCTGTCAGAATGTACTTCAAAGAGATCGGCAAAGTACCTCTTCTCTCAGCTGAAGAAGAGAGGGAACTCGCTATCAGGATCGAACAGGGAGATGAAGAAGCCAAGAAGAAACTCTGTGAGAGCAACCTCAGACTTGTTGTAAGTATCGCCAGAAGATATCTCAACAGAGGTCTGTCTTTCCTTGATCTGATCCAGGAGGGCAACCTCGGTCTTATCAAAGCAGTCGAAAAGTTCCAGGTTAATTCGATAACAACAGATCACATCCAGACACTGTGCCTTGGAAGAGATGAGAGAGAACAGATCAAGGGCAAGCGTACTCTGATAGTAGAT
>JAFRLN010000118.1 GCA_017431175.1 Mogibacterium sp.
AGTCCCACGGAGATCACCAACCGTCATAAGGGATCCGTGTAAGGAATCCACTTGCTTCATGGTTCCCCTTGTGACAAGTATGGTCCGTTCGTATAACGGCTATTATATCCGACTGTCTATCGGAAGACACGGGTTCAACTCCCGTACGGACCGCCATATGTCATAACGGACCCGCCGCAGCGGGATCCGTTTATGACTGATATGCCCTGATAGTTCAATGGCAGAACAACGGTCTCCAAAACCGTAAGATGAGAGTGCGAGCCTTTCTCAGGGTGCCAGACGTCATAAGGGATCCATTCCTGTGCGGAGCTCCCCTTGTGACAAATATGCGCTTTTAACTCAGTGGTATAGAGTACTCGTCTGATACGCGAGCGGTCCGTGGTTCGAATCCGCGAAAGCGCACCAATAAGGTCCCCTCTTCTAATGGGCAGGAAGCCAGACTCTCACTCTGGAAATGCAGGGTTCAATTCCCGCGGGGATCACCAATCATCGTCATAAGGAATCATCCCGCATCGCGGGCCATTCATCGCGCATCGCAGGTCGTTCGTCCTACATCGTAGGTCGTTCCTTGTGACACTTGTGTGGGAGGTAGCTTAATGGCAAAGCACCGGACTGTGGCCCCGGGTGATGCAGGTTCAAGTCCTGTCCTTCCAACCAATTCTGGGCACGTGTCCGAGTGGATCAAGGAGGCGGATTGCAAACCCGTTGCTCGCTGGTTCAGTATCCGGGTGTCCGCTCGGATGACACCCGGATCATGCGCTGTCAAGGCCGCCGTATGGCGCCGCGAAGCGGGCATGCGCCTTGACAGCAGTATCATCCAGCTGTGCTCTCCATATGGTAATGTAGCTCAGTTGGTAGAGCGCCCGGTTGAAGCCCGTGAGGCCGCTGGTTCAAGTCCAGCCGTTACCTCCAAAACTACAGGATCTGACCACCATGGAATCTGACCTAAGGTGGTCCGGTTGTTTTTCCTGAGCCCCTTTTAGATGCGTGTGTATCTGCATGTTATAATTGCAATAGCAGTAAAGATGAATATTAAAACCTATGAATATAGACTTTGTTTCAACGAAAAGAGGTATGTATGTCAATAATATCTGCAGTTAAAAAAATCGACTGGAATAATGACTATAACCACAAGACAGCTGAGGCTCTGTTCGCAGATGCAATAGAATATATAAAACGTGTTGAGGCGCATATCTTCAAGGGTAACGAGATACGTGCAGACATGTTTATGGATTTTGCAGAAAAGCAGGATGAGATCTCCAGACTCGACAGAAAGCGTACAGATGCTCATAACAGGCTGCTGACAAGCTTTTATCCATTTCTGGATATCCTGAAAGATCAGTCAGATTTCAATAGGGATGATTACAGGCTGGATAACAGAACACAGATAGCGGATTTCGTATCACTGATCATTTTTGAAATGATGAACATCGAGCCTTCCTCCCGGATAGAAGGTGATATACGTGATGAACTCGCAGAGAAGGTCCACAGGAACGAAATCACATACGAGCAGATCAGAACAGAGCTTGGGAAGATAATCTCAGAGTGACCGGAGAGTCAGCGGGGTAGTAAGCCTGTTTTGCTGCGTACAGAAAGAGGTAATCAACGGACGGTCTGACAGCGGCACATGACGCTGTGACGTTGGTCAGATATGAACAGAAAACAGAAAGAGGCTTACATACAATGGAGAAATATTTCAAAATAAATTCAGATAAATACAATGTCAGCTGCAAGATATACTGCGATGACATTAAATCAATTCATACAACGATACTGTTCGGACATGGATTCGGCGGGCATAAAGATAACAAAGCAGCAGAGCGCTTCGCGAAGCGCGTGCTTGAGAAAAACAAGAATATCGCTGTCGTTACATTCAACTGGCCATGCCATGGTGACGATGTAAGGCAAAAGCTGCTGCTTGATGACTGCATGACATATCTTGACATAGTCATCTCTTACATAAGGAACAGCCTGAATGCCGAAAAGATATATGCATATGCTACAAGTTTCGGCGGATATCTGTTTCTGAAATACATAGCAGATATTGGCAGTCCGTTTGACAAGATGGCTTTCAGATGCCCTGCTGTTGATATGTACAGTGTCATCACCAAGGCAATCATGAAGGACGAGGAGCTAGACAGGATCCTGCAGGGCAAAACAGTGCTTGTAGGTTTTGACCGCAAGATCAAAGTTACCAGGTCGTTTCTCGAAGATCTGACAGCATCGGATGTTCAGGGTAATGATTATATGGATCATGCAGACGATATACTGATCCTGCAGGGAACCGCTGATGAAATAGTACAGTTCTCATCTGTAAAAAGTTTTGCTGAGAATAATGTGATCAATTTCATTCCCGTAGAAGGAGCGGACCACAGATTCATCGATCTCAATAAGTTGAATTATGTGAATTCAGAAGTCATAAAATTCTTCGGCCTGAAGTAGCTTTCAGGCAAGGAAGAGATACACTGCTTCATTTATTCTCGGGAATCAGTCAGAAAAGTGCTGATAGCAAACATGGAACGATTATGTAATACTATAAAAAAGGAGATGGGATATGGGCTGGAACAGTGAAATGTGTGAAATAATACCCGGACTTCTTCTCGGCAATGTCAAAGATGCCGAAAAAATGGTCCTCAAAGGGGCGGATGTCCTCGTGCCTCTGGCATATCTGGAAGGCAGCATATGGAAGACGCCATTCCGCGGAGAGGTGATCTACTGTCCGGTCGAGGATATGAAAATACTGCCGGATGATGTTCTGAACAAGCTAGTCGACAGAATATGCGCAAGACTTGACGAAGGGAAGAAGGTAGGTCTGTTCTGCGCCGGAGGACACGGAAGGACCGGATATGTCGCGGGATGTGTCCTGGCAAGAAAAGGGATCAGAGATCCGATAGGATTTCTCCGCAGGAACTATTCACCTAAGGCGATAGAGACAGAGCAGCAGGCAAACGCGGTCTTCGCTTATGCCAGAGGGCTCCGTGCTCAGCATATCAGTTCGGAAGGACTCGGTGACAGTTTCTTCGAGTACAATTCGTATTACGGCAGCAGACCTTATGTCTATCTCAGCTTCAGCGAATGGGACCATGATGTTGCTGCACAGACCGTCAGGATCCTGAATGAGCTCGGGTTCTATGTCGTCTATGACAGATCGGTCCTGCAGGGCAGATTATGGAGCACCGACAGATCAAACTCTATCGAGGACTGCAGTGTTTTCGTTACGATCAGTACTCCGTGCGAACGGATCTCACATATAAGGGATGCGGAGTGCTCTTTTGCTGAACTGCTTGATAAGCCGGTCATTGTTATCGAGACTGACAGGAATGAGTGGAAGTACTATGCTGATGAAAGCGACGATATCGCAAGCGATCCGTCAGAGCCGGATTTTGGTGACAAATGCCTGAAAGCGCTGGAACAGAAGGGGCTCGTTCCATCACCGGAGCGCCCGGATCCTGCCGCAGACAAGCCGGTCAGATTTGTGTTCGGTGTGGTAGACAGGAGAGATCGCCGCTGGGATCTCGGCCTGGTCTACCATGAGCATTACGGAGACGGGGAGCGTCAGTTCAAAAACGACAGAAGATGCAACCTGCGCACGCGCGAGACGTTCGACTCATTTAAGAACAGGATCGAAGAGCCGTCGGATGAAGAACTCTACAGAGCGATAGGATGGAAGTGCGTTGATTACGGCCTGTTCCGGAGGAGCAGCGGCAAGGACTATTACATGACCGGGGAGGACCGGGAATTCGCCCGGAGACTCTGTACACTCGGAGGCAAGCCGGTCCCTGAGATCAAAGCAGAATATGACAGGGAGAAGAAACAGATCGAGGACTTCTGGCGGGACTATCCGTATATGGACGAATTCGAGTATGTGGATTCGGGATTCGATGATTAGATGTCTGAAGCAGAGAGTTCGGGATTCGATGATTAGATGCCGGACGCAGAGGTACACCGGATGGATACAGAGCAGAAAAAGAGGATCGTAATGCGCGGGGAAGACATCCCGTTCGCTGATGAAGATATCCCGTATTCCGCGGACGACAGTTCCGAAACACTGACGGAGGATATAGAACATGCCGGATTCATGCTGGAAAGCGGTTTTTCAGGTGAAGCGGCAGAGGATCTTCATTACATACTGGAAAAACTCAGGAACGGCGGATACAATGTGGATAAAGAAACCATCCGGTCTCAGACTGCGGTCATCGAAGGCATGCTGAAAGGGATCGGGACATAGGAAGTGAGAAAAATGATGCCGGCGCGATACAGTATTCAGCTGCGCTTCGGCATAGCTGCATCCGAGGGAGAAAAAATGCTTCAACTGAAACTGAAAGATGATAAAAGACTTGTGGCAGATACCGCTGTATTTCTGTCACGCATTGCGAGGAGCTTCGGGGTTTCAGCAAAGAGAGAAAATATGCTTTGCTTCGCGCTGGAGACAGTGCTCGAGAAGCGTATGGACCAGCTGAATGAAAACAATCCATACGTCTTAGTTGAGATGCAGGAAAGCGCTTCAGGACTGAAGATCAGCATAACAGACAAAGGCGTTCCTTACGTTTTGACTGAAAACCAGAAGAAGCTGCTCAGGAACGGTCTTGCAGATCTGTTCACAATGGATCAGCTCGGAGCCGATGGCCAGAGACTGACTCTATGCTTCAGACAGTCAGGCGATATCGCCGGGGAACTGAGCAAAGAGAAAATCACTCTGCTGGATACGGAAGCCTCCTGCGAACTCACGGGAACCAGAGACGAAGACATCATCGAAGCGATCCGATGTATCTATTCGGTGTATGGTTATAATTACGTCCACCCTCAGCTGTATCATATAGATCATTTCAGGGAGAGGCTGAAGAGCGGCAAGTATATTTCTGTGCTGTGCAAAAACGCTCACGGGCAGAGCCTCGGTCATGTTGCGCTTGATGAACAGGATGAGCTCCCGGGGTTGATGGAATTCTGCAATCTGGTGGTGAAGCCATCCGCCCGCGGACTTGGAGTGGCAGGAAAACTCACGGCGGCAGTTTTCGAGGCAGGTAAGACCTGTAAGACACGCGGGATCTTCTCAAAACCGGTCATGCAGCATACGGCGACGCAGAAGATCCTTGACCACAGTGGCTTCGTCCCGTGCGGTATGAACTTTAACGCGATGGGGACGGATATCATCGCGGACAAGGAATTCAGCGGCCGCGATGCCCGGCTGCACTGGGCTTTCAGCATAGCGGCATTCGACACAGAAACTGAGCATGTCTTATATCTTCCGGATGAATGCAAGCCTTTTATTCTGGATGTATTTGACAGAACTCAGATGAATTACCGTGTTATGGAAGCCGGAAGGGTAATGTCGCCTCAGTCAGAGATATCCTATCATGTCAGTAATGCTGCCAGAACCATCGAGGTCATAATCAACAGAGTCGGTGCCGACTTTGAGAAGCGTATGGATACTTTCCGGAACGAAAAGGAGACAGATCTGATAGAATCGATCCTTGTACACCTTAACATGAACGATCCGGCTTGTCCGGCATGCTACAGGTATTTCAGGGATAACGGATATATATTCACAGGATGTCTGCCGGGAAGCACGGCCGGAGATTATCTGCTGCTGGAAGACCTCAGAGGCAAGCCTATTGAAAAATCCACGATAGTGGCGGAACCGAACTATGAAAAAATGCTGAACACACTCTATAGCATGATGCAGTAAGCATACAGGAGGCGGGGAACTGAACTGACCCCTTCCGGTCAGATCGGGAATCCGACCGGAGGAGGTCAGTTTTTATGGCACAATATAGCTTTGCTCGTGATATGGTGCCTAATCACCGGGAGTCAGTGTTAAACTACAGGGTTAATTCACAAAGCTCACCTTGTGTGATATATTCATCCTCGGAAGGAATACTTTTTACATCCTTCGTACAGATCAGTTAACAGAGAGGAATAAACTAATGAAATTTACAGGACGCACACTGACAGCGATCATTATGATATCGAGTCCTCAGGGCAGTGACCTTGAGCATAGTTTTGTGTGCAAAACTGAGACACGTGAAAGCAACGCGCGGCATGTGAGTTAGGTGCCGGGCGCATATGATTGAGTATCAAAGACCGCTTGTCTCAGATGATCAGAGACAGGCGGTCTCTTTTGTTACTGAGATACACCGGTTTAGCCCGAAGCGGAGAAAACAGTTACATCGGCATATCAAGCCCCTAGTCATTGGTTCGAATCCAATCTGTCGCTCCTGTGCGACAGTAGCTCAGTTGGTAGAGCAGGTAAAAAACGCTGTTTTTGTTATTCTCGGGCATGGCGAAACCGGTATGTCAATTCAACCGGGAGCAAAGCTCCGCAAGATGTTATCAGACAGGAAAGGAGGAATACGATAATGTGGATTTCCCAGACTTATGGACAACTGAATCTTGACGCGATCCCTGAAAAGCTGCTCATGTTCTATGACAGAAACGCTGTATATGGGGAGCCTATGGAACTGACGATCGGAACAGATTCACAGAACCATAGTTCCGGGACCAAGATCGTTACTGTAATCTCCATGATATGCAGAGGGCACGGCGGAATCTTCTTCTACACGACTGAATACCGTGAGCTGATAAGCATAGTAAAGCAGAAGCTCGAAACAGAGACTTATATCAGCCTTGAAACGGCGAAAGCTCTGATCGATGAGCTGGATAATGACAAGTATCATGTCCTTATCGATAACTGTCCGCTGTCCATACACATTGACGCAGGAAACGCACCTCAGGGAAAGACAAGAGATCTGATCCAGGGACTTACAGGATGGGTTCACGCAATGGGATATGCCTGCGAAGTAAAGCCGGATTCATATTCTGCGTCAACCATAGCTGACAGGATCAGTAAATAACTAAAAACAACTAATTACACTTATGCCCCTGCCTCCGATGCGGAGACAGGGGTGGATTTTTATGATTTACCCCGGCCGCAGCTTGTTCCAAAAAATCTTATCTGTGGTAAACTGTATAGGATACTGAAGAAGGCCTTTGCGGCCGGAACTGGAGAATCGATGAGACCTGAAGATATCAGAAGAATAAGAAAGAGAATAGATACGACACTGAATAATTTCAGAAGTATATACGGATGTTATGTCAATGCCGCCGGCGAGATCGTCACGACGATGGAGATCCCGGTACTCGACATGGGGTCTGAAGAACGTGAAATGTATGCGGCCATCCTGAAAAAGGTGCTGTCCGGCAAGGCAGAGAGAAATCAGATATCTCTGGAATTCCCGACCGAAAAAGTTGAAGACAGTGATGAGCACCGCCTTCTCATGGCGCTCAGAAGCACTCAGCTGAGAGACGGAAACATGAGAGAGCTGCTGTATCAGAGGATCATTGGCTCTCTTGACATGGACGGCGAGAGCTACGTAGTAATACTTGCAGCGGATACATACGATCTCAGAACGAAAGATGTCAGAGACGAAGAGTGGTCCGAAGAATCAAACGAGCAGTTCGAATACTTCATCTGCGCGATCTGCCCGGTCAAAACGTCCAAAGCAGCTCTCCAGTATCTGCCGGGACAGCAGGAATTCAGAGGCGTTTCAACAGGAACGCTTCTAGCGCCGCCTTCTGTAGGATTCATATTCCCTGCTCTGGATGAAGGCAGCGCTGACATCTATCAGGTCCAGTACTACACTAAGAGCACATCTGTGAATCATGGGGAGCTGATCACAGCCCTGTTTACGATAGACAATCCGCCTATGGCAGCAGATGTCCAGAAAGAAACGTTCAATTTGACTCTTGCGGAAGCGCTGGGAAAAGAGTGCAGCCTGGATGTAGTGACTTCTCTTCAGGCAAAACTGTCGGCAAAAGCGGAAGAGCTGCACGAAGAAAGTCCTTCCGAACCGGCTGAAATCTGCATCGGGGACATCGAAGATATCCTTTCGGACAAGGGCGTATCTGACGATAAGATCAGGAGTTTCGGGGAATCGGTAGGGGAACGTTTTGACGGAGCAGGAACGTTCAACATCGGAAATCTCATACAGAAGAGATCGTTTGAAGTCAGGACGCCTGAGACGAGGATCATAACTGATCCGGAGAACGCGCTGAGGATCAGGACGAAGACGATAGATGGAGTGACATACATACTTGTACCGGCAGGCGAGAGTGTAAGTGTAAACGGAGTAGATATAACAATAAAACCGGAAGAGTAGGAGACCGGGACCGGTTTTCTGTCTTCCGGATCAGAGTTTTCAACAGACGTTCAGATTGACTGAACAGCAGGAACAGGAAAATGATAAAGCGTTTGCTCAAAATCTTTTTAATAATCTTGATCATAGTGATACTGATCGCTTTGGCGTTGGGTGCGGCTTACTACTTTACAGAACCGGAAATCACACTCAATGGCGAAGAATCGATGGAAGTGACAATGGCGGAAGGGTATCAGGAACCGGGATATGAAGCGAAATACTGGTTTATAGATATCACTGACCGTGTTGAAGTAGATTCGGATGTAAATGACAAGAAAGTAGGAGAGTATTCTGTGAACTACTCTGTCAGCTTTCTGGAGAAAACAGCCAGTACTGCGAGAACTGTCAGTGTTGTGGACAGGGAGCCGCCTGTTCTTACGCTTAATGAAGGAGAAACTATTAACGTCCTGACCAACAGCAAGTTCGAAGATCCGGGGTACAGCGCAGAGGATGATTCCGACGGAGATGTGACAGAGACCGTTATTACAAAGGGGATTGTAGATACCTACAATCCGGGGACATACACGATCTCCTACAGCGTTTCAGATTCCTATGGTAATGAAGCGCAGAAAACGCGTACGGTCATTGTTGATGGAGAGCCCGAAGTGAAACCGGACAAAGTGATCTACCTGACCTTCGATGACGGACCGAGCGATAATGTAACGCCGGAGGTATTGGAAACTCTGAAGAAGTATAAAGTTCCGGCGACTTTCTTTATTATTGGTTACAGCCAAAGCGAGGAGCATATAGCATTGCTCAGATCAGCAATCGCGCAGGGACATACGATAGGGATCCACGGCTACTCTCACGATTACGAAGAGATATATCAGTCAGTTCCGGATTTCATGGAGAATATAAAAACGCTTGATGAAATGATCCGGACAGACCTGAACTACGAACCATTCGTGATACGGTTCCCGGGTGGCAGCTCCAACACAGTAAGCGAAAGCTACTGCGACGGGATCATGACAGATCTCGTGCAGAAGGTACAGGAAGAAGGATACTATTACACAGACTGGAATGTAGACTCCACCGACGCGTCGGGAAATGGGATCAGTACGGACCGGATCATCTCCTCAATAGAGAATGGCTGCAAAGAGGATCAGTATAACATCGTACTCATGCATGACAGTGACGCCAAGCAGACAACTGCAGAGGCTCTTTCAGAGGTCATTGAGTGGGCACAGGAAGAGGGCTATACCTTCAAGGCCATGGAAAAAGGCGGCCCGACAGTCCATCACCGCGTAAACAACTGAGGTGACACCTGGGACGTTTCGTTTTGTCACATTTTGATGGCACGGGGACGGTGGTGCTGTCATCTCCTCAGGCCCGGGGAGAGGACAGCACAACCGTCCCCGTGCCATCATTGTGATATAATGACGACAGACTTACGCAGGATAACAGAGATCACAGGAGCACTTTATGGGATTATTTGACAAGCTTAAGAAAAAAGACGAGAAAGTAAAAGAGCCAGTGGTAAATACACCGGCAGAAGATGAAGCGTGCACTGCCGGTTGGGACGCGATCACAGCTGAATTCGAAAGAGTCTACCCGGGACAGACTGCCCCGAAGCATTACGGGACGATCATAAAATGGATCTTTGGCGGAAAGGATCCGCTGGATGGCATTTCTGTCTACGACGGCGGGGACTTCTGGCATTTTGTTTCATACGGATTATCAGAGATCTATGACAAAGAGACAGATGACCCGGAGATCAGCGGGTATGGATACGAACTGACCTGTAAGCTTAAAAAGGATAACTACGAAGACGAAGAGGCTGAGATAAAGAATATCTGCGGCATACTGCAGATGATCGCGAGGATCACTTTTACCAAGGGAGAGATCTTTTCACCTGATGAGTACATTTATACAGGACAGACAGCAGGCATCGATGCCGGGCAGAAGTCAGATCTCACAGGTTTTATCACCGTTGCCGATCCGACAGTAAATCCAATCGATACGCCGAACGGACGGGTCGGGTTCGTGGAGTTGATCGGAATGACAGATGCTGAACTGAGGACACTGTCCAACGCAGAGTCGGTGACGGAAATATATGAAAAGCTCGGCTCAGATATTACTGATTATCACAGGGAGTCACTCGTGTAGACGATGAGCACCGCGCGCCGTTTGTACGCGGATAAACGGGATAGCAGAGGGAGACAGGGGACGGTCCCTAGTCTCCCCTGTGTCTCCTGAGAGTTAAGGAAAGGGTCATTGGGCGTATGAATCTGATAATACATGATCTGAATAAAGAAGAGTGGGCGAAGATCAGCGGAGACTACTCGGGCTGGAATGTGGTAACGGATAACGGCGCCATGCATCCGTGTATCGGGTGCTTTTCGTGCTGGAACCGCACACCCGGAGTGTGCGCAATACATGACGGATATGAAAACATGGGCAGTCTCATCCATGAAGCTGACGAAGTAGTCGTCATAAGCAGGTACACCTACGGCGGCTTTTCCGGTTCGGTCAAAAATGTCTTCGACCGCTGCCTCGGCTACGTTCTTCCTCACTTCGAGGTGGCCGGAGAAGAGACTCATCACAGGAGACGCTATGATGAAGATAAGCCTTTCACATTCATCTTCTACGGTCCGGAACTGTCTGCAGACCAAAAGGCCAGCGCAGAGAGATATGTGCGGGCTGTGTGCAATAACATACGGGGCCATGTAAAGAACCTTGAATTCAGAGTCAACGGATCTGGCGTATCCGATGCGGATATCAGCGGATCACCTGCGGACGGAGGAGACAGCGCCGGCAGCACCCGATACGGACTTGGCAGCTCTCAGTACAGACTCGGCAGGACGGTCATACTCAACGGGAGCATGCGCAATATTCACGGTAACTCAGCCAAACTGGGGCGAGCTCTTGCGGGAAAACTCAGAGGCAGGCCGCAGATCATCGACCTCAAAGACCACATGCAGGACATGGGCTCTCTTGCGGGAGAATTGGCAGATGCGAGCAGAATGATCCTGTGTGTACCCCTGTATGTTGACGGGCTGCCTTCGCAGGTCATAAGACTTATGGAGATGCTTGAGTCATATACGGGAGAATCCAAACAGATATATGTGCTTGCGAACATGGGGCTGTACGAGAGCAGTCAGCTGGTGAACCTGTTCAGCGCTGTCAGGCAGTGGTGCGAAAAATGCGGGTTCGAATACTGCGGAGGCCTGGGCATCAGCGCCGGAGAACTTCTCGGGACCCTGATGGAAGTGATCCCGTTCGGGACAGGTGCGACAAAAAAAGCAGCTCAGGGCCTGGACGTGCTTGCTGAAGCAATCACTGCAGGAAGAGCTGCAGGGGATATATACGCAGAGCCTTACAGGTTCCCGAGATCGCTGTACATATGGATCGCGAATACGAACTGGAACAGGACTGCAAGACGCAACGGCATAAAGCCCGAAGACATGTACCGCAGACTGTAACACCCTGAAAAGCGGAGGCTGGTAACATTCCCGGTCTCCTGACTGCAATAATACTGGAAAAACTGAAAAGCACCTGCTCGTACTGAGGCAGGTGCTTTTGCTACAGTGACCCTCTCTTATTTGTTCCGGTCTGTGATGCTGTCATAGATGGCGCGCATGTATTCAAAACCGAGAAAAACTGTTTCTTCGATGCTGCGTCCTTTTCTGGCACCGTAATCTGCAGGGATCATCTCGGTCAGAGAGAGAAGATATGAGTAATAATCATAGTCTATGTCTTTGCGGACTGCCGGATCGGCTTTGAGTTCTTCTTTGAATATCGGCGCGATCAGTCCGGACGCGACACTCATCTGGACATAATTGCGGATAGCGTCCGGCGCTTTCAGCATATTGCTGAATAAGGTGAAGTCATCTTCGTCAAGTATGTCATGAAGATCCTGAGAGAACAGCTCATACCCTCTGTTGTACCCAAGCTCCTTCATCCGCAGAAGACCGGCGCCCAGCAGGGACTGCTCATTCTGAACTCTGGCGGCAATGATCTTCTCGTATACAGAATAAATACACAGGTAGAAGAGGTCAGATTTATCATCAAAGTACTGATAGAAACTGCCCTTCGGAACTTTCGCTTCAGCCAGTATCCTGTTGATACTGGTTTTTTCATATGCGTACTGTGTGAATTCCCGGTGCGCAGAGCTGAGGATGCGTTCCTTTTTCTCTTCCGGGAGTCTGTAGAAAGTAGGATGTACCATATAAATTCACCTCGACTTCGTATTTTACTTGATAACAATAACTGCGTCAAATATAATGTGACTTAAGTCATATTGCGAGGAAAAGGGGTGTTTTATGGTTATACAGGACATCTTATTCGAGGTGAAAAAGTTCCGGTTTGAGGAACCGATGAAGATCGCTTTTGCTACGATCGTTGACATGGAGACGTGCATCATCAAAGTGATTACCGATGAAGGTATCACAGGTTATGGCGAGGCCGCTCCGTTCCCATATGTTACCGGAGACAACCTTGAGACCGTTGTTTCGGTCGGTAAGGATCTCAGGAAGAGTCTGATCGGGATAGATCCCCGCTCGATCGGAGCGATCCACAGAGTGATGGACAGTATGTATGCCGGCAATACAGCGATCAAGGCAGGCATAGACATAGCGTGCTATGACATAGCGTCCAAGTCTGCCGGAGTGCCTCTGTATAAATATCTCGGCGGCAATGATCCGCATATCCTCTCAGATGTGACGATAGGAATCGATGAGCCTGAAAGGATGGCAGAGTCTGCCATGTCGTGGGTCAGGAAAGGATTCAGCATTATTAAGGTCAAGCTCGGAGAAGACATTGAGACTGACGCTGCAAGGATCAGGGCGATAAGAGAAGCCGTAGGCGATGAGATCAGTATCAGGATAGACGCCAATCAGGGATGGTCGGTCAGGGATACTGTCAGAATCAGCCGTGTGCTTGATGAGCTCGGAGTAGAACTGATAGAGCAGCCTGTTCAGGCCTGTGACTTTGAAGGTCTGGCTGAGATCAGGAGACGTTCTGACGTGGTGATCGCTGCGGATGAGAGCTGTCATTCGATCTATGACGCGTCAAGACTGGCTGCTATGCGGGCAGTAGATGTAGTCAATATCAAGCTGATGAAATGCGGAGGGATCTATAACGCGATCAAGATCTCCGCGATATGTGAAGCTGCAGGGATCAGATGTATGATCGGCTGCATGGGAGAGAGCACTCTGGCCAACCTTGTGGGAATGCATTTTGCAGCCGCGACAGATAATATCAGGGATGTGGACCTGATTCTGTATATATATTGAAGCAGGAGGACGTTTACGGAGGGTATGACCACGACGGAGGCCAAGTGACATTGTGGGAAACTCCGGGGATTGGGTGTATTGTGAAAGGAGACCAGTGATGCAGTTAGAACAGACCATAGCAAAATTAATGGAAGATTACAATGTAGCAGGTATGAGTGTAGCGCTCATCAGGAATGGCGATATCGTCAGTGTTGACGGATACGGCAAGAGAGATGTGGCGGCAGACCTGCCTATGACCGGTGACACCGTAATGCCGATCGGTTCAGTGACCAAGACTTTTACATCTCTGGCGCTTGCGATGCTGGCAGATGAAGGCAAACTGGACTGGGACGTACCTGTCAAAACATATATCCCGTGGCTCAGGCTGAATAATGATCTGCTGACAGAAAATGTGACTGCAAGAGATCTGATGTGCCACCGCACCGGAACTCCGAAGTATGATCTGCAGGCGATCTACGCTGCGCCGGATGACAAGGAAGAGATGGTCAGGTCGCTCGAATATCTGCAGACATTTGCGCCTCTTCGCACCAGATTCATGTATTCCAACCAGATGGTCTCACTTGCGGGATATCTGGTAGATGTATTGTCCGGGCAGTCATATGAAGATTTTGTAAGAGAGAGGATATTCACACCTCTTGGCATGACGTCCAGTAATTTTGAGGTCGAATCCCTTGCTGAATATGAGAAGACATCAAAAGGATATGTCTTTGCGAATGATACATTCATCGAGCCGCCATATATGCATCTCGGCGCTTTCGCGCCTTCCGGCGCAATCGTATCTACTGCGGAAGACATGGCAAGATACGCTTTGTTCCATCTCGGAGACGGCACCTGGAATGGAGAACGTCTTGTAAGTGAAGCTATGCTGAACGAAGTTCACAGCCATCAGATGATAGGCACACCGTACTTCTGGGAATTCGAAGAGATCCAGTGTGCAGAGTACGGACTGGGATGGTTCACGGACATATACAGAGGCAGGAAGATGATCAACCATGGGGGAAACACCAATGGTTTCTCTGCCCAGATGACACTTATCCCTTGTGAAAAATTCGCTGTTGTGGCCCTGTCCAACGCGACATCGAATTTCGCGGTAAACGCGTTAGGCCATTACGCTGCGGATGATGCTCTCGGAGTAGAGGATGTCCCGGACTGGTCCGCAAGATTCAATGAAGTATTCGCTGACCTGATGAAAGGCGCGATGGCCGGTATGCAGGCCAAAGCAGAGGCACAGGTGCAGGGTACAACACCTTCCGGGCCGATGGAAGAGTATGCGGGAACATATGAGCATCCGGCGTTCGGCAAAATGGAATTCGTGTTCACCGATCAGGGACTCGCGGGAAGCTGGAACGGACTGCCGGCAATGCTGACGCACTATCATTACGATGCTTTTGATCTGGTGCTGCCGGTGCTGGGTGCAGTTGTACCTGCGGAGTTCATCGTTGAAGACGGAAAGATACTCGGATTGTCAGTAATGATGGAGCCGACACCGGGAGTCAATACGGAAGTGTTCAAAAGATAATAATAAGGGGACGGGTCTCTGCCCCCGGAACAGAGCATAAGAGACACATCCCTACTGATGAGGAACTCTGGGGAGATACCGGCGTAATGAACTAATTAAAACTTTATTTTTTCCTCGATATCTGATATACCTATACGGACAAAACAGGACGGAATCACTTCCGTTCTGTTTGTCTGAGGGGGCAGGTGACAGTTCTCTGCCAAGTATAGTGAGTTATCAGGCCTGCCTGATGCTGGTGAAGAGTGAGTACAGGAGTATAGATCAAATGCGCTATGAAGTTTTTAAAGACGCTGAAGTAATGAATTCGCCTGATTATATGACACAGGAACATATGCAGGACGTTTTCACTAAGGCGACAATGGCCTCGGATGACGAAAAAGAATCGTTCAATGACAGACTGGGTCCGGAATTCGTTTCATGTGATGCTGAGGAAGGCAGCCTGACTCTTCTCTTTCATACAGAACCTTGGATGTGCAATAAGAGTGGAAATATGCACGGAGGGATGATCGCTTCGGTCTGCGATCTGACAATGGGACTTCTGTCCCGCTACTATAAGAGGACTCATTCCTGTTCAACGATACATCTCGGGATCGAATACGCGAGAGGCGTGTCGCCTGAAGGGAATGTGATTGTAAAAGCAGTAATGGAGAAGGCGGGACGCAATGTTTTCTTCACTTCCGCCAAAGCCTACAGAAGTACAGACAACTGCCTGGCCGCCCTTGCGACAGCGGAATTTATGTAGGGGTCAGGATGCGGTTTTCCGTCTCCATGTATCCAAAAATTTGACATATTCGCTATGAAGTAGTATTATCCCTACTTGAAGAATTCAAGAAAGGGGGACTTGGAGATGGTTATCATTAAGTGGACTAACAAATACAGCAATGAGACTGGTTATGTTGCGTCGCTTTCAACTAAGAATAAGTGCTTCAACAACACATTCGAGAAAAGCGAAGCAAAGCAGTATTCCGAAAAGGCTGTTGCTTCTCTGATGGCAAAGCTTGCGTCTTACAATGAGACTGAGAATAATATCTTCGAAGTTATTCCGGTAGAGTAGGAACGTCAGGGATGTACGTCTGCCGGCGACTCGTCTTCGACGAAGTCAGAGCAGCGGTGTACGAGCTGTCGGAATCAGGCCTCAGGATCGGATCCGGGGCTTTTTATTTTTTTCAAAAATACTTCAAAAATTTTAACTAAAAATATTGAAATAAATTTGCGGCAGCGTTATACTGTCTCCCTGTAAATGCTTTAAATGAACGAAAGGGACACAGTAATGAGTGAAAATATACAGGTAAAACAGCTGAAACCGGTGTATCCGGCAGAAGAGCATGAAAATGTACGGGCGCTGCTTGACTATGCGGCCGAGACTTACGGAGACGATGCGGCATTCATACTGAAAGAAAAGCCGGCAAGACGCGGGGGAGAGCCGGTTTACAGAAATATTTCATATAAAGATCTGAGAGAGGATGTCCGCAGGCTGGGCACAGGTCTAATCGCTTCAGGAGTCAGCCATGCCAGGATCGCCATCATAGGGGAAAACTCCTATCACTGGCAGCTTGCGTACCTGGCAGCTATGTGCGGACTCGGCATCTGCGTACCGCTTGACAAAGGGCTTCCGTACACCGAGCTCAAGACCTCGATCCAGAAGAGCGGCTGCAATGTCCTTATCTTCGACAGAAAGCACGCGTCTCTCGCCGAGCAGCTCCGCAAAGAGGCATCTGACCCAATGTCGACACCTACAGCGGTCTCGTTATACATCTGCATGGACGATGAAGAGAAATACTTCAGTTTTGGCGAGATCCTCGAGAAAGGCAGAGAACAGATCGCGGCAGGCAACACAGCTTTCGACACACTTAAGGTCAACCGTGAAGCGCTTTCCAACCTTATCTTCACTTCGGGAACGACCAGCGCGGCCAAGGCTGTTATGCTGAACCAGAGGAACATCATGTACAATGTCTACAGCCTCAAGCAGGTGGAAGACGTGAGACACGGAGATGTGAATATAGCGCTTCTCCCATATCACCACACGTTCGGAGCCACAGGACAGCTGCTGATGTACTCGTGCGGTGTGACGACTGTTTTCTGCGACGGACTCAAATACCTGCAGAAGAACTTCGTCGAATATCACGTCTCTGTATTCATCGGCGTTCCGCTTCTGATGGAAGCTATGTACAAGAAGATCATGGCCGGGATCCGCAAGCAGGGCAAAGAGAAAACCTTCGAAAGGGGTGTCAGGATATCGCGTATGCTCAGGAAGGTGAAGATCGATGTCAGGAGGAAGCTGTTCAAGGACGTGCTGAATGAGCTTGGCGGCAATCTGCGCATGGTAGTCAGCGGCGCTTCCGCACTGGACAGCGCGGTGATCCGGGGATATCAGGATCTGGGCGTTGAGGTCGTACAGGGCTACGGCATGACCGAGTCTGCCCCTGTTATAGCGGCTGAGAATCTGTTCAACCGCGCGCCGGGATCGATCGGACTCGGAACCCCGGGTATGGATGTACAGATCGCGAACCCTGATGAAGAGGGAGTAGGCGAGATTATCGTAAGATCCCCGAGCGTCATGATGGGGTATTATCAGGATGAGGCAGAAACTGCCAAGGTGCTGAAGGACGGATGGCTGTATACAGGTGACCTGGCGTATCTGGACAAGAATGGTTACATTCATATCACCGGTAGGTCCAAGAATGTCATCGTACTCAAGAACGGCAAAAATGTCTATCCGGAAGAGATCGAGACAATAATAGCGGAATTCCCATACGTTAGAGAGAACATCGTATTCGGAGAGGTCAGACGTGAAGGCGCTGATGACAGGGACGAGGTACTGGTCGCCAAGATCGTGTACGATGAAGACATAATGAAAGATAAGTACGAGGCCGTTACTGAAGAAGAGATCCGCGAAACAGTAGAGCGGGATATTGACCAGTTGAACAGTAATATGCCAAAATACAAGCATATACACAGACTGATCCTGCAGACAGAAGAGATGGCCAAAACAACTACAGGAAAGGTCAAGAGATACGAAGAAAAGACGGCTGACAATTAGAGCGATCTGCCGGGACTGCAGAACAGGGCTGCGGCAGATCTATGATCTGCAGAGAGAGCAGAACAGGGCTGCGGCAGATCCATGATCTGCAGAGAGAGCAGAACAGGGGCACAGTATGAGAGATCTGGAACGACATTTCAATACCATGTATGACAAATTCAAGCTGATGCTGTATGACCGTGCTCTGAAAGAGCGCGGACGCAGTATGCCGGGCGATCTGAGCCTGCAGGAGGTGATCTATATGGAGATCATCATTGCGCTCGGCGCTCCGACCGTAGCAGAGTTTTCCAGATACGCCAAGCTGTCGGCTTCCAATACTGCGTACCGCCTGAACAAGCTTGAGGAAAGAGGGTACATAAGGCGTACACGGAATGATCTGGACAAGAGAGAATACCGTGTGGAGGCGACCAACAGATACCGGGATGAATACGGTGTGATAATCGACTATATCCATCTCGTATGCGACAGGATAGAAGAGAGGTTTTCTCCGGAAGATGTAGACAAGTTCAGAGAGATGCTGGGCATCATCAGTGACGAGCTGATGCCTGAGGCCGGCAGTCAGCTCATCGAACGCAGCGGGAATAACAGATAATAACAGGCACTCTGCTCGGAACAGACCCCCCAAAGCCTGACTTTCGGGAGTCACCTCAGCTCCGGCAGGGTGCTTCTTTTTTTATCAGAAAATCCGCGGCATCTGTTATACCTTGAAGGTGCCGGCAAAAAGGATTATAATAGTTAGGGCTTTCTAACTACCATCGCTGCTCATGAGTGACAGGTCCAGGAGAGCTCTTTACTCTGTTGATCAGGCCCGGGAAAGCCCGCTGCTCTGTTGATGCCGCATATTGACGGAGCCTGGAACAGACCGGAATAGAAAGGATCGGAACTGATGACTGCAAAACTGATAATAATAGTAGGAATCCTTCTTATAGTATATGCTGTCTGGGGGACAGTGCAGAAGGCACGGGGCAAGGCTCGCTCAAGCTGCTGCGGCAGCGCGGAATCCGTCCTTCCCAAGCCGGTAGCAGACACAGATGAATCGCACTACCCGTTCAGGTATTTTGTATCGGTCGACGGTATGAAATGCAGTAACTGCGCTGCCAATGTTGAGAACGCGATCAACGCTGCAGGTGATACGTGGGCACATGTGAATCTCGCGCGCCACAGAGCAGAAGTGCTGGCCAAGTCAGAGAAGACAGAAGAAGATTTCACAAAAGCCCTGAAAGGGACCGGCTACAAAGTGACCGGCTTCGAGCAGGCATAAAAAAGTATACAGTGTCTGAAGATGGAAGGAGATGCTGGCAATGCAGTTTGATGAAATGGGACAAGAGGGCGGCAAAACGCTGATGCTGCTGCCGGGGACGGCCTGCGACTACCAGACGAATTTTGGCTCCGTACTGGATAGGCTTGCGGGAAAATATCATCTGATCTGCGTCAACTATGACGGATTTGACGGCAGCGCTCTTATATTCCCGGATATGATCACGGTGACGCAGAAGATCGAGCGGTACATAAGAGATCATTTTGACGGCAGGATCAACGGAGCGATCGGATCGTCTCTCGGCAGCTCTTTTGTCGGGCAGCTGATCCAGAGACAGAACGTGCATCTGGATCACGGAATATTCGGCAGCCCTGATCTGGATCAGAGCGGCAGGTTCAGCGCGTGGCTGCAGTCAAAACTGGTAGTGCCTCTTCTGACCAGCTTTACCCGCGGTGAGAAACAGAAAACCAGGACGAAAGAACTTCTCAAAAAAACATTTGAGATGAATGATGAAACGGCTGACAAGTTCATGGCCTGCTTCGAAAAATTCCGTCCGGAGTCTATCAGAAACGAGTACTACACCGACCTTCTGACGTGGCTTGACGAGGACATATATGTAGAACATACGAAGGCCCACTTCATATACGCAAGCAAGATGGGGGAGAAGTACCTGAACCGCTATAAGAAGTATTTCCGTGATCCGGATATACGCGAGTTCGATATGCAGCATGAGCAATGGCTGTTCGGCGGGGAGCGGTATGCAGCACCTGTTCTCAGGGTCATTGACGAGTTCATGGAAATGCCGGTATGAAAAACTGCGGCATGAAAAACTTCGTTATGAAAGACGGCCGGCGCGGAAGATGTCCTGTATGAAAGACTGACGATCCGGCTAATTGAATAAGATGATACACCAATGCGCAGAGACAGGCGGCCCTTAACGGATCAGTTCCGGAGAGGGCTGCCTGCTTATTTGAGCGGTAAGAAGAAAGAACCCGGCAAAGTGGTTGACACGGTGTCAAGGAGGTGCTATAATCCAATCGTTGACACGGTGTCAACCAACAGGAAGGAGAGAGTGTCATGTTTAAAGGAACACCTGAGATAATCGCGCAGAGGAGAGAAGAGATCGTCAATGCGTGCGAGCAGCTGTATCAGACGATGAGCTTCAAAGACATTACTCTTAAAGAGATCGGGAATGTCACATCCTTCTCGCGTCCGACGATATACAACTATTTCCATACTAAGGAAGAGATCTTCCTTGCGCTCTATGAACGTGAGTATGACAGATGGAATGCCGATCTCGAGATCATCCTGAATATGGATCAGCAACTCTCCGGGGAGCAGCTGGCAGATCAGATAGCGGGATCACTTGAGAAAAGGGCACAGCTGCTCAGACTGCTGTCAATGAATAACTATGATATGGAAGAAAACAGCAGAGAAGAGCTTCTGGCATCATTCAAAAGAGCATACGGGCAGTCGCTTAGGAATTTCAGAATGATACTTGAAAAACATTGCTCCGGGATCTCTTCAACAGAAATAGAACAGATCATGTATGTATTCTTTCCATTCATGTTCGGGATCTATCCGTATGCTGAAGTGACAGCCAAGCAGAGAAATGCAATGGCAGAAGCAGAAGTGGAGTTTGCATATCAGTCGATCTACGAAGTCACATACAACTGCCTGATAAGGCTTTTGACGAATTAAAGAATAGGGGGAGTATCAGGAAATGAAATCTTTACCAAAAATCGCACTTGGCGCATGGGCGACCGGTCATGTGGAAGACGCGGTCAGGGCAGCTAACGTAACACTGACAGCGGAAGAAACCGCTGAACTTGAAAAAGTGGCTGACAGCCTTGAGCTGAATGTGATCCGTTTCTGGGAAAAGGAGATGAAATAAATGGCGGGCAGGACATTAGTAGCTGTATTCTCCGCAAGCGGGGTGACGAAGCGAGTCGGAGAGGCAGTAGCAAGAGTAAGCGGCGGCGATTTCTTCGAGATCGTTCCTAAGGAAAGATACACCAGCGCCGATCTTAATTATATGAACACAAGGAGCCGCAGCAGCGTAGAGATGAACGATCCTTGCTCAAGACCGGAGATCGCCGGGACTGTAGCGGACATGGATTCCTATGACACAGTGATCATCGGATTCCCGATCTGGTGGGGCGTGGCACCCCGCATCATCGAGACATTCCTTGAGAGCTATGATTTCTCCGGCAAAACGATCATTCCGTTCTGCACATCAGGCGGAAGCGGCGTCGGAAGAAGTGATACAGCGCTCCACAAGAATGTCAGCGGCGATGTGAAATGGGCAAAAGGCGTCCAGATCAATCGACCGGACGAGCCAGCGATCAGAAGAATGCTGGAAAACGCACTGTAGGAAAAACTTCGCAGAAAAACCACTATAGAAACGCACTGCAGAAAACGCACTGCGTGAATTCACTGTGAAGAACACGTTAAAAGGAGCACAGGACATATGAAATATACAAAACTCGGTAATTCGGATCTTACTGTTTCCCGTATCTGCATGGGCTGCATGGGATTCGGAGATGCGGCAAGAGGTCAGCACAGCTGGACGATCGACGAGGAGCATTCGAGAGAGATCATTAAGCGCGGACTGGATCTCGGAGTCAATTTCTACGACACAGCCATCGCGTATCAGAGTGGGACCAGCGAACAGTACGTCGGCAGAGCGCTGCGTGATTTTGCGAAGCGTGACGAAGTAGTCGTTGCGACCAAGTTCCTCCCGCGCACGCAGGATGAGATCGCGCAGGGCATCAGCGGACAGCAGCACATTGAGAATATGATCAACACCAGCCTTCAGAATCTGGGCATGGACTATGTGGATCGGTATATCTATCATATGTGGGACTGGAACACGCCAATATTCGACATCATGGACGGGCTTGACCGCGTCGTGAAGGCAGGCAAAGCCAGATACATCGGGATCTCCAACTGCTTTGCGTGGCAGCTCGCCAAGGCGAACGCGCTGGCAGAGAAGGAGGGATTCGCGAAGGTTGTTTCCGTACAGGGCCACTACAATCTGATCTTCCGTGAGGAAGAGCGCGAGATGGTGCCGTACTGCGACGAAGAGAACATAGCGCTCACACCTTACAGCGCTCTCGCAAGCGGAAGGCTTTCGAGACTTCCGGGAGAAGGCGGAACAAAGCGCGCGGCAGAGGATGCTTACGCGAAATTCAAATACGACGCCACAGCGGATCAGGACGGCGTGATCATCAGCCGTGTGGCAGAGCTCGCCGAAAAGCACGGTGTCAGCATGACAGAGGTATCTCTCGCGTGGCTGCTCACCAAGGTCACATCACCTGTTGTCGGCGCTACGAAGTTCCATCACATCGAAGGTGCCGCGAAGGCGACTGATCTGCAGCTTTCCGCGGATGAGCTTGCATACCTTGAGGAGCCATATGTTCCTCACTCGCTTGCAGGCGTGATGGCGCAGAACAAGCCGGCCAACGCGAAGGAAAAGCACGTGTGGTCAACAGGAGACCAGAAGATCGGCAAGTAAACAGACGCAGTACCGGCGAATAAACAGACGCGGTACTGGCAAGTAAACTGACACGGTGAATGAACGGACGCGGTGAATGCCTGACGGAAGCGTGGCCGCGCCCGAATAGATCACGAAAAAAGCAAATCAGAATGAACATGATATAGGAAATGGGGCGGACTATGAGAAAAGTATTAATGATTATGATCGCTGTCCTGCTGGTCTTCGGTATGACAGCGTGCTCAGGCGGCAGCTCGGACGAAACTGCTGAGAGCACAGATAACGGATCGGAAACAGCGGCAGAAAGCACAGCCGAAACCGGAGATGAAGAGGCCGGTCAGCCTGCCGGAGAGGCAGAAGGCGCGCAGTCCGGCAGCGGCACTCTTGTCGTGTATTTCTCAGCGACAGGAAACACCCGTGGAGTAGCTGAGAAGATCGCTGCAGTCACCGGCGCGGATATCTATGAGATCAAAGCGGCACAGGAATATACTGACGCGGACCTCGACTGGAACGACTCAGACAGCCGTACGACACATGAGCAGAATGATGCTTCGTTCAGGCCTGAGATCGGAAGCGATCCGGTATCGCTTGAAGGTTACACAACGATATATATCGGTTATCCGATCTGGTGGGGCGAAGAGCCGCGCATCATGGATACCTTCGTGGAAAGCTATGATTTTGACGGCATTACGATGATCCCGTTCTGCACATCCGGCGGCAGCGGCATCGGAAGAAGCGGACAGAATCTCGCGGACAATGCCGGAAGCGGCAACTGGATCGATGGAGAGAGACTCGACACAGGAGTTTCCGAAGACGAGCTGCGCACATGGATCGAAGGGCTGCAGTAATGATCAGAGGACAGGCCAATCATGGATAAAAAGCATAATAGTAATATGACCAGAAGGATCATAGACGTATGCATGACAGTCCTGCTTCTCTTACTGATGGCGTATCAGGTCACGGGCGAGACGGTGCACGAGTGGACCGGTATCGGGATGACAGTTCTTGTCATCGCGCATCAGATCATCAACCGCAAGTGGTACAAGGCGGTCTGCAGAGGAAAATACAACGCATACCGGATAATGACAACGGCAGTGAATATACTGCTGCTGTTGTCGTTTGCGGCAACAGCTCTGTCCGGTATGTCGATGAGCAGTCATGCTGTGCCTTTCCTGTATGGTATGGCGCCGGTATCGCTCGCGAGAAAAATGCATCTCGCGATGTCTCACTGGTCATTCGTGCTGATGGGACTGCATCTCGGTCTGCACGTACCGGTAATGACCGCGAAGATGAAAATCAGGGACAAGAGCAAAACTGTTATCTCGGCAGTATGCTGCTGCATCGCGGGTATCGGACTGTATCTCTTCCTGCGTAACGGCATGGCAGACTACATGTTTTTCCGCGCCGCGTTCGCATTCCTGGATTATGAAAAGACGGGAGCGCTCGTATTCCTTGAGAACATCCTCATGCTGATGTTCTGGGCCTTTACCGGCGCTCAGGCGGCCGCGCTGTGCAGAAAGAGTGTCCGCAAAGCGGAAGCCCCCAAATAAGAGAGAATGAAAAAGATTGTAAATACAAAACAAACGACTCAAGCCTGGCTTGATTTTTTTGTTGTAAGCTCAATCCATACTCGCTACAATTAAGACGGACGGACCTATATAATATGCATGTAAGAGAGAGGCAAGTGAAAGAAAGCGCGCAGATCATTCGCTGCAACTGTGATGAGAAGAGTGCAGGCTGCTGCGATGAATACAATCAAAGGCAGTAACTGCGATGAGGAATATGGAGGGAGCGAAAAGTGAGCATAGGAACTAACATCAGAAAACTCAGAGAAGAAAGGGGTTTCAAACAGGAGCAGCTCGCGGAAAAGCTGGGCCTGACTTTCCAGGCCATTTCCTCATGGGAGAGAGACGAGTATATTCCTGAGACACAGAATCTCATCAATCTGGCCAAAGCATTGGATGTGTCTGTGGACTCGATCCTTGATGACCGCAAGTGCAATTTTACCACCAAGAAAGCCATCTATGACTGGGAACACATGAAGACGTTCGTGAAGACCACCGCGGCTCATCTGAACATGACAGACACTCTGAAGGCGCTGGACTTTGCGACGGAAGCCCACAAGAAAGGCAAACCGAGGAAGAATTCAGATATTCCATACATATACCACCCGCTTAACATGGCGTGCCATGCTCTCTCGATGGGGATCAGAGAGGACGCGATCATCGCCGCGATCATGCTCCACGATGTAGTGGAGGACATTGACGGCGTAGAGCTTGCGGATCTGCCTGTCGGCGATGAGGCAAGAGAGCTGGTGAGACTCATGACCAAGATCAAAGTGCCCGGCGTCAGCAGGAAAGAGACGCTCGATGCATACTACGATGGTCTCGCGTCCAATCCCAAAGCAGCCCTCATAAAGTGCATCGACAGAGTCAACAACATGACTACGATGTCGTGGGGACTCAGCCGCTACGGGATCTTCCGTTACATCGATGAAGTCGACACGTACTATCCGAGGCTGCTCAAAGTAGTCAAGGACACACCGGAATACAACGACGCGGCATGGCTGCTGAAGTATCAGATGGAAAGCATGCTTGACATCTACAAGAGACTTATATGAAATGATTTGCTATGACGCAAAAAAGCTGCGCGGATCTGGTTATCCGTGCAGCTTTTTCATTGCAGTTATTTTAGACTTGCGGTCACCCCGCCTTTTCGTTGCAGATCCACTCGGCTTGCGGTCAGCCCGCTTTACAATACTTCCAGGAAGGCTTTGACATTCTCCTGCTGTGCCAGTTCGCGGTAGAAATCTTCCGTGAACGGCTCGTCCTCGTAATCAAACTTCACGATCACGAATCTGCCGGTCTTCTCTGCTTCGAACGAGATCTCACCGGTCTTCGCGTCATATTCCGCGCGGTAAGCAGTCAGTTTCTCTTCCTCGTCGGCTTCCGTTCCGTTTGCTGTCAGTGTATCTTTCCCGTCGGCTTCCGTTTTGTTTGCTGTCAGCGTATCTTTCCCGCCAGCGAAAACAGCATACAGGCTGCCGTTATCGAGCTTGGCCGGATCTCCCCAGGTGTCAGGAACCGTGAACGGGAACTTTACTGCTGCCGCTTTGCCGGTCAGCTCTGTAACAGGCGTTCCATTGCTTGTGACCTCAAGCTGCCAGATCTGCGGCGATTCTCTTCCGGCTGAGGAAGCCGCCTCTGTCAATGACTCAAGGAGAGTTACGGTCACGACCACGTTGCCTGTACGGACGGAGGAAGCATTGGTGCTGTCTCTCGCGCCGCTGTCTGTCGTGTAGCCGGCCGTTGTGAAATTACCATTGCGGTCTGCATTGTTTGCGGTATTGTTACCGGCGTTTTTCTTATTATTGTTATTCGATTTTCTGTTGCCGGAGTTGTTATTGTTCCCGTTATTATTGCTGTTATTGTTCGAGTTGTTGTTGGTGTTATTGTTCGTGTTGTTATTGTCATCGTCATTGTCTGCAGGATTGTCGTCCGGGTCCTGCACAGGATCATCGTCGACCGGATCCCCGTTGCTGTATACAACTGTCTTTGTTCCTGTAGTCACAAAGCCTGATCCCGGGTTGCCGATCACCCCGCTTCCGGTAACAGATGACGTGGTATGGGTGATAGAGGAGCCGCCCTGGCCACCTTCACCGATGCAATCCACTACACGCAGTATGACGACATCATCTGTAGTAAAGGTTTCCTCATCATCGATCCAGTAGATGTGCCGGCTCAGGTCGGAATGAACAACCTCCACTCCCATATAGTGGGCTGAGTCAAGTGGCTCAAAACCGATCTCTTCGATGAATGACGCACCGGTGTATGTCTTCGTAGGGTCCCTGTCGATCAGCGTCGCAAAATCGACTCCTGAAGCTTTCCATGAGCGGGCCGCGATTTCCTCCGAGACAAGAGAGTCTTTGACAGTCATCCTTTCCACCGGGATCTGTGCCCGTTTTGCCATGCCGAGAGCGTACGAAGCGGTCATGCTGATAGGATAATTACGGCTGCTCATGCTGCTGCCGAAGACAAGCAGTCTGGAAGCATATCCGTAAGGCACTACAGGCAGATTATCTGACTGCGGACCTGTGTATTCCACGAGACCCGCGAGAACATTGACGGTATCTTCAACATTTCCGACGATCCTTCCGGAGATGATCAGACAGAAATCTTCAATAAATCTGGTTGGTGCCTGGTTAAAATCGTCATTCTCAAAGAATGTGTGGTCGTGCGCGAGGATATCTAGGCTGCTTCCCGCGTTGAGGATAATATTTCCGATGTTATTGACCCCGGTAACTGAGGCGGACCCGATAGATCCTATAGTCCGGGAAACGATTCTGGAAACTCCGGTGACTGTCAGATCAGGAATATAGTTGTCTGCGCCCTCAAGATAGATGACACTGTCCTTGACGTTGGCAGAGTGGGTGCCATTAACCAATACGGAGCTGTCGTCGATGAGAAGCTCTGTCGACAGGTTGGCCGAAGGCTCCAGATTGACTGTCGCAGACTGGATCGTACCTGTTCCTGTGAGGGTACCGCCGTCATTGACATCCACATAACCGCCTTCTACGATACCCGCGATATTCAGTATTCCCTGGATGACCAGGCTGGCCGGAGTATACTCGTTTCCCAGAACTGCAGTTTTCTCAAGAGTCTGGAGCAGGACAGAACCGCCATCTTCAATTGTAAGGGTGCTGTTCTTGCCGATCGTCAGACGGCCTGCGTACTGATCAAGGGTGACTACTCCGAAATCATGGACCGGGTCTTCAACCATGAAAGGTATAGAAGGCGAATACAACATGACATCTGTGACCGGCTCTCCGACGCCGTCCGGCTTCCAGGTCTCTTTGCGGATGGCCAGAGCACTGAGAGTCAGCGACGAATCTTTTGGCACTGTCAGTCTGATGTTGTCAAGATCGTAAAGCTCATCGAGGATGCCGGTGATTTCTCCGTTGATGAGCAAGTAGCTGCCGTCTTCCTGTCTGACGAAAACAGCAGCGCTTCCTTCTTTATAAAGTGCGGTGTTAGTACACAGAGAGATGGACCTTCCGTCTCCTATATCGATTTTGTCGATCAGAACGATGCCGCTTCCTGAGATCTGGTAGGAGCAGTCTCCTGTCAGAGCATGGATCCTGTTGACACCGGCAACCGCAAGCTTCACGACTCCCGAGTCCGCGGAGATCTCTGCCGCGCTGCCGTCAAAATCTACCATAGCGATATACTGGCCGGCTACATTCTTCCAGCCCTTGCCGTCCTCCCAATGAGATGACTCTTCATCGCCGGAACCAAAAGAAGTATCTCCGATGTGTATCGTTCCCGCAGCGGAACCATTCGCGCTTCTGGTCGCGGCAGCATCCGTGTTGTTGGCTGCGGCAACATCCGTGTTGTTAGCTGCGGCAGTATTCGTGCTGCTGGCTGCGGCAGAATTGGCACTTCTGGTTGCCGCCCCGCCAGCCACGGCAGCATCCGTGCTGCTGCCCGCCGCCCTGCCAGCCGCGGCACTTTCATTTCCGCTTGCGGCGCTTGTGGTGTTCATATCCGCCGCGCTATCTACATTATGGTCAGTACTATGGTCAGCACTGTCCGCGGCACCTGTGGCGTTTCCATTCGTAGCAGTTTCTGCGTTACTGTCCGCCGCCCTGCCGCCAGTTGTTTCAGTGTTATCCTCGGTCATCGCTGAAGTCGCAGGCTCAGAGCTCTCATCTATTTTCTGCGCTGAGGTCACAGTCTCCGGATTGGCCTCGCCGTTCTGCGCTGAGGTCACAGTCTCCGGACTTGCCTCGCTGCTCTGCGCTGAGGTCACAGTCTCCGGATTGGCCTCGCCGTTCTGCGCTGAGGTCACAGTCTCCGGATTGGCCTCGCTGCTCTGCGTTGAGGCTACAGATGCAGATGATTCCGAATCAGGCGCAGCATAAGAGGATGCAGACGGTTCCTGCACCTCTATCTGATTATTCATTTCGCCTGAAGCAGCTGCCTCAGGACCTGCTTGCTCCGGACTTTCATCTGCGGCATAGACAGCGGCAAGGTTGAACATCATCATTGCCAGAATCAACCCGCAACACAAAAGCTTTCTGAGCATTTTGCCTGATCCAATTCTCATAATTTCAGCCTCAATATTCTATGCGGCTTGCATACATAATAATTGTATCAAATGTTTTTTTGTCGAACCATACAATTCGACATAATTTTACCGGGACTATACAAAAAATTCCTTTTTCCCCGGCGTTCCGGCAGTAAGAGCCTCAAGCGACACTTCCGCCAGTCAGAGCATCAATCTACATTTCCTACAGTCAGAACACCGATCGGCATTTCCGTCAGAAAGATCGCCGATCGATATTTCCGTCAGTATGAGCATCGACCGACACTGATCGCCTGGAAGTTTTGAACTGTTCTCCCGGAAGCAAATTATATCATGTGCTTGGCAGAACTCTGCCAGGGGGTAGTTTTACCTGGAGATTCGTCTCTCTTGATAATGCTAATGCAATTTTGCAGAAAAGAGAAAAAGCATTAACACCGTGAAAACGCGTGAATAAGGAACCTGTGGATTCACGCTTAATGAAGAGATCTGCTGAAAACGCGTGAATAGGGAGGCTAGGGATTCACGCTTAATGAAGAGTGCTGTTGAAAACGCGTGAATAGGGAGGCTGTGGATTCACGCTTAATGAAGAAATCTACCGAAAACGCGTGAATAGGGAGGATAGTGATTCACGCTTAATAAAGGAAACTGCTGAAAATGCGTGAACAGGGAGGCTGTGGATTCACGCTTAATGAAAGG
>JAFRLN010000119.1 GCA_017431175.1 Mogibacterium sp.
AACGGTATGGATCCTCCGATGAATATCGCGATATACTCAAGCACATGTCCCATATGATAAGGCTCAACAATAGTCTTATAAGGCATGAGACTGTAAAACTTCTCAGGGAAGAGCCCGATCGCCACCGTTGCGGCAGTACCGAGTATCATGGCCGCATTCATCGTCCATGGTACAGGCCGTACGATCTCTGTCGCCTCTTCATCATCACACGGTCCGAAGAAAACGAACCAGTTGATTTTGAGTGTTATAGACAGAAGTGTTCCGACACCGCCGGCTGTGAGCAGTAATGCAGGTATGGTATAACCGCCCTCATGCACTGAATCCATGATCAGCGCTTTGCTCACGAAACCTGATAAACCCGGAAGACCGGCGATCGCAAGTGATGAAATAAGAAAACATACCGCTGTAACAGGCATCTTCTTCGCAAGTCCGCTGAGTTCGGTTATCTTGCTGTGTCCGGTAGCATAGATAACTGCGCCGGCACCCATCATCAGAACGCCCTTGAAAAGAATGTTTGTGAAAGCGTGTGCTGTTGCAGCATCTGCTCCGATCGTACCGCCTGCGCCGACTGCAGCGATCATCATTCCGAGCTGACTGATGATGTGATAAGCCAGAAGTCTTCTGATCCCGTTTTCCATGATCGCCATGCAGGCGCCGTAGATCGCTACGATTGCTCCGACCCATACAAGATCGTCCATGCCCGCGAACAACCTGATCATCAGATAGATCGCGGCTTTTGTCGTGTATGACGAGAGATAAACTGTTCCTGTAGCTGTTGATTCCGGATAAGCGTCAGGAAGCCATGCATGCAGAGGCGGTATGGCAGCATTGACAGCGACTCCTATAGCGATCAGCCAGAAGCAAGGCTCTCCGATGCAATCTGACAGATGATCAAGATTATTACCGTAATGGAACATATATATTATCAGTCCGGCAAGCAGCATATTGCCGCCGAAAGAATGGACAAGGAAGTATCTGAATGAAGCACGGGCGCTCACTCTGTCGTGTTTGCTGTAAACCACATACATTGACGCGAAAGCGGATATCTCCCAGAATATGATGAGTGACAGACAGTCACCTGCAAGGATGACGCCCATGACACTTCCGGCATATACCATTGACATGCCGCATTCGTATCTGTGCTGTACGCTGAACCCGTAAATTCCGTTCAGAACTGCAATGATGCAGAACACGAGCATGAAAGTCCACGCAAGGCTGTCCATGTGGATAAACTCCATTTTAATATATGAAGCCAGTTCATACGGCATGCTGCAGTCCTCCGTCATCTGTGTAAACGCCCATGTCGCTGTAACAGGCGCAATCAAAGAGAGCGGTTTTCTGCAGCTTCTCGGCAGAAGCATGACAACAAAACCGAAGACGATCATTATGATCCCCGGATGAAGCATCATCATTAATCTGTCAGCTGTCAGTCCTGCCATCATTTCCTTTTCTCTGCATAAATAAGATCCAGTATCATTCTCTTGGTCGCTCCTTCCGGTATTTCAATACCCTTTGAAAGAGCGATCTCAGTCAGAGTCTTCTTGTTCATATTCATAGAAGGCTTCTGCCTGCGGTTCCTGTTGTTTTTCTTTTTCCTGCCTTTTTTCCTGCTCTGATCCCGTCTGGTATCTTCAGCAACTGCTTCGTCATTACTGATGTTGTCAACGCGCTCATCGGATGAAGTATCAGCTGCGCTGATCTCTTCAGGCTCGCCGGAATCTTCTCTGGTCTGTGAATATGCCTGCTCCAGACTGTCTCTTATCTCATCGTAAGTCTCAGTCCAATCACGGAGATCAGTCTCTTCTGAGGCATTGATTTCTTCTGTATCTTCCGGTTCAGGCTCCGGCTCTGCCTTCCTGATCGGCGGCCTTTCTCTTGTAGTCCTGGCTTTGATACTGAATTCGATCGGTTCCGGCTCAGGTTCCGGTTCCTCTTCTGATGCAGCTTCAGGCTCCGGTTCCTCTTCAGATATAGTTTCTGGCTCCTGCTCAGGCTCATTTTCTGCGGTCTGACTCGTTTCAGACTCCTGATCTGGAACCGTTTCCGCAACCGGTTCATCCACTGTTTCAGTTTCAGACTCTGCCTGCTCAGATTCCTCTGAAGACGGTCTGATCTCCTCTGACTCACTGATCTCACTGACCATCTCTTGTGATGTGTTTTTGATCTGCTCTATCAGCTGATCTTCTTCCGGCTCATCAAGAGTAACCGCAGCGTCCGTTTCTTCTATCTCGATGATCTCTTCTTCCAGTACTTCTTCTATATCCGCAAACAGATCCGGCTGGATCTCTGTATCGTCTCCGAACTCCTTATCATCCTCGTAGATGTGGTGAGGAACGTCTTCTATAGTCTCTTCTATACTGTCAATGACAGCTTCATCGGTCTCTGAAAAAAGGTCTTCAGGCTCTGCCGGTGTGAAGTCGCCGAGGTGAGGCTCAAGGTGGGTTTCTTCAATAATCTCGCCTTCAGGTGTCGTCTCATGTTCCGTCGCCATACTGAGGCCTCCGGCATTGAGCATCAGTTCTTCCTGCTTCAGTTCTTCAGCATCATAATAATCCGCAGGTCTCCGTATCAGAGACTGCAGTATTATCTTGCTCAATATGATCAGAACAACTGAACATATGATCGCTATTCCTAGATACTCAAGAGTTTCCATCAACATAACTGTCTGAAAATGAGCTTTCTGAAATCACATTAACGGCATAAATATCTGGTTGCCGGCCATTACTGCCAGATCGAAAAGATGCAGACCTGCGTTAGGCGCGATTCCGAGTATTATTGAGATCACAGCTGTTATTACAAGCGGGATGAGCATAGCCGGTGCAGCATCTCCGCGTTCAGCGAATTCAGGATTATCAACGTTTTTCTTGAATGCTATCAGCACCACAGGCATCAGGTATGTCAGTGCCAGCAGAGCACTTGCAATAAGTGTAGCTACAAACACAGGCTTACCCATCGAAACAGCTCCCAGGATTATGTTCGCCTTGCTGACGAATCCTACGAAGAACGGGAATCCTGCTATACCTATCGAAGCAGCTGTAAATGCCATCATTGTCACCGGCATACGCCTGCCTATACCTACCATCTCACGTATGTCTTTTTTGTGGGTGGTAACGAAGATCGCTCCGGCAGCCATAAAGAGTGTGATCTTCATAAATGCGTGAGCAACGATATGGTATAATGCGCCCGCAGTGCTGTAAGGCGTGAGTATGCATATACCAAGTACGATATATGACAGCTGTCCGACAGTCGAAAACGCCAGTCTGGCCTTGAGATTGTATTTTCTCATTGCCACAAACGAAGAAACTATTATCGTAAACACTGCCATCCATGCAAGAATATCAGCACCGTAGCAGGCTTTTGCCATCTCCGGCCCGAAAACATACAGGACTACCCTGAGGGTGCAGAAGGCTCCGGCTTTGACTACCGCTACCGCATGCAGAAGAGCGCTTACCGGGGTAGGCGCGACCATTGCCGCAGGAAGCCAGCTGTGAAGTGGCATGACTCCCGCTTTGACTATTCCCGCGCCGATCATCATGAAAAATACGACAAGCGCCCAAGGCATAGGCAGCATATCTGCAGTGATAAATCCTCCGGGAACAAAGTCCATGGTGCCGGATACGGAATAAACTATAACAATTGCAGCGAAGAAAATCTGACCGCTGATGAGCGTGTATGCCAGATACTTTCTTCCTGAGAACGTTCCCTCTGCATCTCTGTAATGAACTACAAGCGGATATGTGGCGACCGTAAGTACTTCGAAGAATATGAAGAACGTGATCAGATTAGCCGCGAAACACAATCCTGTCGTAGCGCACAGACACATCGCGAATGCCGCATAGTAACCGGTCTGATTTTTCTCGCCGTGTCCCCGCATGTATCCAATCGAATAGATTGAAGTCAGTATCCATAATGTGGAAGCTACACATGCGAACACCATCCCCGCAGGATCGACATTGAACGCAAACGAAACACCCTTGACAATGCTGAACAGCTCAAGCCGGATCTCCCTGCCCGCAAGTACTGCAGGAATCATCGAATAAACTGTTATTATCTTGAGAACAGCAGCTGTCAGAGTAATGCCTTCCCTTGCGTTAGGTCTTATGTGCTCTCCGAGTACATAGATCAGTCCTGATGCGGTAAGAGATATGAGGACTGCACAGAGGGGTCTTAATTCCAGAGCCATGAAGTTCATAGTCCCACCCCCTCAAGTGTCATCAGCAGGATATCGACGATCCTGACATTAAACAGTCCTAAGCCGAATATTGCGATGAAACAAATGACAACAGGAATAATGATCGTGAGCGGCAGTTCAAGTACCTCGCTCTCCCACCTTGTCCTGAGTTCCGAGCTTTGCCTTATGAATACCTTCTCTATCAGTCTGAAGAAATAGACCGCATTGAGCAGGCTGGATATCACAAGGATAATGATGTAGATCCATTCGTGCTGACCCGCTGCGCCGAGAGCAAGATACCATTTGCTGAAAAAGCCTGCAGTCGGAGGTATGCCGATCATCGACAGAGCCGCCGCAGTAAGAAGTCCGCATGTAAGCGGCATCTTCTTGTAAATTCTTCCGAATTCATTGATATCTACTGTTCCGAACTTGTATCTGATCGCCCCGGTACAGAAGAAAAGTCCGCCCTTCATAAATACATGACCCAGCATATGCAGGAACGCGCCTGCCAGCGCTATCGGTGTGCCGATGGCAAATCCGAGAGAAATGTATCCCATCTGAGCTACTGAAGAATACGCGAGTATCTTCCGTATATCTGTCTGTCCCATCGCCATGAGAGAGCCGTACAGCATTCCGAAGACTGAGAAGATCCCCAGCAGTATCAGGCCGATCCTGACGAATCTGAAATCAGTGCCATAGATACAGTATACAAATCTGAACATCGCAAGTGCCGGTACCTTACCCATAACACCGGTGATCAGCGGTCTGCTTCCCGGCTCTGCGTGTGTATATGCGGAAGGCTGCCATCCATGGAACGGGAAGAGCGCCATCTTGATGCCGAATGCCGGGATAAGGAAGCACATTGCAGTAAGCATTGCTCCGTCATATCCTCCCTGATCCAGGATCTCCCTCATGTCTCCCATATTGAGAGTTCCTGTAACAGAGTACAGAACTCCTATGCCAAGAAGATACAGGGTCGCTGCTACAGTTCCGACCAGCATGTATCTGTATGCGGAAACTACACCCCTGCTGCCTCCGAGAGAGATAAGGCAGTATGCGGAAAGTGAAGTGATCTCAAGGAATACATACAGATTGAACACGTCTCCCGTCGATGTCATGCCTAAAATACCTGTAATGAGCAGAGCTGTTTCCGCACATGCGGCACCGACAAGCATCGGTCTCTTCTCATTCCCGAAGTTCTCAGCAAAGAGGATCGTCAGGAAACCCATAAGCGAGAAGCATACCAGCAGTACAGCATTCAGCGAGTCAATAACAAACTCTATTCCGTACGGCGCAGCATAGTTCCCTATAGCGTAATGGATCGTCCCGCCGGTCACCACCATTTGAAGCTGGATACAGGACAGCACAAAAGAGGCCAGGCATGAAAGCTTGACTGCGAAAATACCCAGATTTCTGCTGACCGCTGTCAGGGCCAGGCACAGCAATGCCGAGCAAAGTGGCAGCAGTACTATAAGAACAGGTATGTTCTCGATCATATTACTTCCGGTCTCCTCCGTCCTTGTTCTTTCTAGTCATAAGGTCTTCTCTTCTGATCAGGTCATCTTCCTCGATCGTTCCGTATTTTTCTCTGATCCGCAGCAGAAGTGAAAGTCCTACTCCTGTGGTACCAAGACTGACTACGATAGCCGTAAGCATCAGCCCGTGAGGAAGCGGATTGATGTATTGAGATGCTTTGACCGCAGTATCCATAGCAACAGGTATCGTTCCCGGTGACTTCTGTCCGAGGCACAGAAAGAAGAAAATGACAGCTACCTGCATTACATTCATGCAGATGAGTTTTTTCATATAATTATTGCACACGATAATACCTGCCACTCCGAGTGCCAGCAGCACCAGTGTCAGAAAATAGATTCCTTTTGTCGCAAGAAAGGTATTAATCATTGTCATCATCGAAAGATATCCTCTCCATGAGCGCATTGAGTATCGTGATTATAGTACCGGCTACTCCGATCGTTACTCCGATCTCTACAGCCGTAATGCCTATAGAATGAAGTTCCGCATGATGTATCGGGAGCGGGATCTTGTTGTATTCAAGATAAAGTCCTCCGCCCAGGATTGTCACGATTCCTGTGAGCGCGTATATCAGCGGACCAAATCCGGCTATCGCGGCTGCTCTTGCTTTAGGTATGTCAAATATCGGTCTGTCCCTCTTCACGACCATGATGTCGAGGAGATATGTCATTCCTATGAGCGCGCCGGCCTGGAAACCTCCGCCAAGACTTACTTCTCCGTGGAACAGAACGTAGATCGCATAGATCAGGATCACCGGCTCTATGACCGATATCATTACATCCTTATTGACTGTCTTATAAATAGGTCTGCCTCCGGCATCTTTCATTCTTCTCAGAGATGAATGTGCCGGTATCCTTCTCTTAGGCTTGTTGGCAAGGATGATTACGACGGAGAGACCGGCGAGAAACATAACTGTCGTCTCGAACATCGTATCAAAAGCCCTGTAGTCAACGATAACTGCCGTGACCATGTTAGGTGAATTGCATTCCTCAATGGCGTTCTCGATATAATAATCGGACACGTGAGTATTAGGGGCCGACTGAGGGTCCCCTATCACAGGCAGTACATCGAACGCCATGAACGGCACAAGTACTGAGATTATCAGCAATATCACAGTTATCGTTTTTCTCATTTGGTCTTCCTGTCTATCGACCTAAGGATAATAATGAAGAATACTGTTGAAATAACGCCTATTACCGCTTCAGTAAATGCCACATCCGGAGCGCCCATTATGTTGTAAAGCAGCATGGTCAGAAAACTGAACGCACAGTAAATCACGACAGAGATCATCAGATCCTTGCCGAAAATGATTGCTACTGTAATTCCTATCAGTCCGAGCAGCAGTACTGCCTGCAGTATCAGCGTCATATAATCCTTCTGTTTACTTCTTCTTTTTGCTGTAAATAAGATCCAGGATCACTTTTTTAGTGGCTCCATCCGGAATCTCAATTCCCATTTTCTCTGCTGCTTCAATGAGTTCGCTCTTCTTCATTTTCATTGAAGGCTTACGCTTGCGAGGTTTCTTTTTCTTGTCAGGCTTCGGTTCCGGTTCTGGTTCTGCCTCAGGTTCCGGTTCCGGCTCTGGTTCTGATTCCGGCTCCGGCTCTGCTTCAGGTTCAGGCTCTGGCTCTGGTTCTGCCTCAGGTTCCGGTTCTGGTTCTGATTCCGGCTCTGCCTCAGGTTCCGGCTCAGGCTCTGGTTCAGGTTCCGGTTCTGGCTCAGGCTCTGCTTCAGGCTCCGGCTCCGGCTCTGGTTCTCCCTCAGGTTCCGGCTCCGGCTCTGGTTCTACCTCAGGTTCCGGCTCCGGCTCAGGCTAGTCCTCAGGTTCCGGCTCTGGTTCCGGTTCTGGTTCCGGCTCGGGTTCCGGTTCCGGCGCCGGTTCCGGTTCTGGGTCCGGTGCAGGTGTCGGGTCCGGTGCAGGTGGCGGGTCCGGTGTCGGTGCCGGGTCTGGTGTCGGGTCCGGCCTCTTCACGAGCTCGATGTGGCTGAGCACATTGTCATTCGAAGTATATGTTACCTTGACCTCGTCATTGGCCTGCGGGAAGTATCCGTCAGGCATATCGATCTTATCCGGATCATAGGTAAGAGTCGTTTCCCCTGTTCCGTTCACATCGACCGTGCACTTGTTCCCGCCGTCGATGCCCCATGCCAGCAGGGTCCCCTCGCCGTTTACGGTATAGTCTGGTCTGTTGATCAGAGTCATCTTCTGGAGCACGTTGTTGTTCGAAGTATAGGTGACCTCTACATAATCTTCATCCTTAGGCCAGTACCCGGTCGGCAGATCGAGCGATTCAGGATCGTATGTGAGAGTGATCTCAGTTCCGCCTATGTCGACTATGCACTTATGCTGTTTGTCGGCGCCCCACTTGACCAGAGTTCCCTCTGAAGTAACGACGTGATCAGGTCTCTTTATGAGCTCGATCGACTTGAGAGACATCTCTGTCTTTACGTAGGTGAACTTGACGCTGTCATCAGCCTGAGGCTCATATCCCTTCGGAATATCCAGCGAATCCGGATCGTATGTCAGAGCGAGAGTCTCGTCTGCGGTATCGATGGTGCACTTGTTTTCACCGTCGATGGCCCAGGCGGTCAGAGTTCCTTCTGCTTTGATCGGGACAGGAGGAGTCGGTCTCTTTGTGAGCTCGATCTTTCTGAGCACGCTGTCTTCTTTTGTATAGGTGATCTTTACCTCGTCCTTTGCCTGAGGCTTGTAGCCCGGCGAGATATCGAGGTCTTTGTCATACGTCAGATTGAGGTCGGAGCCGTCGGCTGTGATCGTACACTTGCCGCCTCCCCATGATTTGATAACACCGTCAGTCACGACCGGTTCAGGCGGAACAGGCTTAGGAGGATCCGGTCTCTTTATGAGCTTGATCTTCGTCATCTCGCTGCTGCTCTTCATGTACTCGATCTGTACGTAGTCGTTGGCCTGCGGAGTGTAATCCGAAGCTATCTCGATCTTGTTGGTATACGTCAGGTTCGTATTGCCGCTGCCGTCGATACTGATAACAGCATTTCCGTTGCCCCATGATATGATGGTGCCCTTTGCCGTAACAGGCTTTTCAGGCGGATCCGGAGCTTTCTGGCAGTATACGACCGAAGCAAGGTTCTTGCCCTTTACAACGCTGTATGTGATCTCGGCATTGCATCCGACAGCAGGCTTTACGCCTTTGTATTTCGTGTCTTTGTCAGTGACGAAGTTGTACGTCTTCGAGTCTGTCTTGAGGCTTATCGCGCTGGCTCCGACGCTGTTGATCGTGCCGTTGATCGTCCTTACCTCAGCAGGCGGTTCCTTTACGATATTGACCTCTACAGCAAGAGGTGCGCTGTCTTCCGTATTGTTGAACGTCACATTCACGCTGTCACCGACCTTGAGCTTATCGGAAAGACCGGTTATCTTCGTATTCTTGTCGAGCGTGAACTTGCGCGAATGAGCCGAGTCGATCGAAAGCAGCAGCGAAGTATCGGTGAATTCAGAAACGATACCGCTGGCAGTCAGCGTCTTAGGTTCTTCAGGCACTTCCTTCGTAACGACGATCTTTGTGGCCTTCGGGAATTCCGAAAGGTCGCCGACATAAGTGATCCTTACGCCGTCTCCCTTGCGCAGATTACCGCTTATCACAGTACTGTCATCATAAGAGAAAGTGATCGTCAGGCTCTTGCTGGTAACGGTCACGGTCTTTTTATCTTCAAGTCCCGTTACGATACCGCTGAACAAAGTATCCTTCTGTGTATGCTTCTTGAGCGTCATCTCTTCGGCAACGAGCTTTTTGCCCCTGCCTTGATACTTGACGGTGACGATGTCATTCATGCTGAAGCTGCTCTGTCCGCTCATATCGTATTTTGTGGAGCTGTCGGTGACGAATTCCTTCGTCTCCTTGGCGTTGCTCACGATGATCTTCTGATCATTGGCAACGGTCAGGACGCCGGTGAAGTCTCCGGCTTCGACCTCCTGAGCGCAGGCAGGCATGTACATCGTCATGATCGCGAGGATCAGAGTTAGTGCAAGCACTTTTGCCTTGTTCATTCTTGTTCCCTCCCTTTCAATTAAAACCAAGCGGGTCTTATACACTACTTATACGGATATGGTCTGCCGCAGGAGACATCGCCTTTGCGGCAGCGCTTCAGGACGTTATACATACATATTTATTTTAGCATAAAAAAAGAGCAGATACCATATTTTGTGTTATCTGCCCTTTCATGATGCAAGATATGTCACGAGAGCCAGCATCACCGTGAGCACCAGCACTATGACGGTCATCACATCCCCTATCAGGCGGCTCTCGTTTTCAAACGAGAACTTTCTTATCTTAACGCTGCTGCTTCCCTGTGTCCACAGATAAGGATCGCCAAAATGCGTACGCAGGTATTCCGCCGTCCTTGAAGCATGCCTGTCGCACCATGCGAATATCCCGTCGCAAAGCTTCGAGATCCAGAGAACGAGTTTGTTCAGCACCACCCTGTAGAACCAGTCGAAGTCGAGAGTGATCTCATCGTGAGGCTTCATCTTCTTTATGCAGATGAAGAACGGTATCGAGCCGCCGATGAATATCGCTATATATTCGAGGACATGCTCCATATGGTAAGGATGAGCGTTCGTGGCGTACGGCATAAGTGCGTAGAACCTGTCAGGGAATACGCCGATGAGTACCGTCAGAGCGGTCCCGAGCACCATGGCAGCACTCATAGTGACAGGCACCTTTGAGATGACTTCGGAGTCCTTTTCGTTTTCGCACGGGCCGAAGAACACGAACCAGTTGATCTTGAGCGTTATCGACAGCAGAGTACCGACTCCGCCCGCAGTGATGAGCAGAGCAGCCGTCTTATGTCCCGAGGAAGCAACGGCTTCTGTAATGAGAGCCTTGCTCACGAATCCCGAAAGGCCCGGAAGACCCGCTATGGCAAGCGACGATATGAGGAAGCATACCGCTGTCACCGGCATCTTTTTAGCCATGCCCCCGAGTTCTGTGATCTTGCTCCTTCCGGTTGCGTACATTACTGCTCCGGCGCCCATCATCAGCACACCCTTGAAGAGTATGTTCGTGAAGGCGTGTGCCGTCGCCGCGTCTGTGCCGAGTTCGCCGCCGGCTCCTATAGCTGCGATCATCATTCCCAGCTGGCTTATTATGTGATAAGCCAGCAGGCGCCTTATATTGTTTTCCATGATCGCCATGCAGGCAGCGTATACGGAGATGACAGCGCCCGCAATGATGAGGACGTCGAGTCCCGCGAACATCCTTATCATGAGATATATCGCGGCCTTGGTCGTGAACGACGAAAGATACACCGTGCCCGTGGCGGTCGACTCGGGATAAGCGTCAGGCAGCCACGAGTGCAGCGGAGGTATAGCGGCGTTGACAGCCACTCCGACCGCCATGAGCCAGAAGAACGGTTCCCCCGTGTGATCTGCTATATTCGCGATCCCGTTTCCGTAATGGAAAATATATGCTATGACTCCGGCAAGCAGCATATTGCCGCCGAATGCGTGCACGAGTATGTAGCGGAAGGATGCTCTTTCGGATACCATGTCATGCTTGCAGTATACGACATACATAGACGCGAAGGCTGATATCTCCCAGAATATTATGAGTGAAATGAGATCGCCCGCGAGTATGACTCCCATGACGCTGCCGGCATATATCATGGACATGCCGCACTCGTGTCTGTGCTGTATGCCCTCTCCGTAAATCCCGTTCAGAAGAGCGATCGCGCAGAACACAAGCGTGAACGCATAAGCGATGCTGTCGAAATGTATGAACTGCATCCTGATATACGGAGTCAGCTCATATACGAGGCTGCTGTCAGGTCCCATCTGCAGGAACGCCCAGAAAGCGCACGCAGGCGCGACAACAGACAGAGGCCTTCTGCAAGGTCTCGGGAGAAGCATGGTGATCACCCCGAACGCGATCATTATGATCCCGGGGTGCAGCATCTGTATTAACATCTCCTTGCTTATGCTTGTCATTCCGCGCTTTCAATCAGTTCAAGTATGACCGCCTTGGTCGCGTCAGGCGGCAGAGCGACGCCCTTCCAGTCCGCGATAGCCATGAGTTCGTCCTTCTTCATGCTCATCGATGGCTTGCGAGGCTTTCCTGCCTTTGTGAGCGGGACTCCCTCAGGTATCTTTCCTGTTTCCGCTTTCTCAGGCTGCGGTTTCTCCGGCTCCGGGAAAGGTATCGTTATGAGTTCCGGGACAGGTTCCGGTTTCTTTATCTCCGG
>JAFRLN010000120.1 GCA_017431175.1 Mogibacterium sp.
GGGCAACAATGTCTGCTTTATTACCGGAGATTTCGACTGGAAGAGCGAGACATTCACGCCGGATACAGACGATGCGGGAAGATACAGATATGAGCCTGTGGACTCAGGCCTTGATTTCTACGCGCCGCAGATACTCAGGACGATCGACGGAAGACAGGTCATGATCGGATGGATGCAGGACCCTCAATATGGCAATATAGAGGCTAACGGCCGGAGGAGCAGCAGGATATTCGGGCAGATGACTGTCCCGAGGGAGCTGAGCCTCAGAGACGGAAAGCTGATACAGCAGCCTGTGATCGAGCTTGAGGAGTACCGTAAGGATAAAACCGAATGGTTCTCTGTAGCTCTCGCGCCGAACTGGATCAGGCTCCCGGGCCTCAGAGGAAGGTCGATGGATATCACTGCCGATATCACGACAGATCCTTCGTGCAGCGGAGCAGGTATAAGATTCGCCGTGGATGAAACTCATTATACGGAGCTCTGGTATGATAGCGTCAGATCAGTCATAACTATTGACAGAAGCCATTCAGGGCAGGACAGCAGCATTCCGGCTAAGAGGACCGTGAGGGTCAGAGACCGCCGCGGACCGCTGACACGCAAGGGCAGGATCAGCCTCAGGATACTCATTGACCGCTGGAGCGCGGAGATCTTTGTCAACGGCGGTGAACAGGTAATGTCGGTCACATATTATACAGACCTTTCCGCGGAAAATATCATGTTCCGCGCTGAGGGAGATGCCGAAATGAATCTGACAGCATACAGGATCGCTAAGGATCGCTAAGCCTGCGCGCGAAACGCTGAAAGCTGTGCATTAAGCGCGCCTGTGAAAGTCGTGAGACTTGAAATAAAACCTTTCATCATTAGGCGGTGAGAGGTTTTTTATTGACCGCAAATATAGTAAAATATAAACGACTATGGGCTATGATAATAATCGCGGACTATTGCCGGGCTGATGAGGCTGGAGTAACGGATAAGACGCGAAATAAGATAATACACAGACCAGAAGGTGGTAAATGATATGGCAGATATACTTACTTTGGGCGAACTGCTCATGGATATGACACAGAATGGAACTGACGAGTTCGGAAACGGCATGTTTACAGCTTTTCCGGGAGGCGCTCCCGCCAATGTAGCTGTTGCAGCTGCCAGGCTCGGCGCCGAGACCGGTTTTATCGGCAAAGTCGGAAATGACGCGTTCGGCCGCATTCTCACAGAGACACTCAGGAAGGAAGGCGTTGATGTTTCAGGCCTGTTCACGTGCGATGACCAGCCTACTACAATGGCGCTTGTGTCAGTGGATGAGAACGGAGAGAGAGAATTCGCTTTCTACAGGAATCCGGGTGCCGATACGCAGCTGACAGCAGATGAAGCTATATCAGCGATCGCCGGCAGCCATATAAGAGGTAATGAGGATCTGATCAGCGGTCAGGCCAAGCTTCCGGCAATACTGCACGTCGGCTCGCTGTCTATGACGACGATGCCGATAAGAGAAGCGTGTGAATCCGCGTTACACTACGCTAAGGACAGAGGCGTTCTGATCAGCTATGATCCGAATTACCGAGCCGCTCTGTGGGACAGCGAGGAGCGCGCTGTTGAAATGATGAAGTCTTTGCTGCCGCTTGCAGACATTCTCAAAGTGTCTGACGAGGAGATGCTTCTGCTCACAGGGACAGAAGATTTCGAAGAGGGCAGCCGTATCCTGAGCGAACAGGGTCCTTCTCTGGTGCTGGTCACACTCGGCGCGAAGGGCGTTTTCGTGAGGATGGGTTCCTACTCAGGAACAGTGCCTGGGTTCAGCGTCAGAGTCGCGGATACCAATGGAGCCGGAGATACTTTCTTCGGCGCGGTGCTTTGCCAGATATCCAAGAGAGACGGGCTTATTGACGGCCTCGGCGAGGATGAACTCAGGAAGATGGTGACATACGCTAACAAAGCTGCATCGCTGACATGCTCAAGACGCGGAGCAATGCCTGCAATGCCGTATGCTGAAGAGATAGAACTTTAGATTAAAGGGGTGTCTTATGGCTACAAGAAAGAATCATTATCAGGACAGACTGGGACAATATATTGATGAACTGAAAGACCTGTATATGAGTCTCTACGATGACGAGCAGGCTTTTGACTATTTCCTCGGACTGCTCAGGAAAGCATACAGCGCGAGAAAGCCGTCTCTGCGCAAAAGAGATCTTGCCAGTCTTGAGGATCCTGAGCGCAAGCTCTCTCAGGACATGCTCGGCATGATGCTCTATACAGAGAACTTCGGAGGAGATCTGAACGGAGTCAGGGAGAATCTGTCCTACCTCAAAGAGTGCGGTGTCAGCTATCTGCACCTTATGCCTTTGCTGGACTCTCCGGAAGGCAAAAGTGACGGCGGATACGCAGTCTCTGACTTCCGCAAGGTAAGACCTGACCTCGGAACGATGGAAGACCTGGAAAAACTCACAGGTGCCTGCCACCGCAGGGATATTATGGTATGCCTCGACTTTGTCATGAATCATACCAGTGAGGAGCACGAGTGGGCGAAGGCTGCGCGCAAGGGAGATGAAGGCGCGATGGCCAGATACTTCTTCTATGATGACTGGGACGTCCCGAATCAGTTCGAGAAATACCTGCCAGAGGTTTTTCCTGAGACGGCGCCCGGCAACTATACGTATCTGGATGACTGCGGCAAGATCGTCATGACGTCATTCTATCCATTCCAGTGGGACCTCAACTATGCCAACCCGATGGTGTTCAACGATATGACAGACAATCTGCTGTATCTTGCCAACAGAGGCGTGGATATAGTCAGACTCGACGCGGTCCCGTATATCTGGAAAACATTAGGCACGAACTGCCGTAACCTGCCGGAAGTACATACACTGGTACGCATGATGAACCTCGCTTGCAGGATCGTATGTCCGGGAGTCCTGCTGCTGGGTGAAGTAGTAATGGAGCCAAAAGAAGTCGTGCCGTATTTCGGTACACCGGAAAAACCTGAATGCGACATGCTTTACAACGTTACGACAATGTGCACGATCTGGCACACGGTAGCGACCAGAGATATCAAGCTCCTGCGCCATCAGCTTGAGCAGCTGGAGACCCTGCCGGACAACTGCCTCTTCCAGAACTATCTCAGATGTCATGATGATATCGGGTGGGGTCTTGATTACGGATATCTCGGCTGGTTCGGTATGCAGGAAGCTCCGCACAAGAAATATCTGAATGACTGGTTCACAGGAAGATGGCCGGGAAGTCCTGCGCGCGGTGAGCTTTACAACGACTCAGAAGTCCTGAGGGACGCAAGACTGTGCGGTACGACAGCTTCACTATGCGGAATAGAATCGGCTCTCTACGAAGGGAACGAAGCGGCTCTTAACAGAGGGCTGGCGGCGGATATCATGCTGCACGCTATGATGTTTACGCTCAAGGGCATTCCTGTACTGTACAGCGGAGATGAGATCTGTATGCTCAATGATTACAGCTATCACGACGATCCGAAGAAAGCTGCTGACAGCAGATATATCCACAGAGGCAGATTCGACTGGGAGCTCTCGGAACAGAGACATAATGAGGATACTGTGACAGCGGCAGTGTTCAACAGCCTTGCGGAACTGATCCGCATCAGGAAATCCTGCGAAGTCTTCCGTTCAGACGCTGATATGTTTCCTGTCAACGTAAATGATGACAGAATTCTGGGGATCAGGCGTACATATGGAGACAAAACACTGCTTGGAATCTTCAATTTTGCTCCTGAATACAGCAGAGCGGAGTTCGAGAACGCTGAGTGGCACGATCTCCGCGATCCTGAAGGAAATGTCATCAGTGGTGAAGGCAGCCGCATGGAATACTGGCTCGAGCCGTACGGGTTCCGCTGGCTGATAAAATGAGGAGAAAACGCCTCGATATATTGAATTAAACAATAACGCAAGAAAGACCGATAGAAAAGTCCGATTGGAAGGGTGGTGTTTATTGTTTAGAATTATCCTGTAGTCATTAAATCTTCTTATGGCTCATCCGGAGCCGTCAGATGAGAGGAATCGCAGGGTAATGCAGGAAGCATACATCAGGGCTGAAAATTTATATAAAGATTTCGGGCATGTACAGGCGCTCAGGGGGGCGTCTGTTTTTGCGTATGAAGGAGAAGTGCTTGCTATCGTGGGTGATAACGGTGCCGGAAAGTCGACGCTCATCAAGATCATCTCCGGTGTCCTGACACCCGACAGAGGAGAGATCCACATAGGCAATGAGGTCTTCAGTTCGCTTTCCACAAGGAAAGCGATTGAGGCCGGCGTTTCGACTGTGTATCAGGATCTGGCGCTCGGCAACACGATGGATGTCACATCCAATCTTTTCCTCGGAAATGAGCTGTCCAGATTCGGTTTTCTCCGCAAGAAGGAGATGAAAGCAGAGGCAGAGAAGCTGCTCGAATCACTGGATATCAGGATCCCTGATGTGACCCAGCCTGTAGGCAATCTCAGCGGCGGACAGAGACAGGGCGTCGCCGTGGCGCGCCTTGTGAATCAGGGCGGCAAAGTGTTCATCTTCGATGAGCCGACTGCGGCGATGGGGATCAATGAGACCAATGCTGTACTTACACTGATCAGAAGACTGGCCGACGAAGGGTATGTGGTCATAGTGATCAGCCATAATATGCCTCAGGTATTCAACATATCCGACCGTATCTGTGTCATGAGACACGGTCAGGTAATCAAAGAATTGAGGACAGAAGACACATCTATGGATGAGGTCGTATCTATGATAACAGGAGCCGCAGGCATCTGAAGGAGACCGCATTGAAGAGATTTCTGAGAGAACATTCTTATACTTTGCTGCTGGTGGGCATTCTGATCGTGACGATAGTGATACTTTCTATAGCGTCACCGTATTTCCTGTCGTGGAAGAACTGCAGGAACATACTCAATCAGTCTGCCATCTATCTTGTGCTGTCAGTCGGAATGACATTCGTGATCTGTATGGGTGAGATAGACCTCTCGGTAGGAGCCATCATAGGTTTTTCCGGAATGATCATGGGAATGCTCTGTGTTGCAGGCGTTCCATCGCTGCTCGCGGTGCTGCTCGGACTGATGGTCGCTTCGGCTATCGGCTTTACCAATGGGTTTCTCGTATCTTACTGCAAGATCAATTCCTTCATAGTCACGCTCGCGATGATGACGATATTACGGGGAGTCATACTGGTGTGGACCAACGCAAAACCGATATACGGGTTTTCTGATATTTTCACTTTCCTCGGTTCAGGCAAGATCGGTCCTGTCAATGTGCCGATCGTTCTGTCGCTGCTGATTGCGGCGGTCGGCGCGGTGATCCTGCACAAGACTGTGCTCGGCAATTACTGCCTGTTCTGCGGCACCAACGAACTCGCCGCCAACAGGGCCGGGATCAATGTCAGGAAATACAAGATCATGATCTTCACGATCTGCGGACTGTGCGCGGGGATCGCGGGACTGATCGTCACCGCGAGGCTCAACTCAGCTGAGCCGCTTGCCGGCCAGGGATATGAGATGGACGCCATAGCCGCGACGATACTCGGAGGAACAAGCATGCAGGGAGGCAAGGGCAATGTGCTCGGAACAGTCATAGCCTGCCTGATACTCAATATACTCAAAAACGGTCTTGTACTGCTCTCCATTTCTTCGCACTACCAGGAGGTATTAACAGGTGCCATCCTGATCGTCGCGGTGTTCATTTCCGAGAGCAACAAGAGAAAGAGAAGCGAGGTCTGATATGAGCAAGGTATTATCACTTGGCGCTATCGCCATGGACATTGTCCTTAACAGTCATGAGCTGCCTCATGATGACGGATTCGGTTTTATCACCGGTGAAAATATCCTCCCGGGTGGGAGCGCGTCGAATGTATCTGTCGCGTGCGCGAGCCTGGGCATGGATGCCTTCCAGACCGGTCAGATCGGCGACGACACGTTCGGGGATGAGTTCCGCAGGACCCTTGTCGCCGATGGAGTCGATGACCGTTACGTCGTTACACAAGAAGGCGGCACTACGCTGCACACATATATCATCACAGCACCGGGCGGCAAGCACTGTATTTTCGCCAACCTGGGAGATTCGGTCAATGACCTTGCGGGAAGCGATCTGCCGCAGGATATCATGGACGGCATGGATATTTTCTACAACGATATGTTCTCGCCGGACGCAGCTCAGTGGCTCGCGGACAGAGCCAGAGAACAGGGCAAGCCGGTCATCTACAACATGCAGTGTGTGCCGAGCTTCATGAAGGTATGCGGCACGACTGATGAAGAGATCGACAGGATGATGAGGACGTGCACCTTGTTCGTAAGCGGAAGCGCCGGGTTCGAGGAACTGACAGGAGAGACAGACCCGCACAAGTCGGTCAGACTGGTGCAGGAGAAGTACAACATAGAACACGGAGTGATCCTGACCGCGGGCGGAGAGGGATCGTACTGGTATGACGGAAGCAGTGAGTACCACGCCGGCGTATTTCAGGTGGATGCCGTGGACACGACCGGCGCAGGTGACTGTTTTATTGGGGGACTGCTGTACGCGTATTTCGATAAAGGGATGGACAAAGAAAATGCCCTGAGATTCGCGAATGCTACCGCGGCAGTGAAATGTACCATAGCGGGTCCGAGGAGCCGCGCGTCGGTGCAGGATGTATTGGCTTTGATGGAGTGATCCATTGGAGATATATGTTCGTTTCATTTTGAAGGAGGTAATGTATGAAGAAGAAATTTTTAGGCCTGCTGCTTTGCCTGGCACTGATCTTTTCAATGACTGTAATGGGCGGATGCTCTAACAGTGAACCGGCTGAGGAACCGGCAGAAGAGACAACAGAAGAAGCTGCAGAGACAACAGAATCCGGTGAGCAGACTGTATTCCAGCAGGCTCTCGCGCAGGTCGACGTAGACCTCGCTCCTCTCCCTGAGAAAGGCACAGGCGTTAACCTCGGAGCTATCGAGAGTACTCTCTCGAACTCTTTCTGGGTAACCATGCAGGAAGGTTATGAAGAGGCAGCTGAGGAGTATGGAGTAACAGTAGATGTTCAGGCAACTGACTCCGATACTGATACAGCAGGCCAGCTGGGTATCCTTGAAGACATGCTTGTCAAGGATTACAAGGCTATCGCAGTTTCCCCTCTGACAGGTGACTGCCTGATTTCCGGAATCGTTCAGGCTAACCAGGATGATGTCAAGATCATCACAACAGGTAATGAGGTAGATGAAGAAGCTCTTGCTGCTGCAGGCGGAGCCATCGCAGGAAAGATCACTGTTGATTTCTACAATCAGGGTGTTCTCGGCGCTCAGTACATCATCGACAAGGTAGGCACACCTGGCAAGGTAGCTGTTATCGCAGGTAACGAAGGCGGAACACAGGCTGACGCCAGAAGAGACGGCGCAAAGGATACTTTCGAGAAGGCCGGCTATGAGGTAGTTTCTGTAGAGCAGTGCGACTTCGACGTTCAGAAAGCATATGATGCTGCTACAGCTATCATCGAGGCGAATCCTGATCTGATCGGCTTCACATGCGGAAACGATGACATGGCACTCGGCGTTGTCAAGGCTCTCCAGGAGAAGGAGATGAAGGACAAGGTCATGGTTGTCGGAGTTGACTTCACAGCAGAGGCTAAGGCAGCGATCCAGGACGGAAGCTATGACGCTACAGTCGCAATGTCTCCGTACCTGATGGGCCGTGAGGGAATCATCATCATGCTCAAGGCTCTTGAGGGACAGGATGTTTCCAGTGTCGGTGACAGCACACCTATGGCTGTTGTTGACGCTTCCAACGTCGCTCAGATGGATGACTGGAAATAATACGGTAAGATCGATATGTTCAGGGGAGATGCAAGTGCATCTCCCCGTTTTTCTATATTATAATGGTCTTACAGTAACAGATGCCGCAGACGGTTAACATCCGGCAGACAGGAGATATGATGTACACACTATACGACAGGATCCTGGGATGCCTCATCGGCGCAGCAGCAGGCGACGCAATGGGGGCAGCAACAGAAGCCAGGACAACGGAACAGATTCTTGAATATTTCGGACATAAGGTGACAGACTTTGAGGTAACACCGCTCGACACTTTCGCGCACGGCAATCAGAAGGGTCAGGTGACTGATGATTTCAGCTCTGCTTATTTCATTGCCCGCAGCATAATCGATCACGGCGGGGAGATCTCGTCGGATGTGGTCAGAGAAGCGATCATCGACTGGTCGGGGCATCCCGTTTTCTTCGACAGGTTCGCCGGACCGACGACCCGCATGGCCGTGAGACGGTTCAAAGGTGAGATCCTTCCGGAATCAGAGTCGCTGCAGCTCCTGCCGAGGCAGGCGACCAACGGCGCGGCGATGAAGATATCGCCGATCGGACTCTTCAATCCGGGAGTCCCGCTGCAGGCGGCAGTGGACTCAGCAGTGGTCACTATGGTTACCCATGACAACTACATCGCTGTTTCCGGCGGAGCTGCTGTCGCGGCAGCTGTAGCCGAGGCCGTGACAGAAGGAGCAGACCTGTACAGCGTGATACAGGCAGGTCTGTACGGAGCGGCTGAAGGCGAGCGTATTGGCAGGGAGCAGGGCCGTGATGTGGCAGGGCCTTCTGTTATCAGAAGAATGGAGATGGCGGTAGACATCGGTCTCGGCAGAGGCAGTATGGAATACAAGATGAGAGAGATCGCCGGGAGGATAGGCATGGGACTTCATGTCGCGGAAGCCGTCCCGAGCGCTTTCGGTTTTCTCGCAGCGTCGGGAGGAGACGCGATGGAGGCGATCATAGCAGCGGTCAACGCAGGCTATGATACTGATACGGTAGGCACGATGGCAGGGGCGATGGCAGGAGCATTATGCGGCGCTTCTGTTTTCCCTGAACACTTCCTTCCTGTGATGGATGAGATCAATGGCTTCGATATCGCGGGACTTGCCGGAGATATCGAACGGACCGCAATATTACGCAGGGGGAACGCAAAATGATCAGTAAGATAACAGGCTGCATTCTCGGCGCTGCTGCAGGCGACGCTATGGGAGCGGCTACAGAAGGCAAATCCACACAGCAGATCATCAGTATGTTCGGAGGGCCGGTCGATGACTTCAGAGACCCGCCGCGGGATGTTCCGGCAAGAGGAAGAAAAGCCGGACAGGTGACGGATGCTTTCAGTATCCCTTACATGCTGACCGAAGAGATAATACAGAACGGGGGCAGGATCACGACTGAAATCGCCGCAAAAGCGCTCCTGAAATGGGGAGACTCCGAGTACTTCGAGCCTTTCGCGGGGATGACTACGAGAAAGGCCGTGATCCGGATGAATGAGAATAAGCACCTCAACACCTGGGATCAGATAGGTCACCTTGGAAACAAGCTGTTCAAGGGCCATTACTACGCGCTGTCGTCTAACGGGGCGGCAGTCAAGGCATACCCGGCAGCGCTGTTCAGCAGCGGCGATATCGACACAGCAATAGACAATGCTGTCAGGATCACGCTGTCTTCCCATGATGACCCTTATTCAGTATCGGGCGCGTGCGCGGTCGCTGCTGCCGTCGCGGCAGCCATGAAAACTTCTTCTGTGTATGAAATCGTCAGCGCCGCGATGTACGGAGCGGAGAAGGGAGAAGAGACAGCAAGGGCAACAGAGGGCATATGCGTATATCCCGGTCCTTCTGTGGTCAAAGGCTGGATATGGCGATAGAAACTGCTCTGCATTACTCCGGAGAGAGGAATGCGGCGGATGAGCTGAGAGACCGTATAGGATGCGGACCCGCGATCGCTGAGACTGTTCCGGCAGCGATCGGTATCATCATAGCGAGGAAAGGAGATCCTGCAGCCTGCATCAGAGACGCGGTGAATATCGGAGATGAGACAAGCGCTATCGCAAGCATTGCCGGAGCAGTTACAGGCGCAATGCACGGATGCAGCGCATTCCCGGAATGGTATCCGGAATTCCTTAATAAAGCGAATTCTATAGATATCGGCAGGCAGGCAGAAGCGGTATTAAGGTTATGTCAGGATTGATCGTGGAATCAGCTCTGCTTACTCACGGGCTGGTAAGTACAGATAACGGCAGGATTCTGAATGTATGGGATCCGGATTGGCTGATCGGATGGATGGACAGAGGCAGGCCTGTGGCGGCAGACGTCGAGGAGTTTCTGTTCTTCCGAGGCCGCGCGGATGAGGCTGTTCGCATCGGTTATTCAGCGTATGATAAGGCGAAGAGCGGCGGAGCGACCGGAGCACTTACTGCTTCGGGGACGATCCGGCTCTGCGAGGAACGCGGAGCTGAGATCGCGGTCTCATGCGGGATCGGAGGCCTTACTGCCGGGCAGGGAATCGAGAAGAGCAATGATCTTGCCGCACTGGCCCATACCGATATATCCCTTGCTGCGACAGCCTTCAAGGATATGTTCGATCAGTATTATACAGTGCAGGCGGCTTTGACTGCAGGCATCAGCGTATACAGTATGAATGCAACGTGGCATCCGGGATACATGTTCAGCGGCCCTGCCGGAAAAGGCGGGGCACCGGAGATCCCGTTTTCCGATGAGATGCATAAAGGCGCGCTGTATCTGAATCCCATCAGTTCAGACGAAATGCTCTCTGACATGAGTATTATTGAAACAGCTGTGGAATATGGTAAAGAAGAAGCTCTGCAGGGGAGGGCTTTCCACCCTGCAGTCAACGCCAAAATAGATGAACTGACAGGCGGCAGATCATCAGAGCTGCAGCTTCTCGCTCTGGCAGACAATGTGAGAAAAGTAAAACGCATGCTGGAGACGCGCAAATAACAGAGAGAATCGTAACATATCGGTTTCGGCAGACCGCGATGTCCGGCTGCGGGCCTTCGTAATATTTTAATGCAAGGTGTGGTCATATCCAGGCTCATTTGGTAAAATATAAATAATATTCACATGCTTTGCTCTGTGATCCGGAGCAGGGTGTTTTCATGAGAGAATGACATATACAGCGCCGTAGGCCGGCGCCTGCAGCACACTGCAGTGATGGCCGGACACAATCGAACGCTGGTTTTGTTGTGTGACGATCAGACATAGTGAATATTGTTTTGAGAGGGAGAATACTGATGAGAAAGTACAAATGCAAATACGACATAGAATTCCAGGATCTCAAGGAGATCATGGATTTTGTCGCGGATAAGTACGGAAAGAATACCGGCTTTATCTACAAGAGCGCGGACAGAAAGACCAAGACGGAGATCACCTACCGCAAGTTCCGCGAGGATCTGGATGCTCTCGGAGCTTACCTGATCAGCCGCGGTCTCAAGGGCAAGAAGATCGTAGTGATCGGACCGAATTCCTATCAGTGGCTGGTTGCATACTATGCAGTAGTGATCAATGTAGGTGTCGTGGTTCCGCTTGATAAGGGACTGCCTGAGGATGAGATCATCAATTCGCTGAGAAAGTGCAAGGCTGATGCCATCATATATGATGAGAGCCTCAAGATGGATTTTGAGAAGATCATTCAGAATGACGGCATAACAGTAGAGACTCTGATCCCGATGAGTGTATTCACTCAGGAGAAAATGCCTGAGCTTGCAGCACTGATCAAGCAGTATAAACCTGAATTCAAGGTGATCGATAAGCATGCCGTTGATATTATTCTGTTCACTTCGGGAACCTCGGCAGACGCCAAGGCTGCGCAGCTGACACAGAGGAATATCGCTTCCACTATCGCCGCGATGAGAAAGGTCGAGCCTATCTCCGAGGACGATGTAGAGATGATACTGCTGCCGCTCCATCACGCGTTCGGCAATCAGGGCGTTCTGATGTTCATCAGCAATGGCTGCACCAATGTATTCTGCAGCGGTCTTAAGTACGTCCAGAAAGAACTGAAAGAGTACGGTGTCACCGCGTTCTTCTGCGTTCCGCTGATCATTGAGTCAATGATCAACAAGGTACTCAAGACAGCAGAGAAAGAAGGCAAGCTTGCCAAGCTCGAGACCGGCCGCAAGATCTCAAAGGCTCTTATGAGGGTCGGTATCGATGTAAGACGCAGGATTTTCAAGGATGTCATAGACGGACTCGGCGGCAAGCTGAGATTCCTCATAAGCGGCGCCGCGGGTCTCGATCTGAAGATCCTTGAGTACGCGACAGACTTCGGTATCCTTACAGTACAGGGATACGGACTTACTGAGACAGCGCCGACGATCGCTTCTGAGAGCTATTTCTACCGCAAGCCGGGATCTGTCGGACATGCTATGCCGGGAGTTGAAGTCAAGATCAATAATCCTGACGAGAACGGCATCGGCGAGCTCTTCGCCAGAGGTCCTAACATCATGAAGGGATATCTTGACGACGAGGAAGCCAACAGAGAAGTGTTCGTTGACGGCTGGTTCAACACCGGCGACCTTGCGCGTATAGATGAAGAGGACTACATCTTCCTGACAGGCCGCAAGAAGAATGTCATCGTACTGAAGAACGGCAAGAACATCTATCCGGAGGAGATCGAATTCCTGATAGACAAGATCCCTTATGTAGTTGAGAATGTCGTTATGGGCGAAGAAGAAGGTGATGATTACAGGCTGGTCGCTCATGTCGTCTATGATCCTGAAGCCGAAGCTGTCAAGGGTAAGAGTGAAGCAGAGGTCCAGGCACTTATCGACGAGGATATTGAGAAGGTCAACAATGACATGCCGAAGTATAAGCGTATCAAACAGGTATATCTGAGGACAGAGCCGTTCGAGAAGACTACTACACAGAAGATCAAGAGAAGAACTGTAAAATAGTTTTCTTACAGACCGTTATCGCCGGGTATTACTGAACAGGAGGAAAAAGAGTGAAGAGGAGCATAAGAAACATTGTGGTCATCATGATGATCATAGCAGCGATGATCGTGACTGCAGGCTGCGGACCGAAGAAGCCGACTGCGGATGACGCGAAGGCTTATGTCAAAGCCGTTCTCGATATTATCTGCACGGGAGACTATGACCACTCCGTCAAGCTGGCAGATGTCGAGGAAGGCAAGGAGTCTGAAATGCGCGATGCCGCCATCCAGGAAGTGCTTGATTCGCTTGGCGCTGAAGCAGCACTGAATGACGAAGTAAAAGCCAGCTTCAAAGACTGCATGATCAACGCGTTTTCAAAAGCAAAATACGAAGTCACAGACGCGGTCGAGACGGAAGACGGCGGATATGATGTCACAGTCACCATTGAGCCGCTGGATCTGTTCGCGCCTCTGGGCGGTGAAGATATGGATATTTTTCAGGCAAGACTTCTGGAAAATGCTGCTGATTATCTGACCATGTCAGAGGACGAAATGATGAACAGCATGTTCTCGCTGATGATCGACATGCTCAATGAGGGCCTCGAGAATCCGACTTATACGGAACCGGAAGATGTCACAGTACACTACGGAATCATCGATGAGGAGAATAACCTCTACGGCTGTGATAAGGAAGAAGGACAGAAACTCGGAGAGAAGATTTTCTACGTTCCGGGTGCGTGATCATCCATCCTTACGAAACGCTGATCAGGGAATGATAATTATTCATTTGTTCAATAGGGACAGCGGGCAGAATAGATTTATTCTATTTTGCCCGCTATTTGTATGATAGTAAAATTGAAAATGTAAGGGGAAACTCTTTGTTTTCGTGCGGGCATTTACGGGCTTGCCTAAGTCCGTAACGGCAGGAATCAAAGGGCTTTTATCTATGTATAACTGTATAAAAAGGGAGAAAGAATTATGGCAGACAATCAAAAAATGTGGGCTGATCTTGGAATGAACCTCGAAATGCACGATATGCTTTGCGCTGTGCTTCCGGGTGCGATCGGCGACGTATTCATGTCCCAGGAGAACAGACCTGAAGCTATGGACTATTTCGACATGGTCCTCGCTGATGTTCACGGACTCAGACCTGCTGAGCTCGTAGAATTCAGAAAGAACGGCGGCAAGGTATTCGGCACATTCTGCGCTTATGTACCTGATGAAGTTATCGTAGCAGCAGGCGCTATCGCAACAGGTCTCTGTGCCGGTTCACAGTTCTGGGTACCAGGCGGTGAGAGATATCTTCCTGCCAATACATGCCCGCTGATCAAGGCTATGCTCGGAGCAAGATTCGATAAGACCTGCCCGTTCTACAGACTGGCTGACGTATATATCGGCGAGAATACCTGTGACGGCAAGAAGAAGGCATATGAGATCCTCGGTACTGATGTACCTATGCACATCATGGATCTGCCTCAGATGAAGAGAGAGAAAGACTATCTCAAGTGGGCAGATGAGATCAAGGATCTTAAGGCTCTTGTTGAGAAGGAAACAGGCAACGAAGTAACAGCTGAGAAGCTGGCTGAGGCTATTAAGCTGATCAACGCTAAGAGAGCTGCTCTTGAGAGACTCTACAAGCTCAGAAGAAATGAGAACGTTCCTATCTCCGGAACAGACACACTGCTGATCAGCCAGATCGCTTACTATGATGATCCTGCAAGATTCACAGCAATGGTCAACAAGCTGTGCGACGAGCTCGAAAAGAGAGTTGCAGATGGTGTCAACGTTGCTCCTGGCAAGAAGAGAATCCTCATCTCCGGAACACCTATGGCGATTCCTAACTGGAAGCTGCACAACCTCGTTGAGACAAGCGGCGGTGTAGTAGTATGCGAAGAGACCTGCACCGGTACAAGATACTTTGAGAATCAGGTAGACGAGAGCGGTGCTACAGTTGACGAAATGATCCAGAACATCGCCAACAGATACATGAGCATCAACTGCGCATGCTTCACTCCTAACACAGCAAGAGCTGACGATGTTGTCAGACTGGCTAAGGAGAGCAAGGCTGACGGAGTCATCGATGTCAACCTCATGTTCTGCCAGACATATGATATCGAGGGAAGAAGCCTCGAAGAGAGATGCAAGGCAGAAGGCATCCCATTCCTCGGACTCGAGACAGACTACACTGACAACGACGCGCAGCAGCTCAAGACAAGAATCGGCGCATTCATCGAGATGCTCGGCTAATCGCCTGAGCAGACCGGTCTGCGGCAGAGAATCCGTAAATGTTACAGACATTTACATCTTAAGCTGACAATGCTATTATGGGGCGGGAGCAGTTCCGCCCCATTATTATTTCTGAGAACAATCATCCCCGGACATCCGGATGGCTCATCTATAATGTCAGAGTTTTTACATTATTACGTTTTATTCCAGAATCATACGGATGCTACGGCAATGTACCGCACTCTTAAGAAGAGCGGGATATATGCTCAGATCAGTCCTACGCCGAGAGAACTCAGCGTATGCTGCGGCGTCTCTCTGCTGATACACGGGGAGGACGTTGAGCAGATCAAAGAGATCTCTTCCGAGAAGGGACTGAACTATCTTTCAATAAGCGGACTCAACAATACTTTTGATAACACGAGGCACAGATATGGCTAGAAAATACATAGGAATCGATATCGGGTCAACCGCGTCCAAGGTGTGCGTCCTTGAAGAAGGGTGCGAGCCTGTCTTCGAGGTGCTCCCTACAGGATGGAACAGCAAGATAACCGCAGGGATCATCAAGGAGGATCTTGAGAAGAGATACGTGAAGATCGAAAATGATTCCCAGGTCGTCGCTACAGGATACGGAAGGATCAGCGTTGATTACGCTGACCATGTCATTACTGAGATAAGCTGCCACGGAAGAGGCGGTTACGAGATGATAGGGCGTGACTGTACCATAATCGATATCGGCGGACAGGATACCAAGTATATCAACGTAGTCGGAGGAAGACCTGTTGACTTTCTGATGAACGATAAGTGCGCGGCCGGCACAGGAAAGTTCATAGAAGTAATGGCTAACAGACTCGGCCTTACGATAGAAGAGCTGTTCGAGCTCGCTGAGATCGGCGATCCTATTTCTATCAGTTCGCTCTGTACTGTTTTCGCTGAATCGGAAGTCATCAACTACATGGGCGAGGGCAGGAGCCGTGAGGACCTTGCGGCAGGCGTCATCGATTCTGTAGCCCTGAAGGTAGCTACACTCGTGCAGCGCAAGGAGCTCCAGGATACCATCATTATTACCGGTGGATTCAGCAATAATGAGTTTTTCGCAGGGCTCCTGAGCAAGAAGCTCGGCAAGACTGCCACTGCTATGACTCTGGGAAGATATGCCGGAGCATACGGAGCCGCGCTTCTGGCAAGGGAGAAGTCAAAAAAATAGCACAGCGGGAATTCATACGCGGCACAGTCAGAGGTGTGACTGTGCCGCGTTTTTTGTGCCTGAAAGAGGGTCGCGGTTCATGCCTCAGGGGCAGGCGGGGACACTGCAATAGATCAGGGAGGAAAAGAACACATATCCGGACTGAGCAAATTGTACAGACGGCGTCTGATATGATATGATTACTATGACTGTAGACATAAAGAAAGGAGGGGAAAATGTTCAGGAAATTCAAAGAAAGTCCGTATTTCAAGGCTGCAATTGTAGTACTCTTATGCGGCAGTTTTCTTATCCTGCTCAATAACTGGGTAACGAAAACATATTTTTCAATCGGATTCGAGAAGCTGAACAGCACTCTCGCTCCGGTTTATATAGGCGTTATTTTTGCTTTTATCCTGTGCCCTGTATATAACGCGTGTGTCAAGGCATGCTACTGGAAGATGCTGGAAGGCGCGGGCAAGAAAGGTTTTTCTTTCGGCGCCCTTGTATTGCACGATGAGAACAAGGGCTTTGAGGTGGACAAAGAAGAAAAGCGACGGATACTGACTGCGGCAAGAGCTGTGGGAACATTAGTCTGCGTAGTGCTGGTAGTCGGAATCGTCGGACTGTTCGTGTATTTTGTAGTACCGCAGGTAGTCGCGAGCGGTGTCAATCTGGTCAATACCATGCCGCAGAGACTTGACGCTCTGTCAGAATGGTGCTCTGTGCATCTGTCGCATTTCCCGCTTGTTGCCACATGGGTCGATAATATCGCCAACGCGGGCAATACAGAGATACTCAACTGGGTCCAGGAACACATACTGTCAGGCAATGCAGTAAGCATTGCGACGATGATCTCGAACGGAGTCATGACTGCAGTCAAATATGTAGCCAATGCTTTTATCGGACTGCTGATCATGGTATATCTCCTCAACTATAAGGAGAGACTTTTCGCGATCACCCGCAAGCTTGTCAACGCTTCATGCAGCACTAAGAGGAAAGCACGACTTTACGAATTCGCAAGCATTGTAAACGAGACGTTCATCGGATTTATCGTAGGCCGTATCATAGACTCGTTCATTATCGGAGTACTTTGCTTCATCGTACTGAAGATCTGCGCGATCCCGTTCGCGCTCATGATCAGTGTTATCGTAGGCGTAACGAATATCATTCCTTTCTTCGGTCCGTTCATAGGCGCGATTCCTTCGGTATTCATTCTGCTGCTCGAAGATCCTATTGAGGCTGTGTATTTTGTGATCATTATAGTCGTGATACAGCAGCTCGACGGCAATGTCATCGGACCTAAGATCGTAGGCAATGCGATAGGTATCAGCAGTTTCTGGGTGCTTATATCCGTACTGATCGGAGGCGGATTGTTCGGATTCTACGGAATGGCTCTGGGTGTCCCGGTCTTTGCCGTGATATACAGATATGCTGACAAGCTTACTATGGCAAGCCTGAGGCGCAAGGACAAGAACACTGACACTGCGTACTATTTCAGTCTGGAGCCGTACGGCCTCGAAGATGACGAGGTCGATCTGAGTCCTGAGAAGAAGAAAGAAGCATCCTTCTTCGACAAGTTCAGGAAGAAGAAAACAGACAACCAGCAGAATACGAAATCCCAGAGTGATTCCGGAGAAGACGCGGAGGAAGCAGAGATACGCAAGCTTATTGACAGGGGGAACAGCAGAATATGATCTTAAGCGGAGAACTCATTCACAGCGGTACAGAAAACCTCAAAGATGAGATCAGGAAGATCATTCCTTCATGCAGGATGCTTGAAGAAGAGCCGATGGCAAAACATACGTCTTTCAGGATCGGCGGACCGGCATCAGCTCTGGTCATATGCAATGATGAAGCCGAGCTTGCGGAAGTACTGAAGAAATGCTCCTCATCAGACAATGCTGAATATATGATCATCGGCAACGGATCCAATTTCCTTGTTGCTGATGAGGGTTATCCCGGGATAATGATCAAGCTTGGCGGCAGCTTCGACAGCGTCGCGATCGAGCGGGAAAATGAAGACGGCAGCGTCGATGTCAGAGCGGGAGCAGCGAAGCTTCTGTCCGGCACCTCTGCATTTCTGACTGAGCATGGACTCGCCGGAATGGAATTCGCGAGCGGGATACCGGGGAGCGTCGGAGGCGCGGTTTTCATGAATGCCGGGGCTTACGGCGGTGAGATGAAGGATGCAGTGATCTCGGTCAGGCTTATGAGACCTGACGGATCAGAGATCATAGAGCTTTCTTCTGAAGAGATGGAGTTCGGATACAGGCACAGCGCTGTAGAGGAAAGCGGGCTTATCGTTCTGTCGGCGCTTCTCAGGCTCAGGCGTGATGATCCGGATGAGATCGCTGCAAGAGTACGTGAGCTTCAGGACAGGAGAAACTCAAAGCAGCCGGTAAATTTCCCGAGCGCGGGCAGTACTTTCAAAAGACCGGTCGGCGGTTATGCCGCTGCACTTATAGATGAAGCCGGACTGAAAGGATACAGCCGGGGAGGCGCGAAGGTATCTGAAAAGCACGCGGGCTTTGTCATTAATACCGGAGGAGCCACAGCAGAGGATGTTCTCGAAGTCATGAGGCATGTGCGCAGAGCCGTATACGATAACAGCGGCATTATGCTCGAACCGGAAGTCAGACTGATCAACTGTGAACTGTAGAGAATATGGACTTAGAAAACATTAAGAAGAAATTCAGAATAACAGGCGACTACCATACGCATACGATCTACTCGAGAGTAGGACCATATTTTCATGGCAAGGGCACTGTCCTTGAAAATGTTGCGGCTGCTTTCGCCAAGGGACTTAAGGAAGTAGCGATCACAGATCACGGGCCATCCGATTTCTACGGACTGTCTCTTAAGAATGTCCCGCAGATCCGGAAGGAAATCGCCGCGGCCGCGAAACGGTTCCCGCGCATCAGGATCATGCTCGGAGTTGAGGCGGACATAGTCGACACCCCTAATGGACTCGATGTTTCGGAAGCAGATTTTAAGCTTTTCGATTTTGTCAACGCGGGATATCATTACGTTCCTAACTGCCATATGATCAGCAACTGGCTGGCGTTCAGATTCCCTTGTCCGGACAGCGTCAAAGAGAGGCTCAGAAAACAGAATACAGACCGTATCGTCAGGGCGCTGACCGGCAATAACATCAGGATACTTACCCATCCGGGAGACAAAGCGTACATAGATACACATACGGTCGCCAGAACGTGCGAAGAGACAGATACTCTGGTGGAGATCAACGCGAGACACAGACATCCGAACTGTGAGGAGCTTAAGATCTACGCTGGGTATGATGTGAAGTTTATCATCAGCAGCGACGCGCACAGACCTGAGAAAGTCGGCCGCTATGTAAAGAGTATGCAGCTGGCACTTTCCGCAGGGATCGATCCTGACAGGATCGTCAATATTGAAGAGATAAGCGGGTAACTTATTCAGAGGAAAAACGAACTATTATGAAGGTTGTAATAATCACAGGAATGTCCGGTGCCGGAAGGAGCAGAGCGGCAGACTGGTTTGAGGACCAGGGGTATTATTGTGTAGACAATATGCCGCCGGCGCTTATCGACAGCTTTCTTGAGATGACCTCGGCAGGTACCGGTAATATAGACAAAGTTGTATTTGTAGCGGATCTCCGCAGCAGGAGCTTCTTCGATCAGCTGTCCAACACGATCGATGATCTCAGAGCCAGAAAAGGGATACAGCTGACAGTGCTGTTTATGGAGGCAGATCCTAAGGAGATCGTCAGACGCTATAATGAGGTCAGGAGGAACCATCCTGTGAGCGGGGCAGAAGCCAGCCTTGAAGTTATTGAGCAGGAAGGCATCAGGCTTAAAGAGATCCGCGACAAGGCTGACCTCATCCTCGATACGACCAATCTCAAGGTAGCGGAACTCAATTCCGAGCTGGACAAACTGGTATTCGGCGGAAGCGGCTCTTCCAATTTCGCGGTCAACATCAGTTCATTCGGGTTCAAATACGGGATCCCGGCAGAGGCAGACATTATGTTCGATGTCAGATTCGTTCCGAACCCTTACTGGGTGCCGAGCCTCAGAAAACTTACCGGCAACAATAAGAAAGTCATTGAGTATATATTCAGAAACGAGCTTGCCGGAAGGTTCGTGGACTCAACGCACATCCTGCTGAGATCGATCATTCCGGGCTATATCAACGAAGGGAAGTACCACATCAATATAGCGTTCGGATGTACCGGCGGCCACCACAGATCTGTTGCGATAGCAAATGCTATGGCAGAGAGATTCAGAAGAGACGGAATGAGGGTCAGAGTCAATCACAGAGACCTCGACCTGCAGAACAAGAAACGTTAATACAATGTCATTTTCTTCGGATGTAAAAGGCGAACTCGCCAGACTGGAGAATAAGAAACAATGCTGCAAGCTGGCGGAGATCGCCGGCTTTCTTCGAGTCTCAAGTTCTATCCGCCTTGCGGGAGGAGGCAGACTGGGGATCGTGGCGACGACAGAGAACGCTGCCATCGCGAGGCATTACAAGAAACTTATCAAGGACTATTTCAGCAGCAACGCGCGGCTTGCGGTCGGAGACTCGCAGATGCCGGGAGCCAGCAGCCGCAACCGCTACTACCTGAACATCAGTCCGGAGCAGAAGTCGATGCAGATCCTCAGGGAGACAGGCATGATGCTGATCAGAGCCGGAGATGATTACTTCAGCGACGGTATCTATCAGCCGATCGTCAGGTCAAAATGCTGCCGCAAAGCATATATCCGCGGTATGTTTCTTAGCTGCGGGACGATGTCTGATCCGAGGAAAGGGTATCATCTCGAATTCGTGCTCGACAAAGAACAGACTGCGAATGATCTGAAAAAGCTCATAGGCACATTCGTCGATCTCTCTGCCAGCATCACGCGCCGGGGAGACAGTTTTATCGTATATATCAAAAAAGCTCAGTACATCAGCGATATCCTCGGGATTATGGGCGCAGACAGCGCGGTTCTCGAGTTCGAGAACATCCGCATAAGCAGGAGCCTCCACGGAGATGTGCAGAGAATGATCAACTGTGACAACGCGAATGTTGACAGAGCGCTGTCAGCCGCGGAAGAACAGCGCGGCTGGATCAGGAAGATCGCTGAGAGAGAACTCGGCAGGACAGGAAGCCCTGAAGAGCTCGCGGATACAGGTTCCGTTTTCTGGACTGACGGACTCAGACACCTGCCCGCGCCGCTCAAGGAAGTAGCCTTCCTCAGGCTGTACAAACCAGACGCCAGCCTTGCTGACATCGGGGAGACCCTCGTACCGCCGATCGGAAAAGCAGCAGTCAGCAAACGCTTTGCCAGGATAAAAACACTCGCGGAAAGCGATATGTGACACTTGGGAAGTTTCGTTTTGTCACGTTTTGTGACATCTGGGACGTTTCGTTTTGTCACATTTCCGAAGACAGACTCACGGCAGGTCCATCTGCCACACGACAGGAACAGATATGGAAAAGAATCAGATCATTGAACTTACAGTTGAGGATATGCTCGATGACGGCAGAGCTTTCGGAAGATATGAAGGCTGTGCTGTTTTCATAACGGGCGGATGCAGCCTGGGCAAGGGCCGAAGCGCAGCAGGCGCCGTTCCGGGCGACAAGGTTTCGGTCAGGATCACCAAAACAAAGAAGACAACGGCGGAGGCCGCTCTTACTGCGGTTATTGAAGAATCTCCTGACAGAACGACCGCAGAATGCCCATACGCGGCTGAATGCGGCGGATGCACCCTGCAGGAATTGTCTTATGACGCGCAGAAGAATCTGAAGACAGATCAGGTCAGATCCAAGCTGACCAGGCTCGGCGGACTCAGCGATCCTGTTATCAAAGGCATCATAGGGGCGGATACACTGAAGTACTACCGCAACAAGGCTGTTTTTGCGGTAGGGCCTCATGGCGAAGTAGGTTTCCGCAAAGGGAAGAGCCATTATGTAATAGATATCGCCGACTGTATGCTGCAGTCTGATGCCGCAATGGTATGCGCTGACGCGCTCAGGCATTTTCTCCGAGAATCCAGAGCTAGCTGCATCACACAGATGACAGTCAGAACAGCCTTCGGTACCGGAGAGGTCATGGCAGTTCTGGAATCGGAGAAGAAGGATATTCCGCAGATCGAGCAGCTCGTGGAGATGCTCGACAGCGCTGTATACAGCCTGAGCTGCGATGAGAATGGTGAGCCTGAGGAAGGAACGCAGACATTCAGCCTCGAGTCCGTTGCAGTGATACACAGAGGAAAATGCCGCGTCATCGCCGGCAAGTCAACGATCACTGACGAAGTGATCAGAGAAGACGGCCGTACGCTGTATTTCGAGATAAGCCCACAGTCGTTTTACCAAGTCAATCCTGAGCAGATGACACGCCTGTATGATAAAGCGGCAGAGTACGCGGATCTTCACGGAGGAGAGACTGTGCTTGACCTCTACTGCGGCGCGGGTACGATCGGGCTCTGGCTGCTCGATGAGCTGAAGGGCAGAGACGAGGCGGCAGTCGCGCAGACTAAAGTCATAGGAATCGAATCAGTACGCCCTGCCGTACTGGATGCTAACAGGAATTCCGTCATCAACGGAGTGGTCAATACCAGATATTTCTGCGGAAAGGCTGAAGAAGAGCTGCCCGGAATGATGGGGCTCGCAAAACTGTACAAGTGGAATGAGGTCAATGAGCGTGTGGAGCGAGAGCCGGAGATCCGTATAGATAAGATCGATGTTGCCGTCCTGGATCCGCCGCGCGCCGGATGCGACGAAGCCTTGCTTAACGCAGTCGTCACCGCGGAGCCTGAGCGCATCGTGTATGTTTCCTGCGATCCCGGGACACTTGCACGAGACATAAAATATCTTGCGGCCAATGGATATGAATTCGTCGAGTGCACACCGGTCGATCAGTTTCCGTGGACAAGCCATTGTGAGGTGACAGCTCTTCTGAAGAGGCTGTAAGCGTTGGAATTAAAGGCTTTCAGAGTTATTCTGGAAATCAAACGTAGAGCAAGGAAATACAATGAAATACATAAATACTATAGTAAGATGTGTCAAATGGCATGTCTTACTTTTGTTTTATGATAGTTATTCGCATACCGGCAAAACCTAAAGAAGAAAAAGCGCAGAAGCTGAGGGTTGCAGCGTATTGCAGAGTAAGCTCTACAGATCCGGAGCAGATCGCAAGTCTGGAATCACAGGTCTATTACTATGAGCGAAAAATCAAAAGTAATAAAAACTGGCTATATCGGGGTATTTACTATGATGTCGGCAGCGGACTAAGGAAGGAACAGCGAAAAGGATTGGCAAAGGTACTTAGGCAGGCAGAAAAAGGGAGGATCGATCTGATCCTGACCAAGTCGGTAAGCAGACTTGCCAGAAATACAGTTGATGTACTGGAGGCGACGAGAATGTTAAAAGACAAAGGTGTAGTTATTATTTTTGAAAATGAGAATCTGAAACTGTCTGATCAGCAAACAGAACTTGTACTGGCAATACTGAGCGCAGTTGCTCAGGAAGAGAGCAGAAACATCAGTGAAAATATCAAATGGGGTTATCAAAGAAAGTTCGAACGAGGCGAGATCCAGACGAAATATAAGAATTTCATGGGATACACAGAAAAGAATGGAGAACTAGTTGTAGTTCCGGAAGAGGCAGCAGTAGTGAAGAAAATCTTCGAGCTGTATGCAGACGGGTACTCAATTCGCAAAATCTGCAGTTATCTTGA
>JAFRLN010000121.1 GCA_017431175.1 Mogibacterium sp.
AGCCCGAGTGTGAGAGCCATCGTCCGTGAATCGATCTCCTGATTGTACTGCGCGTACATCAGACCAAAAAGAAACACCTTAACACAGTCCCCCGGTGCCCCCGGAAGGAACTCGTTAATAAAAAGATTCTCTACTCTTGTGCTGTACAGGAAGATATCTCTTCTCTCGCCTGTAATAAATCTGGTTTTGGCCATGTTTTCCGGTTGTTATTGAGAAGCGTCAGAACTGTCCCGGTCCGGACTGTTCATGCGCGATATTTCCGAATTTTACGTATCTAGGTACCCATGCAAGCGTAGCCAGGCCGACCGGACCGTTACGGTGCTTCGCGATATTGACTACGCATGTAAGTCCTGTAGTATCATCGACCTGAGCCCTCTCGTCTTCGCTCTGATAGTAATCCTCTCTCTTAAGGAAGATCACTACGTCGGCATCCTGCTCGATCGCGCCGGAATCTCTGAGGTCTGAAAGCTTCGGCATGTGATCGCCGCCGCGCTGTTCAGGCCCTCTCGAGAGCTGCGACAGCAGTATGACCGCGCATCCGAGTTCCTTCGCCATGATCTTGATGGATCTTGTGATGGCTCCGATCTCTTTTTCTCTCTGCTCTATCCTGTAGCCACCCATACTCATCAGCTGGAGATAGTCGATGATGACCAGATCAAGACCGCCTTTTTCCTGCTTGTATCTGCGGCATTTGTTCTTCATCTCGATCGGCGTGATCGATGAGGATTCGTCGATGACCATGTCCGCGCCGTAAAAACTGTCCTGCGCTGCGCTGAGGCTGTCCCAGTCCTCCGGACTGATCTCACCGCGGCGTATATTTTCAAGCGGCACGCTCGATGTCATCGAAAGCAGTCTCTGTCCGAGCTGGAGATTGGACATCTCAAGGCTGAACACCATGACTTTGTGGCCGATAGAAGCGGCATGCTCCGCGATATTCAGGGCAAAAGCTGTTTTTCCTACACCCGGACGTGCCGCGAGAATGATAAGGTCTGTCTTCTGGAATCCGCCGAGGATCCTGTCAACATCTCTGAACCCTGTCTCGATTCCCTTGATCTCTCCGCCCTGTCTTTCGAGCTCCTGGATCTCCTTGATATTCTCGATGATGACCTCACTGATATCTGTGTATCTTGTCCTCTGTGTCTTCTGCGCGATCTCGAGGATCCTCTGCTCAGCGCTGTCGAGGATGTCATTAGGAGGCAGATCGCTGGAATACGCAGCTTCTCTTATCTTCTCCGCTTCTGAGATCAGCTGTCTCATCTTGGACTTATCGGAAACATTCTCCGCGTAATATTTTGCATTCGAAACCACGATGGTCTCGTCCATCAGCCTGCTGAGGTATGTGATGCCGCCGACCATTTCTGCGGTCTTTCTCTGTCTCAGCGCAGAATATACAGTTGTGATATCTATACCGACACCCTTCTGCTCCATCTCGAGCATGGTCCTGTAGATCTCCTGATGCTCATTCAAGTAGAAATCTTCGGCCCTCAGGATACCGCTGACATCTGCTCTGGCGTCCTGGCTCTTGAGCATGGCGCCCAGAACTGCTTTTTCAGCCTCTATATCCTGCGGCGGTACGGGTACATTGCTGTTTCTTTCTTCGTCCATAAGTGAAAAGTCTCTATCCATCGATCTTAACCTTTATTTTCGCTGTCACATCTGTGAAGAGCTTGACCTCTACGTCAAAGAGGCCCGTCTCCTTGATCGGCTTGTCAAGGACGATCTTTTTCTTATCTATCTCTGTGCCGAGCTGTTCTGATACAGCCTGCGCGATATCCATGGATGTGATCGATCCGAAGAGCTTGCCGGTGTCTCCGACCTTGGTCTTAACTACGACCGGCGCAGCGGTCAGCTGCTTTGCCTGTGCTTCCGCAGCTGCCTTGTCCGCAGCGTACTTCTCTGCAGCCTTCGCTTTCTCTCTGGCGATCGCTCTCTTGTTTGCTTCGGTAGCTTCCACCGCAAATCCTCCAGGTATCAGCTTATTGCGCGCAAAACCATCGCTCACCTTGACGATATCGCCTTCCTTGCCTGTACCCTTTACGTCTTTTTTCAGAATTACTTCCATTTCTATTCCTCGTTTTCTTTAACAATGCTCGCTCTTACTATCTTGCGCAGCTGCTCGTCTACGACCTCGAGAGGGTCTGCTACCTGCGCTGCCGCAGATGTGAAGTGACCTCCGCCGCCGAATTTCTCCATCAGCGCCTGGACATTTACTTCTCCGAGAGATCTCGCACTGATAATCGTCTGCTCCCTCTCATTGGTCGCGATCGCGAAAGAGGCTTTTACGCCTTTTACCATAAGAAGTTCATCGGCTACCTGCGCGTTGATGATCTGCGTATTGCCCGTATGTCCTCTCGTAGACGCGAACGCAACACCGTAATCGGTAAAATCAGCTCTTGCGATCGCGCTTGCCTTGGACTTGAAATCTGCCTGGTCCATCTGGAAGAATCTCTTTACCTCTGTCGCGTCTGCGCCGGCTCTCTTGAGCCAAGCTGCCGCTTCGAAAGTACGTACTCCGGTCCTTCCTGAGAAATTATTGGTATCCACCATGATTCCGGCAAGCAGTGCTTCCGCTTCGAACTTGTTGATCAGCCTCTTCTGTGAAAAGTTCTGAAGGAGTTCTGCCATCAGCTCACTTGCCGACGACGCGTAAGACTCTATATACGCGATAGACGCGTTCTGGAACGAGTCTTCAGTCATCCTGTGGTGGTCGATAATGATCCTGGTCTTGCAGGCAGTGACAAGCTCCAGGCATTCTACAAGAACAGGTCTGTTCGTATCTACTATGATAAGCAGGGTATCCGGAGTGACCATTTTGATGGCTCTTTCCTGCTTGATTATGTTGTAGTCTCCTGAGTCCTCTGCCTGTGTATAGATGTAATCAAGCGCCTCGTTGTGCTTTTCTACAACTATATATGCGTCCTTTCCCAGATATCTGCAGACGGCTGAGGCCGCTATCGCGGATCCGAAAGCGTCCATATCCGGCCAGCGGTGCCCCATGATCAGGATCTTGTCCGCATCCTTGATCATAGCTTTCATAGCGTGCGCGATGACCCTCGCCTTACCTCTGTTGCTCTTTTCGATCGACTGGAGCGTTCCGCCGTAGTACTTGGTACCTTCGTCAGTCTTGACTACAGCCTGATCTCCTCCGCGTCCGAGAGCAAGTTCCAGCGCCGCTTCTGCAAGAGCGGTGGATTCGGTCAGTGAGATATCAGATATCCCGACACCTATACTGATAGATACCGGAAAATCGATCTCTGTTTCTATTTTTCTGACCTCATCGAGAACAGTGAAACTGTCTTCCGCCATATGCTCCAGTTTGCTGAAGCTTGAGTACATGATGTATTTGTCATCATCAGTACTGATGACCGGCGAATCGTAAGAAGCGCCCCATTTCCTGACTATGCTGTCGATCCTTGACGGTACAGCTCTCCTGCTGTCGTCGATCGAGCTTGCTACCAGATCATCATAGTTATCTATGGTGATATAGGCGATAACAGCACGGTCTGCTTCAAGCTTGCTGCGGAATGACTCTCTTGCCGTCGTTTCATCAAACAGTACAGCGATGTCTTCATCTTCTTTCGGGTTCTCATTGGTCCACAGCTTGAAAATACGCTTGTTTCTCTCAATGATGACCTCATCTGAATTGGCTCTCAGGAGTGTATCTCTCTTCACGCCTGAAATAGCGAAGAAATTCGACCCCACTATATCCTCATAGAGGAATACATTTTTGATGAATGAATTAGCCCTGACGACATTTCCGTCTTTTCCCACGACACAGGCAGGTATAGGCAGCTGGGTGATAAAACTCTTTTTCATAACCTCACCTTTTTCTATCTGAATGCTTCTCTGATGATATCTATGAGTCTGTTCAGTTCCTCTATGCTGTAAAATTCAAGCTCCAGCTTTCCTTTGCTGTCTCCTGTAATATTGACCTTTGTTCCTGTCAGTGTCATGAGTTCACGCTCGACTGCAAGCACATCCTCGGACTTTCCCCGCGGCTGCGGCGGCACTGCTCCTTTGCGGCGCTTTCTCTCCGGCCGGAGTTCGTCTTTGACTCTCTCCGCCAGTTTTTCAGTAGCTCTTACGGAGAGATCGTTACGGATGATTTTGTCTGCGATTTCCTTCTGCTTTGCCGCGTCAGGGATATTTATGATGGTTCTTCCGTGTGCAGCGGACATCTGTCCACTAGACACGTACTCCTGTATCTCCGGCGGCAACTTCAGAAGTCTTATGCTGTTAGCGATATATGTACGGCTGCGTCCAAGGGATACAGATACCTGCTCCTGTGTGAAGCCATACTTTTCAGTCATCGACTTCAGTCCGATCGCTTCTTCTATCGGATTGAGGTCCTCTCTCTGCATATTCTCGATGATGGCGACGATAGCATTCTGCCTGTCGTCAAAATCTCTGACGATACAGGGGAGTTTTCTGAGTCCGGCGAGCCTTGATGCTCTCCACCTTCGCTCTCCCGCTACCAGCTCATATCCTGTTTTGCCTTCGCGTACTATCAGCGGCTGAATGACGCCGTTAGCCTTGATGGATCCGGCGAGTTCCTTAAGTTTCTCTTCGTCGAATACATGTCTCGGCTGCGCGCTGTTAGGCTTTATGTCGTTGATGTCGATGTATAATATGCGGTCTCTGTCAGGTCTGTCCTGCGACTCTGCCAAAGCCGCGGCTGCGGCTTTCCCGCTTTCTTCTGTGGTATTCTGTTGTTCTTCGTTGATCGGGGCAGCATCAGCAAAGAGTGCATCGAGTCCCCGTCCCAGTCCTGCTTTCCTTGCCATATCTACTTCTTCGCTTTCTTTCTAGCTCTTTCTCTTGCGAGAAACTCCTTAGTGAATGCCTGATATGCTTTTGCTCCCGGTGCAGACGGATCATACTTGATGATCGGTACTCCATAGCTTGGTGCCTCTGCCAGTCTGACGTTACGAGGTATGATCGTCTCGTACATCGCCGATCCGAAAAAGCTTCTGACGTCCTGTACGACTGCCTGTGACAGATTTGTTCTCCCGTCGAACATACTCAGGATAACTCCGTCGATATATAGTGTAGGATTCAGTCTCTTTCTGACCATCTCAATTGTGCTGATCAGCTGGCTGACGCCTTCGAGTGCGTAAAACTCGCACTGTATAGGTATCAGAACGCTGTCGACCGCAGTCAGAGAGTTTATAGTAAGGACTCCGAGGGAAGGAGGGCAGTCGACCAGGATAAAATCATAATCTTTTCTGACGGCGTCTATTACTCTCTTGAGTCTTCCTTCTCTGGCTTCCAGCTGGGCAAGCTCAACCTCAGCCCCCGCAAGATCAACGCTTGCAGGTATGATGAAAAGGTTATCTGTATTGGTAGGCAGGATGGCTTTCCTGACATCAAAAGTCTCATCGATCAAGCAGTCATAGAGTGTCGTCTTGAGCGTCCTCTTTCTGATACCTATTCCGCTGGTAGTATTACCCTGCGGATCGATGTCGACCATCAGGACCTTCTTGCCTCTGTTGGCAAGGCAGGCCGCCAGATTGATATTAGTCGTTGTTTTACCAACTCCGCCTTTCTGATTGAATATAGCTATCGCTTTACCCATGTACAAACCTCCCGGTGCATTTTATGACGCATTTAAGGAAGCCCCCGGATCGGAGGTTCTCCCTGAAACGCACACTGCCCGATTAAATACTTCTTTGTATTATACTTCTTTTTGATTCCGGATTTCCAGTTTTCTTAACGTCTGTATGTGTAGATTGCGTGATTATACTGGATTAAATAATGTGCATCGAATTTATGGTGTTTTTATTATGCTGTTACTACCATATATTGTGTTGCCGGATAAATGTTTCACGTGAAACATTTATCCTGGATCCTGCTCAGGAGGACATAGAAATAAAAAAGGCGCTGAACACAGCGCCCCGAAATACTTTTTCATTGTTTCACGTGAAACATTTTATTGTTTACTGATCACCAGCAGCACATGTCCGGATATATCTTCCGTCCCGGAATCGACCGCCACCACCCGATCCAACCGGCCTTTAAACTTCTTCAGGCTTTTCTCAGCCTGAATAAGTTCCTCTCTGTAGTTGCTGCCTTTGTATGCCGCAAAGGTCCCGCCTTTTCTGACAAACGGAAGGCACCATCCGGAAAGCTTATCGAGACTGGCGACCGCTCTTGAAACGCACATATCATACGCACAGCTGAATTCCGCTTTTTTCTGGATCTCTTCGGCCCGCGCATGTACAGTTCTGATATTGCGGACTCCCAGAGTATCAGCAAATTCGTCTATAACTCTCAGTCTCTTCTGCGTTGAGTCCAGTAGAGTGAACTGCTTCTCCGGATAAGCGATCGCAAGAAGAGCTCCCGGAAATCCGGCTCCGGTGCCGACATCGATGATCTTCTCAGCTTTTCCGAATTCAGGAAGAACTGCTGCAGAAAGAGAATCTGCAAGATGTTTCTGCATAGCCTCATCTCTGTCCCGGACAGCGGTAAGATTGATATACTGGTTCCTGTCAAGAACCATATCAATATATGAGATCAGCTTTTCGGTCGTCCCGGCTCCGTATTTTTCTGTAAGCTCTGCTGTAAGAGCTGCTGTAGTTACTGATTCCGTCATTAGTCTGTGCCCGTGCCGCTCTGTGAAGAGCGCATTTCTTTTTCCAGATATATTAAAAGTACATTGATATCTGCAGGAGACACCCCGGAAATCCTGCTTGCCTGACCTACAGTGCGGGGTCTGATCTCGGACAGCTTCTGTCTTGCCTCAAGTCTCAGACCTCTGATCCCGTTATAATCAAGAGTGTCACTGAGCTTCTTGTTCTCAAGGTTACGAAGCTTCTCCACTTCATTGATCTGCTTACGTATATAACCGTCATACTTGAGCATTACTTCGACTTCTGTCTTCTCATTGCTCCCGAGCACCGGTCTGGTATCGTCATCTATTTCAGCGAGATCATCATATGTGATCGCCGGACGTCTGAGGATATCCGCAAAAGTCTGATTTCCGGTCTCAGCAATATCTTTCCTCTTCCTGTCTATGTTATCCGGTTCCAGTGAGTCTGACAGCATGTCGCATTCATGTCTGAGGAGGAACTCCCTGAAAGTATCGATATCTGTTTTTCTGGTTCTGAGTCTGCTGATCTCTGAATCGACTCTGGCACTCTTCTCAACAAAGCGGCGATATCTGTCTTCGCTGACCGAACCGAATTCATAGCCGATCGGAGTAAGACGCCTGTCCGCATTGTCCTGCCTGAGCAGGAGTCTGTATTCAGCTCTTGACGTCATGATCCTGTAAGGCTCATTTGTACCCTTAGTGACCAGGTCATCTATGAGAACTCCTATATAAGCCTGATCTCTTCTGAGGACGAGCGGTTCAGCATTCTGCAGCTTTCTGACGGCGTTGATGCCGGCAATAAGACCCTGCGCAGCAGCTTCTTCATATCCCGAGCTGCCGTTGAACTGTCCCGCGCAGAAGAGGTTTTCGAGAATCTTGCTCTCGAGACTCGGCCTGAGCGAGAGGGGATCGACACAGTCATATTCAATGGCGTAAGCAGGCGCAACGATCTCCGCATGCTCAAGTCCCGGAATCGTAGCGTAGAATGCGTGCTGCACGTCTTCCGGAAGACTGGAACTCATTCCCTGGATATACATCCAGTCTGTATCAAGGCCTTCCGGCTCTACAAAGAGCTGATGTCTCTTTCTGTCCGTAAATCGCGATACTTTGTCTTCAATTGACGGACAGTATCTTGGACCAACACCGACGATGTTTCCGGAGTACATGGCAGACTTCTCAATATTGTCCAGGATGATCTTATGTGTCTCTTCGTTGGTATATGAGAGCCAGCAGGAGATCTGGTCAATATTGTATACAATTTCTTCGTTCATGAAACTGAAAGGTACGATCGTTTCGTCGCCTTTCTGCTCTTTCATCTTAGAATAGTCAAGCGTATCTCTCAGCATCCTGGCCGGTGTTCCTGTCTTGAATCTGCGAACCGGGAATCCCATAGCGCGGAGTTTATCCCCGAGCTCGCATGCCGGCGGCATTCCGGCAGGACCGGATACAGTGACATCATCTCCGATGAAGATCTTACCGCCGAGAAAGGTCCCTGTGCAGATGATGACTGCATCGGCCGAATATGTGCTGCCGTCTGCTGTTTTGACCCCTGTAATTCTTCCGATACAGCTGGTTCCGCCGCTTCCGGGGTCATCCGGAGACATTTTGTCAGTCCTGTCTACTGTAAAATCAGTGACTTCTCCCACTATAAGCTCCAGATGATCCTGTTCAGTCATCGTGCGTAGCATCTCTTCGTGATATCTGTGCTTGTCAGCCTGAGCTCTGAGAGAATGAACAGCAGGACCCTTAGAAGTGTTGAGCATTTTGGACTGTATGAAAGTCTTATCTATATTGAGTCCCATCTCACCGCCCAGAGCATCGACTTCTCTTACAAGATGGCCTTTTCCGGTGCCTCCGATGGAAGGGTTGCACGGCATCATCGCTACAGACTCGATATCTGTGCAGAATACAGCCGTTTTCATGCCCATTCTGGCCGCAACAAGACCGGCCTCGCATCCAGCGTGGCCGGCCCCGATTACGATTATGTTGTATCTGTTATTGCAATTATCCATTCTGTTACTTATCCGGACTCATTGTCAGTACTCCGGACTGCTGTTACATACCGAGAGAGAATTTTCCGAACACTCTTTCGAGCACTTCGTCACCGACTTCTTCTCCGAGTATTGTTCCGAGAGCATTGTATGCGTAGTGCGCGGATAGTTCTGCCGCTTCCATCGGCTCACCGTTCTGGAGCATTGATATCGCTTCATCAAGGTTCATATCTGCGTTCCTGAGCATCTTAAGCTGTCTCTCATTAGTGATGATACTGGTCTCTTTGATATCAATGCTTCCGAGGTCGAGGATCCCGCCGATTATTTCAGAAATACGGCGTGCCGCGTCTTCTGCCGCAGAGCCAACGAGAGAAGTATTGATCACAGTAGCACCCGGCAGGATGCTTCGGACATCATCTTCCGTTATCGTCCTTCCGAGATCTTCTTTGTTGATGACTGCTATGAGGTGATCTGAGTTCATATTCTCCATGAAGCGCAGGATCTTTCTGTCCTCTTCATCAAGCTTTACGCTTCCGTCGATGACAAGAATGACGATGTCAGCGCGCGCAAGCGCAAGAATAGTGCGCTCTATGCCAGGCTTCTCAGTCTCATCATCAATATTCCTCAGTCCGGCAGTATCGACAAGAACGATAGGTACGCCTCCCATTGAAGTAGTTTCTTCAACAGTATCCCCGGCAGAATCCGCCGAATCAGTAACAGGTACCTGTCCTTCTCCGAGCAGTGCTTTCATAAGAGAGCTCTTTCCGGAATTGGATTTTCCCGCGATGACAGCGCGTACGCCGTCTCTCGCGATCCGGCCGATCCTGGCAGTATCAATGAGGTCAGCTACATCAGAGTGTACCCAGCGAAGCCTGTTGACGATATCAGAGACAGAATCTTCATTGAAAGACTCCGGATATTCATATCCTTCGTAGATCTCTGACTCCGGATAATCGATATCGACCGCCATCTCTGCGAGAATGTCGAGAAGGGTGGACCTGATCTCTCTGATCGTATCTCCGAGATGACCTTCTATCTGGCTCTCTGCGATAGCGAGCGACATCTCCGTTCCGGCTTCTCTGATATCCGTGACTGCTTCAGCCTGTGTAAGATCTATCTTTCCGTTGAGAAAAGCCCGCTTGGTGAATTCACCCGGTTCCGCCTCGCGGACTCCCTCTATCCCCAGACCGAGGACAGCCCGGAGTATTTCCTCAAGAGCGTCATTACTGCCTTGCTTCTGGATCTCCAGCATATCCTCTCCTGTATATGAAGCCGGTGCTTTTAAATACAGGAAGACTGCTTCTCCGGCTGCTTCTGACGCGGGATCCTGACCGGCTGCCGATAATTTCCCATCGTAAACACGGCCGGGCTCGATCTCTTCAGGGCAGCCCGACATCAGTTTTCTCATAATTTCGAGACTAGCATCTCCGCTGATCCTTAAGATTGCTGCTATGCCTTCTCCCGGAGTAAAAATGGCTGCTATTGTTTCGGGCATTACTTTACTCCTTAATCTCCGCAAGGAAGGATGTTCCGTCCCCGCGGTATTCCAGATCGAAGTACTCAGCTATTGTCGACGCCATATCGGCAAATGTCTGCCTGGTACCAAGATCTACACCTTTTCTTATCTTGCTGCCGTAAATGAGACAAGGTACGTACTCTCTTGTATGGTCTGTTCCCCTGAATCCCGGATCACAGCCGTGATCGGCAGTGATGATCAGCATATCGTCATCGCCGAGCTTCTCCATAAGTCTGCCGAGCTGGACATCGAAATCATTGATCGCTTTGGTATACGCAGGGATGTCGCGTCTGTGCCCGTAGATCATATCGGTATCAACGAGGTTGACATAGCAAAGGCCGTCAAAATCACTGTCCGCGATGTCTATGGTCCTCTCCATATTGGCGTCATTGCCCTTATTGGAATAGCTGACCATAACGCTCTTGCCTGCAAATATGTCCTTGATCTTGCCGACTCCTATATTGACATATCCGGCTGCTTTCAAAGCATCGAGGACAGTTTCCCTTGCAGGCTGCAGACTGTAGTCGTGGCGCCTGACTGTTCTCTGGAACGGCCATTCTCCTTCGAACGGGCGGGCGATGATTCTTCCGACACCGTGCTCTCCTTGCATGATCTCTCTTGCCTTGTGGCAGATATCATAAAGCTCTTCGATCGGAACGATATCCTCATGCGCAGCTATCTGAAGTACAGAGTCCGCACTGGTATACACGATCAGCGCTCCCGTTTCAACGTGTTCCTTTCCGTAGTCTTTGATTACCTCTGTTCCTGAGTAGGTCTTGTTGCAGAGAATATCTCTGCCTGTTGCTTCTTTCAGCTTATCGAGGATCTCCTGCGGAAAACCGTTCGGATATGTAGGAAGCGGGGTAGGAGAGATCATTCCTGCCATCTCCCAGTGCCCGACTGTCGTATCCTTACCGCAGGACTTCTCAGCCATGCGGCAGTAACTTCCTATAACTTCATCTGCCTTGCCGGTATCGCGGAAGGATGTTCCTTCAATATTAAATAATCCAAGGTTCGTAAGATGAGGCGCGTCAAAGAGTCCGCTGCGAATGCATGAACCCAGGGTATCGCTGCCTGCATCGCCGAAATCCGCCGCGTCAGGCATCTCCCCGCAGCCAACGCTGTCGAGGACTATCCAGAATACTCTTTTACTCATTGTTCTTATCCTCCGCTATCATTATACGGATCGCCTCGATGGCGACGCGGATCGCAAGATCTGTATCATGCTCCTGCGGGTTAGGCAGTCCGGCTTTCTCTCTCTCCTGATTAGCAACAACGAGGAAACACGAGCCGACTTTTACTCTGCGGTATGCTCCTACAATGAAGAGGGCAGCTGATTCCATCTCGGACGCCTTGCATCCCATACGGAGCCATGCCTCCCATTTGTTGAGAAGTTCGTAGCTGTTAGGCAGTGCCTCCGGCATATGCTGTCCGTAGAAAGCATCCTTGCACTGGACGACTCCTGTATGATAAGGTGCGCCGAGCTTTTTCGCTGCATTGACCAGAGCCGCAGAGACCTCCACATCAGAAACTGCAGGATATTCTATAGGACAATATTCCTTCGATGTGCCCTCCATGCGGACCGCTCCTGTAGCTACCACTACATCTCCGCCTTTGACATCGATATCCATTCCGCCGCAGGTGCCGACTCTGATAAAGACCTTGCCGCCGACATTGGCGACTTCTTCAAGGGCTATAGAAGCGGATGGTCCGCCTACACCTGTACTGGTGCAGCTGACCTTGACTCCGTCGAGTGTGCCTGTATAAGTGACATACTCACGGCTGTCAGCGACCTTGACAGGATCATCGAAATATGCCGCGATCTTAGGGACCCTGTGAGGATCACCCGGAAGGATGACGTATTCACCGACGTCCCCCGGCTTCAGTCCAACATGATACTGATAGCCTTTTCCTTCTGTATAATCAACCATTTTGCGCTTCCTTTCTGTAATAATATTATAAATACTATTATTTTATTACGATATCGCCAAATTATTTGTTTTTAAACACAACGAATTTTCAATAGTTTTATATGTAAAGCACAATTTACATTATTAACGATAAACATTATCCGTCTGCGTAAAGCAGACTTTCCTTTTGTAATTACTGCTCTTTGACGATCTTGACGATGCGGCTGGTTCCGAGTCTCTCTGCTCCGAGCTCCATAAACTTTTCAGCATCCTCAAGGCTGGCGATCCCACCGGATGCCTTCATCATGACGCCTTCACCGATGTTCTCCGAGAAAAGCCTGATATCGTCGAAGGTAGCGCCGCCGCCGCCGAATCCTGTCGAGGTCTTGATGAAATCAGCGCCTGCAAGAGTGACGAGCTCACACATTTTGACTTTCTCTTCTTCCGTCAGCATGCAGGTCTCAACGATGACCTTGAGTATGTGGTCTCCGCAGATCTCCTTCAGAGTGCGGATCTCATGCTCGATCTCATCCCACTTCTTATCCTTGACCCATCCGAGATTGATGACCATGTCTATCTCATCGGCACCGGCATCGATCGCGTCTCCGGTCTCAAATGCTTTGACTGCTGTGGTGTTATAGCCGTTAGGGAATCCGATTACTGTGCAGATTTTGACCTTTCCCTTAGCATAGTCAGCTGCCTGTCCGACATATGAAGGAGGGATGCAGACGCTCGCCGTCTGATATTTGATACCGTCATCGATGATCTGCCTGATATCTTCCCATGTTGCGGTCTGCTTAAGAAGGGTGTGGTCGCAGTGACCGAGTATCTTTTTAACATCCATAATAATTCTCCTTTTTTTATGGGAAGCCCGGACTGACGCCCGGGCTTTCTCAATATATTTACAGAAATCTGAATATTATAATACTTTTTTATCTCATTCCCTTATCATATGGAATTCCTTCTGCCTTAGGAGCTCTTGAGTTCTTGGATGTGAACGCAAGTACTACGAGCGAGATGATATAAGGCAGCATGTTGTAGACCGTGCTTGGCAGCTTGAGCGCAGCCAGAATCGGAATACCTGTATATACGTTGGACAGAGCACGGAAGAGTCCGAACAGCAGGGCAGCGAGAGCTATCCTGGTTGGCTTCCACTGACCGAAGATCATTACAGCCAGAGCGAGGAAGCCGAAGCCCGCAACGCCCATTTCGAATTTCCACTCGGATACACCCGCAGTGATATATACGATTCCGCCGAGACCGCCGAGGAATCCGGAGATAAGTACACCTGCCCAGCGCATTGTGTATACATTGATACCGACTGAGTCAGCTGCCTGTGGATTCTCGCCGCAAGCCATAAGTCTGAGTCCGAATTTTGTCTTGTACAGAACGAACCACGACGCGATCAGGAGCACGACTGCCATGACCATGAACCAGTTGAACTCGAATCCTCCGATATACTTGAGGAAAGCCTTCTTCGGCTGGATGTACTGGATCGAGCTTGAAACATTATCAGGGTTGATAGCAGTATTCATAGCTCTTACAAATACTGTAGCGGCTGCTGTTGCGAGCAGGTTCATAGCTGTACCGATCAGTGTCTGGTCAGCCTTGAAGTTGATGCAGGCTACAGCGAGCAGGCAGGAATAGATCATTCCGACCAGTATAGCGAAAAGTGTGGTAGCAAGTACGATGACTATTTAGGATGTGCCGGCAGGAAGGAGGAACATCGTTACAGCTCCGCCGAGCGCTCCCATTACCATGATTCCTTCAAGTCCCAGGTTGATTACGCCTGAGTGTTCTGAGAAGCATCCTCCGAGAGCCACGAGGCAAAGTACAGAGGCGAATATGATAGTGTATTGTATCAACAGTAACATTACTTATCACCCCCTTCTTTCTTTGCATCAGCGGCTGCAACAGGAACATCATTTACATTAGGACCTCCCTTGTCCCTCTTGCTTATCCAGTTATTGATAACGTACTTGAAGAACAGTACGAATCCGCAGAGGTAGATGATGATCGAGGAGATCAGGTCTGAGATCTGCGAAGGATAAATTGACTTGTTGATAAGCGCGCCTCCATCTGTGATGGACTGGATGAAGAAGGAAGCAAATATTGTTCCGATCGGATGAAGTCCTCCGAGGAATGTAGCCGCGATTCCGTTGAATCCCATGCCAGGTACAGATGTCTGTGTAGTTGACCATTCCTGATAACCTGTCAGGAAAAGGAATGCTGCTCCCATACCTGCGAGCGCTCCGCCGATAGCGAGAGTAACGATAATATTCTTCTTCTCTTTCATTCCGGCATACTTCGCAGCTTCCTTGTTATAACCGGTCGCCTTGAGCTCATAGCCGAATTTCGTCTTGGCGAGAATCATCCAGATTATGATAGCCGCGATGATCGCAAGAGGTATCGCTATAGTAACTGTTGTGTTATTGGAAAAGAGTTTGTTGAGCCCCGCAGAAGGAATCAGCGCGCTCTTGTTGCCCGTTGCAAGCTTGATAGTGTAAGGGCTGGCAGGGTCTTTGACCTTCTTGCTTGAAAGGACCATGTTAGTCAGATAGAGCATGATCCAGTTGAGCATGATACCCGAAATAACTTCATTTACGTTTCTGTATGCTTTGAGAGCACCGGAGATCGATCCTACTACAGCGCCTGCGAGTGCTGCAAATACAAGGCAGAGTACCCAGTTCATGTGCCATGCGAGTGCTGCGTAAAGGCCGATGCACGCACCTGCCTCATACTGTCCCGGAGCACCGATATTGAACAGGCCGACCTTGTAACAGAAACAGATCGAGAGAGCGCACATCAGCAGCGGAGCTGTTTTAGCAAGTGTATTGCCCAGTGCTTTCATCTGAGCAGCCTGGCTCGAACGTGAAAGGAAGTTGAGCAGGATAGTCTTGATCGCTGTTCCTGCTCCGGCCGGGTTGATCATCAGAAGTACGATATATCCGATCAGCAGGCCAAGAACGATACATATAAGCGATGTCAGTATCGACTGCAAGGACGGATTTTTTAATGAAAATTTCTTCTCTTTCATTATGCTTCCTCCTTTCTTCCTGTCGTCGCATCAATAGCTTCTGACTCTTCGATTTCACTGGTATCGGCATTGACGACTGCGTTTCTCTTAGCGCCTGCCATGTAGAGACCGAGTTCCTCGACTGTTGTCTTCTTAGGATCGAGTTCTCCTACGATTTCTCCTTCATACATTACCAGTATTCTGTCAGGAACGTTCATTACCTCTTCGAGTTCGAGTGAGATCAGAAGAACTGCTCTGCCGTTGTCTCTCTCTGCTATGAGGTTCTTGTGAACACCTTCGATAGCTCCGACATCAAGACCTCTGGTAGGCTGTACTGCTATGAGAAGCTTGTGATCCTTATCTATCTCACGGGCAATGATAGCTTTCTGCTGGTTACCGCCGGACATCGCTCTCGCGATAGTGATAGGTCCCTGTCCGGATCTTACGTCATATTCTGCTTCCAATCTTTCAGAATATTCACGGATCTCTTTTCTCTTGAGGAATCCTGCGCCGGATGTGAATTCAGGCTGGTAATATCTCTGAAGTACCATATTATACTCGAGAGGATAGTCAAGTACGAGTCCGTGTTTATGCCTGTCTTCAGGAATGTGACTCAGTATCTTACTTCTCTGTCTGATAGAGTCATTAGTGATATCCTCACCGCACAGAGTGATCTTACCTTCTACCAGAGGCTCCATTCCCGTAAGGCCGTAAACAAATTCTGTCTGTCCATTTCCGTCGATACCGGCGATACATACGATCTCTCCTTCATGGACCTCCATATTGACATTCTTGACAGCATTGTTGGAATGCATCTTGGAAGCGACTGTCATATTCTCTATCTTGAGAATAGTCTTACCCGGTTTTGCAGGCTGTTTATCGACTACCATGTTGACATCACGGCCGACCATCATGCGGCTCATTTCTTCTTTCGAAGTGTCGGCTACATCTACAGTACCGATGTATTTACCGCGGCGAAGAACCGTTACTCTGTCAGCAACCGCTTTGATCTCATTCAGTTTATGTGTGATAAAAAGAATGGATTTTCCCTCAGCTCTGAGGTTTTTCATGATTTCCATTAGCTCTTCGATTTCCTGCGGGGTAAGAACGGCAGTCGGCTCGTCGAAGATGAGGATCTCATTGTCTCTGAAGAGCATCTTGAGAATCTCAGTTCTCTGCTGCATTCCTACAGTGATGTCTTCAATCTTGGCGTCAGGATCGACCTGTACTCCGTATTTTTCGGAAAGAGCTTTCACTTTTGCTCTTGCTTCATCCATCTGGAGTACTCCGTTTTTAGTGGACTCTACTCCGAGGATGATGTTTTCAAGAACAGTGAAGCACTGTACAAGTTTGAAGTGCTGGTGTACCATTCCGATACCCAGGTCATTGGCATCGTTAGGGTTATTGATCTTTACCTCTTTGCCGTCCTTTTTGATAACTCCTTCTTCAGCCTGATACAGACCGAAAAGGACAGACATGAGGGTCGATTTACCGGCACCGTTTTCACCAAGCAAGGCGTGTATCTCGCCTCTCTTAAGCTGCAGCGTAATGTTATCATTCGCTATGATGCCGGGGAATCGTTTGGTGATATTCACCATTTCTATGGCATAAGGTGTCTCCATAAAATTTATTCCTCCGTCTTTTCCAAAAATAACCTATACATAATAATAATACCAAAATATTACCTAATAAAAAAGGCGATTCCGCATGGAATCGCCTTTATTTAAAACTGGTTATTAGCCCTTGATAGCGCCCTGATCATCAACCTTTACAGCTGTTGTTGCAGGGATAGCATCGATATCAGCAGAAACTGTTCTTGTTCCGTCGAACAGCTCCTTAACAAGAGTCACATAATCAGCCTGCTGGAATCCATCGTTCCACTGTGAGGAATCCGGAAGCTGTACATA
>JAFRLN010000122.1 GCA_017431175.1 Mogibacterium sp.
GGGACAGGAGAGTCAGGCCTCGTCGGGGGGTGAGGCATGGAACTCCGCTGGCCTCTCGAGGGGACCCCGGGGCGAGTGGCCGCTTGTCGAGCTGTATGTGGAACCTGGGGTTATTTTCCGAACGATGCACGGACAAACTGCCCCTTCGTGTTGACTTTATTCACAGGGTGGAGTTCGGAGAGGTGTCCGTGCATCGGGTTCTTATCAAGAGGGGACCGGCAAATCGGGGTCCTACGGAATGTGGAACCACCCACGAGGCCACGTCTGGAATGTCTTCGTGAGACCGGCCTCATCGTGAGGTGCGACCGGAAGGTCGGGAACCCCTTCCAGACAAAGCAGGGGAGTCGACCCTCCTGTCCAGATCAGGAGGGGACAAAACAGAACGGGATATGTTCCGCTCATGCCGGTCGTAAAGATGTGCTGTTCCGGAGATCACAGCTTCGATGATATCAAGGCTCTGATCACTAAAAACGGCGGGCTCAAGTCGCTGGCAGGGACAGACGATATCAAAAAGATCAAGAGTATGAGAGACAGCGGAGACAAGTGGGCAGGCCTGGTATATGACGCGTTTGCCTACAACCTGGGGAAATACATCGGTTCGTATGCCTGTGTCCTTCAGGGAAAAGTCGACGCGATCATCCTTACCGGCGGAGTCAGCAACGACGAGGAGTTTGTAGAGAACATTCGCAAATACACTGAATGGATCGCTCCTGTGAAAGCATATGGCGGAGACTTTGAGATGGAAGCACTCGCAGAGGGAGCTCTCAGAGCTCTCAGAGGCGAGGAGGAACTCAAGGAATATACCGGAGTACCTGTTTTTTCAGGATTCGAATCCGATGACCCTGAGGAAGCTGCCGAATAAAATCTGAACAATATGAAAGCACCTGCGCTGTCCGGTCATGAAAGACCGGGAGGCAGGTGCTTTTCGCTGCTGTTAAAAGCCGTGCACCTGGGACATTTTTTCATGCAGTTGTGACACGGATGTTGTGCCGCGCATTTTTTGACGATAAAATCTATGGGGGATAAGTATTCATAAGGAGAAAGATATGATCCGGATCGCCGTATGTGATGATGAAAGACCTGTAAGGGAGTCGATCGTAAAAGCTCTCAGGCGTTATGGTTCTGAGACCGGCACAGATATTGAGATAGCAGAGTTTACATCTGCGGATGAGCTTCTGAACAGATATCCTGAGAAGCTTGATCTGCTGCTGCTGGATATTTACATGCCCGGAACAGACGGCATGGATGCTGCCAGGAGACTAAGAGAGTTTGATCCCAAGGTGTGTCTCATATTCATCACCACTATGTATCCGCGCGCGATAGAAGGATACAAGGTGCGCGCGTTTGGCTTCATACGCAAGCCGGTCAGCTATGTGGAGTTCTCCCATGAGATCGGTGACGCGGTGAAACGCATAGAGCAGAGCCGCGGGAAGGATCACGTAATTACCATAAAGTCATCAGGCAAGTCCTACCGCGTTCCGGTCTCACAGATCAGCTACTGCGAGGTGAGGGGACACTACATAAGCCTGTGCATAAACGGAGAGATCAGTGAATACAGATGCCCGATCCGTGAGCTCGAAGAGCAGCTGAAAGAGTTCGGATTCTTCAGATGCCACGCGAGCTTCCTTGTGTCTGCTGACTCGATACAGGAGATACGGCAGACAGACATACTCCTGAAAGACGGGAACACGATCCCAATAAGCCAGAGAAAGCGCAAGTCGTTTCTTAACGATCTGTCGGAATACCTCGGAGAACGGATCTGAATTTTGCTAAAACAGCTATGGACAACGGAATAATAACCGGATCTTTAATAGACATACTCTCATTCGCGGCTGAAGCGGCGATCCTTTTATGGTTCTTCAGCAAAATGCCTGAACGCAGGGAGATCCTGGGCAGAAGGGCTGCGAGGACAGCAGGATTCCTGCCGCTCCTGGTGCTGCTTGCGATCTACATGACACCGCTAAACGCAGCGGTAAGCGTTTTTTCGATGGAGAATCTGGCAATACAGATCCTGAGGATGCTGATGCATCTTCTCCCGGTGATGTGCTGGCTTCTCATGAACAAGGACTGCACGCCTAAGGTCGCAGCTTATCTCGCTGCGATCTTTACCGCGATATATCTTACTTCTCAGAACCTGAGAATGATAATGATGACGTACGGGACGGTAACTCCTCCGCATGAGACGAAGGGTTCAGGATATCTCATAGGCCTTGCCATCGTTGCAGCGACAGAACTTACGCTTGCGGCAGTGACGCGCAGGCTGATCAGACCTGAAAAGATAGACACGATAGACAGGCAGAGAACGATAATGATGAGCCTGGTACTCTTCATCATGGTGTATTTCAAGTGGATACTGACAGCTGTCAGGGAACTGAGTCTCGGCGGCAACAGGACGGCCATGATCTCATTCTCGCTTGTCACGTCGATCGGCCTTTATCTTGTGATACTGCTCTACGACTACAGCAGGCTTCTGCTCAGGGAGAAGGAAGCGGCTGAGCATGAACAGATGGTGCTGCAGTATGAAGTAAGGAGTGCAAAACGTGAGATGCAGGCTGCCGGAGACATCCGCAGGCTCTATCACGATGTCAAGAATCATCTGCTTGCGATCCGCAGCATGGCGGGAAGTGAAGGGGAGATCAATGATTATCTCAGTGAGCTTCTGCCGAAGTTCGAAGGATATGAGACACAGGTCAGGACCGGAAACGAAACGGTGGATGCCATCCTCTCTGAGAAGATACAGCTGGCGTATGCTGACGGGATAAGATTCAATGTGTGTCTTGATCTTGAAAGACTGGATCATATCAGGGCTGTGGATCTTGTCACGATTTTCGGAAATGCTGTCGATAACGCGATTGAAGCGCTGCGGAACACAGAAGAAGGTGACAACGGGAGATTCCTGTTCATAAAAAGCAGTACTTTTGCGAATAACACCGTGATCAGATTCCAGAACCGCTTTGCCGGCACTGTGGAGCTGAACAACGGCGATCCGGTGACGAGCAAGAAGGACGCGGACATGCACGGCATAGGGATCAGCAGCATCCGCAACGCGGTAAGCAGATACGGCGGCACGGTAAATGTAAAGGCAGACAACGACAGCCGGCTGTTCACGCTGGTCATCATGCTGCCGGAATCAGAGTAAAAGCACGGTCTCTGGACCGGTTCACGGGGCGGCATGCCCCTCTTTTTTTGCTGTCTGAACAGGTGTAGACTGCTCCGGGTCTGCACTTAGGACAGCATAATTGCAGATATGCCACTTCCGTTGAACGAAGCCCTGTGAGGAAATAAGATTCAGTCAATGAACACAACTCTATCAGAAAATACACGTTCAAGGATGTATGAAACAGAAGGGTGAACAGAAATGAAAGACAAACAGACTGAAAGGAAAAAAGCCGTAAGGTTCTTCTCGGTAACGATGCTGATTCTGCTTGTGTGCTCGATCTGCATCTGGGGATTCCAGACTTCCTGGGGCAAAGTCCATATCGAGAGGATCTATCTTAATTCACAGGATGGAACATCAGTGAGCTCACTGATCTACATTCCGGAGAACGCAACTGACGAGACGCCTGCTCCTGCAGCAGTCATCTATCATGGACGTTCCAACCATGCTCACTCCAACGATACATGGAGCATGGAGCTTGCAAGAAGAGGTTTCGTAGTACTCTCGCCGGATCTTCAGGGCGGCGGCGAGTCCGACCCGGATATCGACAGAGGCGTACAGGCTATTACAACAGCGCAGTATGCGAACAATCTCTCGTTCGTCCAGAAGGACAGCCTCAACCTGATAGGATATTCCGCAGGAACAGCAACTGTCCTGCAGACATACGGAGCAATGCCTGACAAGGTCAACAGCGTATGCATGGTATTCGGACCATTCATGATGCAGATGGCAGGCGGATTCGACTTTGTGGATGCCCACTTCGGCCTCATCAAGTCGACTGCTGACCAGTACGACTATCACTTCATAGGCGACCCGGATGCATGTCTCAAGGCTACAGCTGAGATGTCAGGCATCAAGGGACTTGAGCCAAACAAGGACTATGACAGAAACGGAAAGCTGTTCAGATATGCAGTTATCGACGGCACACTCCATCAGACCGGTAATATATCCGGAGCAACCATCTCTGAGATCGTAAAGTTTGAAAACGACGTAGTAGAC
>JAFRLN010000123.1 GCA_017431175.1 Mogibacterium sp.
ACACGTCCAAAACAGGGTACGGCCGATGACTATGTTGTTTCATATGAACGGGTAGATCTACTGAAGAAAGTGGACTGGATAGATGAAATCGGGAAGTCAATCAACATAACCCGTGCCTACACCAACCCTATGAATGGAGAGCAGTCACTTGCTTTCTGCAATATTGTTAAGCTGCATGACCCGGAAAACGATACTTCCGCAGATGCGGTCCTGCTGAGGGTTATCCCTGTCTCGGTGCTGGAACAGAAATGGGTTTTTCCGCAGACAGATCTGATGAACGCGGAGCTGTCTATGATCGATGGAAACGGTGATTATATCCTTAAAGGAGACAGCTTTAAAAATTCCAGCTTTTTTGAGTTCTACAAATCCTATAATTCAACGGATCCTGAATCGTCGGGTGAATTGTTCGACAGAATCACTTCATCTACAGGTTCTGTTTCAATGCTCAATTCGCACGAACAGGAGTGCATACTTGCATTCACCCCTGTCTCGGCTACTGCAGGATGGACACTGCTGGGACTGGTACCGGCAAAGTATCTTCATGCAAATACCGAAAACTGGCTGCTGGTAGGAGTTGTTTCTGCCGGTTTGCTGATTCTGTTCCTTGCTGATCTGCTCTATATACTTTACTTTAATAAGCGCCTTCAGATCGCAGCCAGGGAAGCGGAGTCCGCAAATAAGGCAAAGACCGACTTCCTCTCCACAATGTCTCACGATATCCGTACTCCGATGAATGCCATCATAGGCCTTACGACGATTGCCGAGAAGAATCTCGGGGATGTTGAGGCGACAGGAGAAAACCTCCGCAAGATCAGCCTTGCCAGCAATCATCTGCTGACACTGATAAACGACATTCTGGATATATCAAAGGTGGAGAGCGGAAAACTGAAACTGAGTCCTCTGACGTTCTCTATCGTAGAAACTGTCGAGAATCTGGTAACGGTTTCACAGCCGATGGTCAAGGAAAAGAATATAGAATTCAGCTTCAACACCAATCAGATGGAAATGGAGTATCTGTATACAGACCAGCTCCGTCTGAACCAGATTTATATCAATATTCTCTCCAACGCGATCAAATACACGGAACCGGGCGGACGTGTCAGTGTTGAGCTGCATCAGGAAAAGAGCGATAAGCCGGGCTGCGTAAAGCTGACTTATACCGTGGCAGATACGGGCATCGGTATGAGTCCGGAATACATGGAAAACATGTATCAGCCGTTCTCGAGGCAGATAGACAGCCGTGTAAACAGCATTCAGGGAACCGGACTTGGTCTGGCGATTACAAAACAGATGGTTGATCTGCTTGGCGGAACGATTGAATGCCAGAGTGAGCTGGGCAAGGGAACAACCTTCACAGTTGTGCTGGATATTCCTGAAGCTGACAGGCAGCGCGAAGACATGCAGCTTGATTCCGTAGACGTTCTGATCGTTGATGACGATGAGTATATGCTTCAGACAACGGTTGACATTCTTGAGTCTCTCGGCGCATCAGCGGAGCAGGCGCAAAACGGACTGGAAGCGCTCGGTATGATCGAGCACAGGCATATTTCCGGACGTGATTACGATGCTGTCATCATTGACTGGAGAATGCCTGAAATAGACGGCCTTGAGACAATCAGGCGCATCCGGGCAGTGATAGATGCAGATTTTCCGATTTTTCTGATCTCCGCATATGACTGGTCGTATATAGAGGATAAGGCAAAAGCGGCGGGAGCGAACGCCTTTGTCAGCAAGCCGCTTTTCAGATCTACTCTCTATGATAAAATCAATGATCTTATCGGGAAAGAGTCCAGATCCGTTGAACCTGAGGATGATTACTCCGATCTGCAGGGGCTGCACATCCTTATAGCCGAGGATAATGATGTCAACTGGGAGATCATATCCGCAATACTTGCCATGTACGGAATCACTACCGACCGTGCAGCAAACGGCCGGATCTGTGTGGATATGATGCGCGCG